>DAOVTE010000015.1 GCA_030627705.1 Bacteroidales bacterium
CGTTTTGTGAGTCTATTCTTAATAAGTATAGTATTTGCAAAATCATATTTAAGCACAAGCGAAATTGGAAACTACGAAACACTTTTGTTTATTTCTGGAGCAGTTAGTTTTTTCTGGGTTTCGGGTATTATTCAATCATTTTTGCCAATTTATAAAAATAACGAATCAGGAATATCCGAAGAAAAATCAATATTTAATTTATTCTTTTTAATTGCAACTTTATCTGTTCTAACAGCAGTTCTTGTATTTATCCTAAGAGGAAGTTTCTCAAGTTTTGTAAGTAGTCCCGAGCAATTAAATTACATAGAGATATTCGTAATTTACATTCTATTAAACAATCCCACTTTTATTATCGAGTACATTTATCTAATAAAAAACAAACCTAAACAAATAATATCTTACGGTTTAATTTCGTACACATTACAATTTTTATTTGTGGTTTTACCAATTTTGCTAGGCTTTGGGATACAAGAAGTTGTTTACGGATTAATTCTAATTTCTGCATTAAGATTAGGGTTATTGACAATTTTATTAGTAAAATATTCAGAATTTTCGTTATCGAGCAAGTTTTTAAAAGAGCATTTAAGTTTAGCCTCGCCACTAATGTTTAGTATGGTATTAAGCGGCTCTGCACAATATATTGATGGAATAATAATATCGAATAAATATGATTCTGCAACCTTTGCAGTTTTTAGATACGGAGCCAGAGAATTACCAATTGTAGTTTTATTAGCAAATGCATTTAGCAACGGAATGCTGCCTATGTTTGCCGATAAAGCTAATATAAATACCATTTTAGCAGATATAAAAGCAAAATCTAGGAAATTAATGAACTTTTTGTTCCCAATAACTTTTATATTATTAATATCAAGCAATTTTGTTTATCCCTATGTATTTAACGAAGATTTTACCGAAAGCGCAAAGGTTTTCAACGTATATCTTTTGTTAATACTTGCAAGGCTAGTTTTTCCGCAGACAATATTAATTGGATTAAAGAGAACAAACCTTATTTTATTTACATCAATGGCAGAGCTTATAATAAACGTATCCTTAAGTTTGTTATTTATAAATTATTTTGGGATTATAGGCGTAGCAATTGCTACGTTAATAGCATTTGCATCAGAAAAACTAATACTTACATCATTAGTATATTTTAAATTAAAAATTCTACCAAAACAGTATATTTCTGTACTCCCGTTGATATTATATTCTTTTATTACACTATTTTTGTATTATGTAGTTGATTATATTTTTTGGATTAATTAATTTTAAATAAGTAAAATTATGCTTAGTAAAAAAGCTATCGAGATAAAAAGAAAACTTAAAACACGCGAAAGTGGTCCGGCAGTAGACAATATGGCCAAATACGGCATTGTATACAAAAAAAATAGGGGACTACAATTGCACGAAATAAAACGAATATCTACAGAATATAAGTATAATCACGAACTTGCAGTAGAGCTTTGGAAACCAGATTTTAGAGAGTTTAATATTATTGCAACTCATATAGAAGACCCAGATACAGTTACCGAAGAACAGATAAACGATTGGGTTAAGAACCTAAAAAATACAGAGCTTGCAGAGCAGATAAGCATAAATTTATTGGTAAATATTCCCTTTGCAAAAGAAAAAATTAACGAATGGATAGATTTCGAAAATATATATTCAAAAAAAGCAGCTTTTGTGTTAATATCAAGATTAGCGGTATTAGAAGCAGATTTATTTGATGAATTTTTCGAACAATTCTTTCCTAAAATAAAAGAATATAGCAATACCGATAATGTTTTTTTAAGAAAATCGGTAAGTTTAGCTTTACGTAAAATAGGTAGAAGAAATAAAAAACTTAATTTTAGATCGATAAAATTAGCAGGAGAAATTTCGTTATTAAAAAGCGAATCAGCAGAATGGGTTGCAAATGATGTTTTTCTTGAGTTACAAGACGAAATAGTTCAAAGTAAATTTAATTAGTATTATGAATTTAGAAAAGTATTTTAGTCAGTTTAAACATAAAATAGTAGGAGACGAAAAAGTTTACAAATCACCATACGGTAATAAAAAGATGATATATTCCGATTGGATTGCCAGTGGTAGATTGTACTCTGAAATTGAGGATAAAATAAAAAATGATTTTGGACCTTACGTTGCAAACACTCATACCGAGACTAGCGAAACGGGGACTTTAATGACTAATTCGTATAGCTACGCTAAAAAAACTATTAAATCGCACGTAAATGCCAACGACAACGATGTTTTAATAAACACTGGCAATGGCATGACAGGCGCAATTAATAAATTTATTAGAATACTTGGTTTAAAATATTATGGTGGTTATTTTAACAAAAAAGAACTAGACACAGATTTGGTGCCTTTGGTAATTACTTCGCATATAGAGCACCATTCTAATCATACATTGTGGCTTACAACAGTTGCCGATGTAATAGTTGTAGATGCAGCCGACGATTTATCATTTAGTTTGCAAAATCTAGAAAAAGAACTAGAAAAAAATAAAAATAGAAAATTTATTATTGGGTCATTCTCAGCAGCATCAAACGTTACTGGAATTAAAACTCCATATCATAAAATGGCTGCGTTAATGCACAAATATTTAGGCTATTGCTTTATAGATTTTGCAGCATCAGCACCTTATGTTAATATTAATATGCATCCAGAAAATGCAGAAGAAAAAATAGATGCAATTTTCTTTTCGCCGCATAAATTTTTGGGTGGACCAGGAGCTTCTGGAGTATTAATTTTCGATAAAGTTTTGTATAAAAATGAAATCCCAGATCACCCAGGTGGAGGGACCGTAAAATGGACCAATGCATGGGGCGAATATAGTTTTTATGATGATATAGAAACGCGTGAAGACGGGGGCACGCCAGGCTTCTTACAAGCTATTAGAACTGCACTTGCTATTAAATTAAAAGAAAAAATGACAAGCAAGAACATTCTTCAAAGAGAGGAAGAAATAAATAATTATATTTTTAACAGATTCGATAAGATAAACGATATTACAGTTTTGGCTAGTAATATAAAAGATAGATTAAGCGTTTTTTCTTTTTACCATACAGATTTACATTATAATTTATTTGTAAAACTTTTAAGCGATGTTTATGGTATTCAAGTGCGTGGCGGTTGTGCTTGTGCAGGAACGTATGGGCATTTCTTACTTAAGGTTACAAAAGAAGATTCAGATAGAATTACAAACAAAATTAATTCTGGTAATTTATCCGAAAAACCAGGGTGGGTAAGATTATCTTTGCACCCAACAACATCTAATAGCGAAATGGAATTTATTATGAATGCTATTGAATATTTATCAATTAATTATAAAAAGTACATTAATAATTATAAGCACGATATAAAAACAAACGAATTTTGCTTTGTTGATTACAAAAAATCTGACGAATATATCAAATGGTTTGAGATTAGCTAGGCAAAAGAAAAACTAGTCGAAAGCCAGAATATTTTTACAATTACCTTTTTATTTGTTAGCAACAAAGTTAGTTAACAAAAATAGTGTGTATTTATGCTTCATTTAAGTGGATGAGCCTACTCATCCATATATTTTTGCCAAGTAACTAATACATATTTGGGAGTATTATTTTCTTTTTTCTCCATAAATCCATATTCGTAACAAAAAAAGATACAAATTATTGGACTTTCCTTTCCAATAATTTGTAAAGTACTTTGGATTAAAACCTTCTTGCAAAATAGTCTCTTTTCTAACTGTAGTTTTTTATTTTATCAAACGTTTAGGACGGGATTGGATTTAAATATATAAATAAAAACATCTAACAAAGAACTAAGGTAAAACCTAAATTAACCTTTCTTATGTGTTTTAAAAGTAAAAAACCGTTGACTTAAATAACTGTAAGATACAACAAAAATAGCAGTAATCATTTTAGAAGGAGTTGGATAAATCTCGAAACTTTCTACAAATAACTTTAGTAAAAAGTAATTCATTAATATAGCACCTATTACAGATAAACCATATCTAAATAATTGTTTCTTTCCACTTAACGGTGAACTTGTAAAGGTTACATATTTTGCTAAAACAAAACCTGTTGTAAAAGTAATTGGAAATACAATAATAAAAGCCGCAATATGAGCAGAAATTGCAACAAAAGGTAATTCAACTATTTGTTTGTGCAGAACAAAATTATAAATAATAAAGTAAAGAAAAATATCTAAAAATAAGTTTCCTCCGCCTGTTGCAGCATACCTAAATGTTTCTTGTGGGATAAACCGCTTGAATGGTTTATAAAACCAATCTATTACACCAATTATTATTTTTCTACTTATACTTAACAATTACTTAAATTTAGGCATCTAAAATACTATATTTTTTTATTAAACAAATTCCTCTGCGATAAAAATATTATCTACTCTTTTTGTGTACACATTTATATTATTAGCTTTTTTTATAGATTTATAGATTTTACGTTGGTTTATAAATAAAAAAGAAAAGTATTCCCAATGTATTTGCATTCGCATTAATATGTGAGATGGTTGTAATTTGTTTCTATAACCTTCGAATAACTCATTATAGAACTTTTCGAATAATATCTTTTTTGATTCAGAACTTAGAAAATTACCATTAATTTCATTTGCAAGAAAAGGGTTTTGAAGTAATCCTCTTCCTATCATCCATGTATTTATTTTTTTTTCAAATTTTGTATTTAAGCTATAATAATCATCTACTAAAATAATGTCTCCATTATAAACTAATTTGTGTTTAGATTCTTTAATTAGATCATAAAAAACATCTGGTTTAGCAAGGCCTTTATACATTTGTTTTGCCGTACGAGAATGTACTATTATTTCTTTTAGTGGATATTTGTTGTATACTTTTATTAAACTAAAAATATCATTTTCATTCTCAAATCCTAACCTGCATTTTATAGATAATTCAATATTAATTTTAGTACTTACACCCTCTAATATTCTTTCTAATTTATCTGGCTCATTTAATATTCCCGAGCCAAAACCTCGTTTTGTAACCATTGGATACGGACAACCTAAATTCCAGTTTATTTCTTTGTATCCCCAATCTTCAACCCTTTTACAAACATCAATAAATTTAGTAATATCTGTTCCTTAAATTTTTGGCACAATATTTTTAACAGAATTATTCTCGGGGTTTATATCATTAATAACAGATTTCTTACACAATTTGTTTTGCTCGAACCTTAAATATGGAGTAAAATATTTTGTTACACCCCCAAAATATTCTTGGTGTAGATTTCTATAAATAAAATCGGTGTATCCTTGCAATGGGGCGAAGTATATTTCGTGCATTATTGTTTATCTAAACTTTGAATCAAACTTTATTTATCCTTTAATCAGTTGCTTATTATTTATTCAGAATCTTATTTTGTTTACTAATAGATTCTTTATGAACCAACTGCAAAAGCTCAATAATAAAATCTTTGTTAAGGTTTAAAGATTGACCAGTCTTTGTCCTTGTTTTAATGATATTTTCCCATCTTCGTAATTGAAAAATAGTAATATTTTCTTTCTTTTTGTATTTACCAATCTCAGATATAATATCCATACGTTGCGAGAGTAATTCTAGCATTTGCGTATCAATACTATCAATCTGATGTCTGTACATTTCTAGTTTGCCATTTTCTTCTAGATAATGTCTAATAACTAAATTTGTCAATAGGTTGTCTAACTCTTTTGGCGTAATTTGTTGTTTCGCATCACTAAGTGCCAACATTGGATTATTATGAGTCTCAATCATTAAACCATCAAAATTAAGATCAATAGCTTTTTGAGATATTTCACTAATAAATTCGGTAGAGCCCGAAATATGACTAGGATCACAAATAATAGGCAAATTATTAAATCTGCTTTTTAATTCTATAGGAATTTCCCATTTAGGTAAATTTCTAAGTTTTGTTTGCTCAAAAGGGTAAAAGCCCCTATGTATTGCCGCTAGTTTTTTTATTCCTGCCGAATGAAATCTTTCTATCGCACCAATCCATAATTCGGTATCAGGATTAATAGGATTTTTAATCATTATTGGGATATCTATCCCTTTGCAAGCATTGGCAAGCTCTTGTACAGAAAAAGGGTTTGATGTTGTTCTTGCACCTACCCATAAAATATCAATATTATGATCTAAGCACATTTTAATATGTTCAACAGTAGCAACTTCTGTAGTGACTAAAAGCCCCGTTTCTTCTTTTACTTTCTGCAGCCATTTTAAACCCTTTAGGCCAACCCCTTCGAAATTCCCAGGCCTTGTTCTTGGCTTCCAAACACCAGATCTAAAAATATTTGCAGAATTATTAGATGCTATTTCTAATGCGGTTTCAATAACTTGCTTCTCGCTTTCGGCACTACAAGGACCAGCAATTATTAATGGTTTGCTGCTTAATTCATCAAACCATTTGTTAATAGGTAATATGTCTTTTAAATCTCCCAATTAATTTCTTGTATCTAAATTATACTATTAATTAATGCAATGCGAACATCTTTGTTCGCTAATTCTCGAAAAGGAATATTAAAACTATTTTATCAAATAAAGTCTAATATCAACTTTGGTTAATAGCGTTTTATATTAATTAATAAGCACAAAGTAAATATTTATTTGTAATTAAATTATATAAGTAATTAATAAAAATATATTTTTGTACAAAATTGCGTAATTATGTTGTCTAAAATAAAAGAAATAATATTAGAAGTTGAAAATTTCATTTCAGAAGATATTACAAAAGTAGAAGAATTTAGAATTAAGATTTTAGGTAAAAAAGGATTGGTAACTCAATTCTTTTCTGACTTTAGAAATGTTCCAAACGAAGAAAAAAAAGAGGTTGGTTTACTAATAAACGAGCTTAAGAATAAAGCCTTAGAAAAAGTAAATTCTTTAAAAGATTCGTTGGGTAATGTTAGTCAAGAACTTAAGTCAGAGGATTTAACTTTACCATCATCACCAATAGAAATTGGTAGCAGGCATCCTTTGTCTGTAGTTCATAATAATATTGTTGATATTTTTAGTAGACTTGGTTTTACAATTTCTGAAGGACCAGAAATTGAGGACGATTGGCATGTTTTTTCGGCATTAAATTTTCCTGAAGAACATCCAGCAAGAGATATGCAAGACACATTTTTTATCGAGAAAAATCCCGATATTCTACTTAGAACTCATACTTCATCTGTGCAAGTAAGAACTATGGAAAAACAAACTCCACCTATTCGCACAATATCTCCTGGTAGAGTTTTTAGAAACGAAGCAATATCGGCAAGAGCACATTGTATATTTCATCAAATTGAGGGTTTATATATTGACGAAAATGTATCATTTGCAGATTTAAAGCAAACGCTTATGTATTTTGCAAAAGAACTATTTGGCGAAGAAACAGAAATAAGATTAAGACCATCTTACTTCCCATTTACCGAACCTTCGGCAGAAATGGATATCTCGTGTAAACTTTGTGGGGGTAAAGGTTGCAATGTATGTAAATATACAGGTTGGGTAGAAATATTAGGTTGCGGGATGGTAGATCCAAACGTACTTAAACAGAATAATATAGATCCAGAAAAATATACAGGTTTTGCTTTTGGAATGGGAGTAGAGAGAATATCAATGCTTAAATATGGCATTAAAGATTTACGATTGTTTTTCGAAAACGATTTAAGGTTTCTTAAGCAATTTAAACCTGCTTTGTAGTAATAAAAAAGAATTCCAATTATTATGGTAATTAAATTATTAATTTTGTTTGTTATAGTATTAACATTCTTTAGTTGTGAAAACAAAATTAACAATGGAGAACAGTTAATAAAAGAAATTCACAACACATATCATGGAAAATGGTTCAAGAATATTGCCTTTGAACAAAATACCTCTTTCTATAAATATGATAGTATATATAAAAAACAAATTTGGTACGAGGTATATCAATTTCCGGGAAAATTAGCAATAAAGTTCGATAGTATTTCTAGTAGAGATGGATACCTGTTTGCTAACGATACAATGAGTATAATTAATGAAGGCAGAGTTATTTCTCAGGAACGAAAAATACATGATTTGGTTGTTTTGTCAATGGATATATATTCGCAAGATGCGTTAAAAACAATTAATCAATTGAATGAACTTGGCTATGATTTGTCTAAATTTTATATCGATATTTGGAATGGTAAAGAAGCATACGTAGTTGGAGCAGAAAAAGGAGACACTATAAGTAAACAGTTTTGGATAGAAAAGGAAAGGTTGATATTTTTACGTGCTATTTCTCACAAAAATGCACAAAATGTAGAGACTGTATTTGACAATTATATTAGATACAACAAATCGTGGATTGAACAAACTGTTGTCTTTAAAATAGATGGGAAAATTGTTATGAAAGAAGAATATTTTAATATTAGAAAACCTAATATTACCAACATAAATAGTTTTGAAACCAATAACTTTATTAATCTAAAATGGTAGTCTTTAATGAAAAATATATTATTAGTATTTAGTGCAATTTTAATATTTAATGTAAATAGTAAAGCACAAGAAACGTTGATAGTTCCTAAAGAAAATAAAAATGCTTTTGAAAATAAAACTAGACAAATAGATGGGAATCCAGGTGTAAACTATTGGCAAAATACATCAACTTATTCTATTAAAGTATCGGTAGATGCAAAATCTGGAGTATTAAAAGGCGAAGAAAAAATTACCTATTATAATAATAGTCCCGATTCGTTAACTAAAATTGTAATTAGACTTTATCAGGATATTTTTAAAAAAGGAGCAAATCGTAACTCTATTGTAACAGTTGACCCAAGAGATGTAAATAATGGTGTAAATATTAGTAGTGTTAAAATAAATAATACTAGTCTTAGTATTGATGATACTAACTCTAAAGTAAGAAGAAAAGGAACGCTTTTAATTATTCGTTTAAATGAAAAACTTGCTCCGCAAAAGAATATTAAATTGCAGATAGCTTGGGATTTTATTATTCCAAAATACACATTAATAAGAATGGGAACCATCGATAGCACTAGCCTTTTTATTGGACAGTGGTATCCTCAAATTGCCGTATACGATGATGTTTATGGATGGGATACTAGATCTTATAATGGATTAGCAGAATTCTATAATGATTTTGCAGATTTTGAAGTAGAAATTACCGTACCAGATAATTTTATGGTTTGGGCAACTGGTGAACCAAAGAATTTAGCTGAGGTATTACAGCCTCAATTCTATAATAAATATATAAAAGCCTCAGAATCAAACGAAATTGTTAATGTAATTACCGAAGATGATTTGAAAGTAGGTAATATCACCACTTCTGTTAATACTTGGAAATATAGTGCTGCAAATGTTTCTGATTTCGCATTTGGAATTAGCGACCATTATCTTTGGGATGTAACAAGTGTTGTAGTCGATAAAAAAACCAATAAAAAGACTATTGTTGGCGTAGCATATAACAAAAACTCTATACATTTCGATAAAGTAGCCGAAATTTCAAGAGAAACTATTAAATCTTTGTCCGAAGATATGCCTGGAATACCATACCCTTTTCAATACCTTACGGTTTATAATGGAGATTTTGGAATGGAATATCCTATGATTACGAATGTTGGTGCAGATAAAGACTATGGAATGACTGTTTATGCAAATTCTCATGAAATAGCACATGCTTATTTCCCTTTTTATGTTGGTACTAACGAAACTAAAAATGGATGGTTAGATGAGGGACTTGTTGTTTTTATGCCTGAGAAATTACAAAAAAAATTAGTTCCTGAAATGGACATTGCATATAACAATACAAGAGCATTCTCTTACTATTCTGGGTTAGAAGACGAACCCGCAGTTATTACCCCAACTCATTATCTTGATGCTAATATCTATTTTTATCTGAATTACGCAAAAACAGATCAAGCTTTAAGATTGCTAGAAATACACCTTGGCGAAGAGTTATTTAAGAACTGTTTACAAACATTTATGGAACGTTGGAAATATAAACATCCTACCCCTATAGATTTCTTTCAGACCTTTAATGATGTGTCAAAACAAAACCTTAATTGGTTTTGGCAGGCTTGGTATTTCCAAAGTGGGGGAGTTCCTGATTTAGCTATTTCTTCCGTTAATAAAAACGATAATAAAATTGAGATTACTATTTCTAATAACGGTAACCTTCCAATTCCTGTTGCTTTATATTTATACAATAATAAAAAACTTGTAGATACCATTTTTAAACCAGCAAGTGTATGGAGAAATAATAACACAAAAATAAAAATCACATTTAATTCAACAGAAATAATTACTAACCTTAAACTAGGAAATAATCAAATTCCAGATTCAACACCAAACGATAATTCATACATATTAAAATGAGATAATTCAATTCACGATATTTTATTTACAAATAAATAGAAAAACAGATGAATGTAGAAGAACTAAGAGAATATTGTATAAATAAAAAAGGCGTTACTGAAAGTTTTCCGTTTGATAAAGTAACCCTAGTCTTTAAAGTAATGGACAAAATGTTTGCACTTACAGGGTTAAACCAAGAAATAAGAGTAAACTTAAAATGCGATCCAGAAAAAGCAATAGAACTTAGGGAAGCGTATTCTGCAATATTGCCAGGTTATCATATGAATAAAACACATTGGAACACAGTTGTTGTAGACGGAACCCTATCCGATAAAATAATTGAGCAATTAATAGATGATTCTTACAACCTAATAGTTAGTAAACTTACCAAAAAGAAAAAGCAAGAACTTTTAAATTTATAGTTTTTTAATAATTAAACACAAAATATTATCTAGCTTTATTTGTTATACCGTGAGTAGTATAAAAGTTTTGTGTATTTTTGTTTAACTTTATAATTGAATGGCAGAAAATAACTTATTAGAAAATATTATTTATCCCGATGATTTACGAAAACTTGATAAGTCAGAACTTATACAAATAAGTAAAGAATTGCGACAATTTATTATTGATATTGTTTCTACAAATCCTGGCCACTTTGGCGCAAGCCTTGGAGTTGTAGAGCTTACAGTTGCATTACATTACGTTTTTAATACCCCTTACGATAAAATTGTATGGGATGTTGGTCATCAAGCATACGGACATAAAATTCTTACAGGAAGAAAAGATAATTTTCATACAAATAGAAAATACAAAGGCATAAGTGGATTTCCAAAACCAAGCGAGAGCGAATATGATGCTTTTGGTGTTGGACATTCATCAACAGCAATTTCTGCAGCATTAGGCATGGCAATAGCTGCCAAAGAAAAGGGTGAAGATAGAAAAGCAATAGCCGTTATTGGAGATGGTTCTATGACAGCAGGTTTGGCTTTCGAAGGACTAAATAATGCAGGTTCTTTAGATTCTGACGTGCTTATCATCCTTAACGATAACAATATGGCAATAGACCCTAATGTGGGTGCTATGAAAGAATATCTTATTGATGTAAGTACATCTAGAACATATAATAAAGTTAAAAATGATGTTTGGAAAATTCTAGGAAAAATTGGAAAATTTGGGCCAAATGCACAAGGTGTAGCACAAAGAATAGACAATGCAATAAAATCTTTAATTCTCAGACACAGTAATTTATTTGAGGCTTTAAATATAAGATATTTTGGCCCAGTAGATGGTCATAATATTAATCAACTGGTAGATGTGCTTAACGATCTTAAAAAAATTAAAGGGCCAAAGCTTTTGCACGTTATCACAAAAAAAGGCAAAGGATTTAAGCAAGCAGAAATAAACCAAACAACATTTCATGCTCCCGGAATGTTTAATAAAGATACAGGCGAGCTAATAAAGGAAGATAACAGCCAACCTTCTCCACCAAAATTCCAAGACGTTTTTGGTAAAACCATAATAGAGTTAGCAAAAACGAATCCTAAAATTTATGGTATTACACCAGCAATGCCAACAGGTTCGTCGTTAAACTTAATGATGAAAGAAATGCCAAAAAGAGCTTTCGATGTTGGAATAGCAGAGCAACATGCCGTAACTTTTTCGGCAGGATTGGCAATTCAAGGGTTAACACCATTTTGTAATATTTATTCGTCGTTTATGCAGCGAGCATACGACCAAGTAATACACGATGTAGCAATACAAAAATTAAATGTAGTATTCTGTTTAGATCGTGGCGGTCTTGTTGGCGACGATGGTGAAACACATCACGGAGCATACGATTTAGCATTTATGCGACTTATTCCTAACATTATTGTTTCGGCACCAATGGATGAAATAGAGCTTCGAAATTTAATGTTTACCGCACAAGATAAAGAACAGGGGCCTTTTGTAATTCGTTATCCACGAGGCAAAGGCGTAATTATAGATTGGCAGAAACCATTTTCTGAGATAGAAATTGGTAAAGGCCGACAGATAAGCAAAGGCCGAGATGTTGCAGTTCTTACCATAGGTAATATGGGAAACTCAGTTGTTGATGCTGTGAAGAATATCTCTAAAGATATTTCGGTAGAGCATTACGATATGCGCTTTGTAAAACCAATAGACGAAAATATCTTACACAATGTTTGTAAGAAATTTGATACAATTTTAACCGTAGAAGATGGATCAATAATGGGAGGTTTTGGTAGTGCTGTTTTAGAATTTATTAATGATAATAATTACAATACAAAAGTAAAACGTTTAGGTATTCCAGATAAATATATAGCACACGGAAAACAAACAGAATTGTATAAAGAATGTGGCTTTGACGTAGATTCTATTGTAAAAGAGATTACAAAGTTAGCAAATACAAAAACCCCAATAACAGAACCAATTAATACTAAAGCTATTTAATGTTTAAACAAATAGCATTAAGCATTCTTGTAATTGCTTTAATGTTAAATATTACATTTAGTCAGAACCCATCTTCGTACAAATTTACTACCGACGATGGGCTACCGCATCAAACTATTTTTAAAGTATTTCAGGCATCTAATGGATATGTTTGGTTTGCCACGGGGCTAGGAGTGAGCAGATACGACGGTTACAAGTTTGAGAATTTCGCTAAATATGATAATCTATCTAGCAATATAATTATCGATATTTTCGAAGATAAAACCAATACTCTTTGGTTTGTAGGTGAAGATAAAACTTTAAGTTATTTTAAGAATAATAGGTTTTACAAATACAAATATAATGCAATAGTAAAATCTAAGATTATTGAAAAGTATCCAAATAAGGTAAGAATTCTAGATAAGAATTCTGTTTGTTATTATTTTGATAATAAAAAAGCAATAACAATAAATAGTGCAGGTAAAATTGAAAAAAAACTGTGTTCTTACGAAGAACATTGGGAAAATATTAAAACAAAAGATGCAATATACTATTGGAATAAAAACAAAATTATTAGAGAAACTAACTCGATAGCAAAAACTAATTTCACCTTAAACTATAATATTAGTGCTTTAGAAATAAATGTAAATAGAGATATAATTATTGGTTCAGAAAGCGGAGGGCTTAAAATATACAAAAAAGGAAATTTAAATGCAGAACCCCAAATTCTATTAAGTAAAGAAAGGGTTACATCAATTTTAGTAGATAAAGAAGATGGTACATGGGTGTCTACAAACTCTTCAGGCGTATTTTATTTTCCAATGCTATATGTTGAGTCTTATAATAATTTAAGTTCTTCAAATTTTAAATTAAAGACAGCTATTATTAACGATAATGAAATTATTACTATGTATTGTAATGGTGTAATAAAATTTAATTATAGTGATTCTACTGAAGAAAGATTAATAAAATTACCAGATTCTTGTGCCACTCAGGGCTTATATTACAATGAGACAAACAAATCTACAATAGCGTTAACAAGAGAAAGCATTTTTAGTATTGACAAAAATTTTAAAATTAAAAAAGTATTTAGTTTAGAACAAAAATACAACAGCATATACGATGTTAGGGATAAAAAAATATCTATAGATGAAAATGGAAATTATTGGATTGCTGATCATACTAAATTAGTATGCTTTAACAATAATTCGAAAATTAAAGAAATAGATTTGCTAGAACTTAAATCTAAGATATATACATTTTGCATAGGAGATAAAGATATATTACTTGGTACAGAAACAGGCTTGTGGAAATATATTAACGATAGCCTCTATTATTTGGGAGAAAAAAATAACCTATATAAAGAAGAAATTACAAGTATTCAATACAACGACCAATTTGTAGTATTTGGCACTTTATATAGTGGAATTATTGTAAGTATGAAAGACACAGTTTATCAACTTAAAATGAATAATGGACTATTAAGTAATTCTATTAACTCTATTGATTTAAAAGACAATACACTTTGGGTTTCTTCTAATAGTGGGGTTAGTAAAATATATTTAGATATGCCATTTAATTCAGATGAAATAGAGAATTACACGAAAACCTCAGGATTAATAAGTAACAAAATTCAGAAAACTATAATTAAAGATTCTATAGTTTATGTAATTTCTAACAAAGGGATAAACTCATTCAATTTTGTTTCTAATACCATAAATAAGAATAAACCTATATTAATTATTAAAGATATAATTGCAGCTAAAGGAGCTAAGATTAGTCAAAATAATTATCACTTAAAGCATAATAGAAGCTCGTTTGTTGTAGATTATATAGGTATTAACTTCAAGAGTATGTCGGGAGTAAAATATTTTTATAAACTAGAGGGTTTAGATAATAGGTGGCAGAAAACAAATAATACCAAAATTTCTTATCCATCATTACCTCACGGAAACTATGTATTAAGAATTGAAGCAGAAAGTACAAGTGGAGTTTTTAGCGATACAATAAATATTTATATTGAGGTAGATAAACCTTTTTGGCTAAGTTGGGTGTTTAGGTTAATTGTTATATTATCTATATTGATAATATCATATACCTTTTTTTCGGTTAGATCTAAGATAAAATTAAGAAAAAATAAAATAAAAAGAATAATAGATTCTCTTCAATATCAAGCTCTAAATAAACAAATGAATCCGCATTTTATTTTTAACTCGCTAAATTCAATACATAATTATATTCTGCAAAATGATGTGAAAAACTCCAGCAAATATCTTAATAAATTTTCTATGTTAATTAGAATGGTGCTTGATAATTCTCAACACCAATTGGTTAGTATAAAAAAAGAAACCGAAGCTATAGGAATTTACATGGAATTAGAATCAAACCGTTTTAAAGATAGATTTGTTTTTAATATTGATATAAAAGATGAAGTAGATATATATTTGTATAAGATTCCGCCATTAATAATTCAACCATTTGTCGAAAATGCAATATGGCATGGCTTAATGAATCAAGATAAATATTTTGATGGGAAAGTAAAGGTTAGTTTTAGTTTAGAAAACAAAAGAATAATATGTAAGGTTATAGACAATGGGGTTGGCCGTAAGAAAGCGGGCATTCTAAATAATGAAAAACAAAAAAATAATTCTTTAGGAATTAAAATAACTACAAGACGAAAAGAATTAATAAATGCCCTTAATAATTCAGATATAAGTATCAAATATATAGATTTACACGATAAAAGTAACCAACCAATTGGTACAGAAGTAATAATAAATTTTCCAATTTTTATATAAAAAGTGAACGAAAACAACCTCCTAGATTTATACACTAACAACACAACTGTTAAACAAGTTTTAGAAAACTTGCAAACAATTACTGATGCTAAAATTACACTAAAAGGCCTTGCTGGCTCTTCAGCAAGCATAGTTCTAAGTAGTATCTTTAAAAATATAAACAGAAATGTTTTCTGTATATTAGACGATAAAGAAGAAGCTGCATATTTTTATAACGATGTAGTTAAAGTTCTAAAAAAAGAAAGCGTTTTGTTTTTCCCTTCTTCGTATAAACGAAATGTAAAAGACACCCAAAAAGATATTTCTAGTATTATTCTAAGAACAGAAGTTCTTACCAAAATTAACACAAAGAAAAAGTTCTTTATTATTACTTACCCAGAGGCGATTTGCGAAAAAGTACAAAAAAAGGCAGACCTAGATCTTAACTCAATTAAATTTAAAGTAAATCACGAAATAGGAATAGATTTCTTACACGAAAATCTTGTAGATAACGATTTTAAACAAGTAGATTTTGTTTATGAGCCAGGTCAGTTCTCCATTAGAGGTAGTATTGTTGATGTATTTTCTTATGCAAATGATAAGCCTTATCGAATAGATTTCTTTGGCGACACAGTAGAAAGTATTAGAATTTTCGAGGTAGAAACCCAACTATCTAACAAAAAAATAAATAGTATAGTAATAGTTCCCGATTCAAACCCAGACTTAGGTTTCATAAACATATTCGATTACATAAAAAAGGAAACTATATATAATATAAAGAATGTAGATTTTACAAAAAAAACAATACAGAACTTTCTAGAGCAAAATCTAGGTATAGACTTCTCCAACGACGAAGATAATACACTCACAAATGGTGATTTATTAATAAGAACCGATGATTTTATTACATCACTAAATCAATCACCAGTGATAGAATTTAGCAATCAAAACTTTTTTAAAACAGAAAGTATATTCAGGTTTAATATTGTGCCGCAACCTGCGTTTAATAAAAACTTCGAGTTGTTAATAGAAAATATTAAGCAATTACAAGAAGACAGTTACAAAACTTATATCCTATCAGATAACGAAAATCAAATAGAAAGATTAAAAGCAATTTTTGATGATAAAGATTCAGGAGTAGACTTCACACCTTTAAACACAAGTATATCACAAGGCTTTATCGATAACGATTTAAACGTTAGTTGTTATACCGATCATCAAATTTTTGAGAGATATTATAAGTATCAATTAAAAACAAATTTAACCAAAAAGGGAACCTTCACACTTAAAGAAATATCACAATTAAATCCTGGCGATTATGTTGTGCATCAGGATCACGGAATAGGAAAATTTGGAGGATTACAAAAAATCGGTTCTAACGGTAAAACACAAGAGGCAATTCGCTTAATTTACAAAGATAATGATATCCTTTTTGTTAGTATTCACGCTCTACATAGAATATCAAAATATAAAGGAAAAGAAGGAACGCCACCAAAAGTTTATAAATTAGGGACACCTGCATGGCAAAATCTTAAAAAGAAAACCAAATCTAAGATTAAAGATATTGCCAAAGAATTAATAGAACTTTACGCCAAACGAAAACAACAAAAAGGCTTTCAGTTTTCGCCAGATAGTTATATGAACAAAGAGCTAGAGGCATCATTTATTTTTGAGGATACTCCAGACCAAGACAAAGCTACAAAGGCTGTAAAAGAAGATATGGAAAACGATATCCCTATGGATAGGTTAGTTTGTGGTGATGTAGGTTTTGGAAAAACAGAAATTGCAATTCGTGCAGCTTTTAAAGCCGTTTTAGATGGTAAACAAGTTGCAATACTTGTGCCCACAACAATTCTTGCATTGCAGCATTATAAAACATTTATAAGTAGACTAAAAGAATTTCCTGTAAATATAAATTACATAAGTAGAATACGCACAGCAAAGCAACAAACAGAAATAAAGAAAGATTTAAAAGAAGGAAGAATAGATATCTTAATTGGAACGCACCGTATTGTAGGTAAAGATATGATTTTTAAAGATTTAGGTCTATTAATTATTGATGAGGAACAAAAGTTTGGAGTAGCATTAAAAGAAAAGCTCAGACATATAAAAGTAAACGTAGACACTCTAACTCTTACAGCAACACCAATACCAAGAACTTTGCAATTTTCGCTTTTGGGATCGCGAGATTTATCAATAATAAACACACCTCCTCCAAATCGTTATCCAATAATTACAGAGCTACATTCTTTCAACGAAGATACAATTGCAGAAGCAATAAATTATGAAATAAATCGTGGCGGTCAGGTATTTTTTATTCACAACAGAGTGCAAAATATATACGAAGTAGAAAAATTGATAAATAGAATCTGTCCAGATGTAAGAACAATTGCTGCTCACGGTCAAATGGAAGGTACAAAACTCGAAAAAATAATGTTCGATTTTGTAAATGGAGATTATGGCGTTCTTATCGCTACAACAATTATCGAATCTGGTTTAGATATTCCAAACGCAAACACAATTATAATAAATAATGCGCATAATTTTGGGCTAAGCACACTACATCAATTAAGAGGAAGGGTAGGGCGTTCTAATAAAAAAGCTTTTGCATATTTGCTTTCGCCGCCAACATCTACGCTCAATACAGAGGCAAGGCGCAGATTAAAAGCCATAGAAGATTTTGCTGAGCTTGGCAGTGGTTTTAATATAGCATTGCAAGATTTAGATATACGAGGAGCAGGAAATCTATTAGGAGGCGAGCAAAGTGGATTTATTGCAGATATTGGTTTCGAGACATATCATAAAATTTTAAACGAAGCTATTCAAGAGCTTAAAGAAAACGAGTATAAAGAGCTATACAAAAATGATAATTCAGATAATTTCTACGGCGACAATAATAAATTTGTAAACGATTGCACAATTGATACCGATTTAGAGTTGCTATTGCCAGAGTCTTATATAGAAAGTATTACCGAGAGAATGAAACTCTACAAAGAACTAGATAGTATTGCAAATGAAGAGAATTTATCAAAATTTATTGAAGATTTGATAGATAGATTTGGAGAAATACCTACCGAAACCCAAGAACTATTTAATGTTGTTCGCCTGCGTTGGATTGCAATAAATTTAGGAATAGAGAAAATCATTTTAAAAAACAATAGACTAAGCTGTTATTTTGTAGCAGATCAAAAATCTGTATATTTTCAATCTAATACATTCTCTGCAATCTTAGGATTTATGCAGAAAAACCCAAGTCTTTGTAATATGAAAGAACAAAAAGAAAAGCTAATCTTATGGTTTGGAAATATTTCAAGAATAAGTGATGCTATTAAAATCTTATCGGCTATTACTGTATAAAAAATAAATATAGAATATTCTCTTTGTTTCTATGAAATAAGTGCAATATAAAAGATCAAAATATTATAAATATTATTCTTGATTTTTACTGTATTAAACACACCAACTCAACATTCATATCTAATTTAGAAACAATATTTAGGTAAGTTAAAAAGAGTTTTTATTTCTTAAATTTTAGCAATATCTTTGTTCTGTAGTATTTTTATTTTATTTATTAATACACAACTAAATATAGAAATACTTTGGGTTCTTAAAGGTTTTAATTTGTTTTTTAATAACTAAGAAACTAGTATTTATTAAATAGATTTTTTTTGTATAATAAAAACCTAAGTTTTTCGTTAACTTAATTATAGTCCTATTTATTTTATGATAAAGAAAAAAATATTACTTAGTATAATTATTGCAATATTTGTTAGTTCTTGTAGCATCTTAGATCCAGATGAGGATATTCCTACATATATAAAGATTGATAGCTTATCTTTTTACACAAATGCATATAAACAAGGTGCCGCAACTCATAAAATTACTGATGTATGGATAAACATTGATGGTAATTTTTTAGGAACTTACGAACTGCCAATTACATTTCCTGTTTTGGCTACTGGCGAACATACAATTAGAGTTAGACCAGGAATAAAAGACAATGGTATAGATGCAAGCAGAGCTGTATATCCATTCTACGAATCGCATTTAATAGATACTTTTTTAGACGAGAAACAAGAAATGCACATAATTCCTGAATTTACATATAACGAAAGTGCAATTTTCGAATGGATTGAAGATTTTCAAGACCCAAGCCTATCGCTAGAACGATTGTCTAACAGTGATACTTTACTTATTCAAGAAGTAGATACATCATTAACAAATAATAAATGGGGAGCAATATATTTAGATAATGAGCATCAGGGGTTTGAGTATATCACAACAGGCAATGCTTTCGAAGTACGAAGCACCGATACATATATCGAACTCGATTATAAAAACAATCAAGCTTTTACTATAGGAATATTATTAGTGTATAACTCCGAAGTGGAAGACGTAGATATAATACAAATTAATCCATCAGAAGTAAAAAATAAAATTTATATAGATTTATCGTATGTCCTTTCGCAATCTTCTACTGCATCAGGATTTTACATATATATAAGAGCAGCAAAAAATTCAGATATAGAAAAAGCTGAGATCTTTATTGATAACCTAAAATTAGTTAGATTCTAGATGAATAAAAGACTTCAAACATTAAAATATGTAGTTTCAGATTTAATTGCATCTAGTATTGCCTGGACTCTTTTCTTTATCTTTAGAAAATTTTATATCGAATCTAACAAATTTGGATACGATGTACCTTTAGAACTAAACAAGAGTTATTTATTAGGCTTGGTTCTTATTCCTCTTATGTGGATTCTTATTTATTACATTAGTGGATACTACAAAAATGTATTTAAGAAATCTAGACTTCAAGAATTAGGAATAACTTTTGGGTTAACTTTTGTTGGAGTAATATTTTTATTCTTTATAATAATACTCGACGACGAAATACTAACTTATAAAAACTACTATTCATCAATAGCGGTTTTATTTGGATTGCAATTTACATTATCATATTTCCCTAGATTAATAATTACAACAATTACAAATCATAAAATTCAGGATAGAAAAATTGGATTTAACACATTAATTATTGGGAGTAACCAAAAAGCTAAAAAATTATACAGAAAATTAGAATCTCAAAATAAATCAGCAGGATATAAATTTATAGGATTTATCAGTGTTCATAGCAATGATAACTACAAATTAGAACATTATTTACCTCATTTAGGCAATTTGTTAGAAATAAAAAGAATAATAAAACAACATAAGATTGAAGAGGTAATAGTTGCTATAGAATCTTTCGAACATATAAAAATACAAAGTATACTAACGCTACTGGGTAGTTTTAACGTAACTATAAAGGCAATTCCTGACATGTATGATTTATTACTTGGTAAGGTAAAAATGGCATCGTTATTTGGCGAGCCTTTAATTAATATTTCGCACGATTTAATGCCCGTTTGGCAAGTACATTTAAAAAGACTTATAGATATTACATTTTCTTCAATAGCAATAGTTCTGCTATTGCCGCTATATATTTTCTTAATTATTGGCGTAAAATTATCATCAAAAGGCCCTATTTTATATAGCCATATGCGAATTGGTAAATATGGTAAACCTTTTAAAATTTATAAATTCAGATCTATGTTTTTAGATTCTGAGAAAGATGGTCCTGCTTTGTCAAGCAAAAATGACTCTAGAATTACAAAATTTGGATTATTAATGCGAAAATCTAGAATGGACGAATTACCACAATTCTTTAATGTAATTTTGGGAGACATGTCGCTAGTTGGTCCTAGACCAGAGCGTCAGTTTTTTATAGATCAAATTCAGAAAACTGCTCCTCAAATATTACACTTACAAAAGGTTAGACCAGGTATAACATCATGGGGGCAGGTAAAATTTGGTTATGCAGAAAACATAGAAGAAATGATAGAGCGTTTAAAATACGATATAGTGTATATAGAAAATATGTCTATATATGTCGATTTTAAAATAATGATTTATACTATAAAAATAGTTCTGCAAATACAGGGGAAATAATATTAAAGAAACTGCCTTTTAACATAAATGTATATATTAAAAGCTTTTGCTTCAGAAAAAATATGTTCGTTAAGACACATTCTTCACACAAGCTAAAGATTAGACTTTGCACTAAATTAGTTTCTAACCTTGCAAATGATTCTGTATTTTTTAATTCACTTTCATTAAAGTATCCTAAAAATACGTTTCTATAAAATTGATAGATTGCATAGAAAAGAATACATTTCTTTTTCGGAGCAATTTGCAAAATATCGAAGAACTGTACCACAAAATGTGCAGTTAAATTTTATCTAGTGAACCGCCGTATACGAGAACCGCTTGGTTTACCATGAACATTATTGAAGGACCTGGTGGTGTGAGAGGTGCACTTGCGGAGTTACTCCGTCAGCCATCTACTAACGAATAATCGAAGGAAAGGAATACAAAACGAAAGGGAGTTGTTGCAATGCAACGAAAGGCTTTGGAACTTATTTATACACTTTGGAAGAATGATGCTTTATATGATGAGAATTATATCGGTTAACGAATCGCTCCGAATATTCTTTCTATATTAAAATATATATTAAATAATTGAAAAATCATTTGGAATTTAACACAGTAACTTGATTGGGCAATTTTTTTTCATTTCTCTTGTCCGTTATGTCCAAATAAAGTTATTTAGTTCCAAGAAACTTTTAGTCCCAGTCCATGTTGAATATTTGTGTTAGTAATTGTACGTAACTCAGGCACTGAAGTAATGTTAATTCCAGTTCTTAATTCATAAAACAAATGTATCTGTTTCCAAAATTCATTTTCCTTTCCGATTCTAAAATCAATTCCCATTGGAATAAATGTTGAAGCACCAAAATTATTTTTGTTCCTATGTTTTTCTGTTTTACTATTGTATGAACTTGAATAATAGGATGAAAAAAAAGTGTTGTCGTTTGGATAATGAGTTTCTGTTCTGCCAAAGTTGTTATAATAAATGTCTGTATTGGCAATAACAGAAAATCCTGCGGTAATACCTATACCAGTAAATATAGACCAGCGTGCTTCAGGATTAGTTCTAAAAATTAGTGACCCGTAAAATAGAAGTTGTTCAGATGAATAATTCATACTGTAATTTTCTGTTGTTACAGAATCAACGTAAATTGTCTGCCCCGTTTGAGTAGATGTTAGTGTGTCGTATGGTGTGCGTTCTTCCTTATATAAACTTTCTGCCCAAGTTGTTCCAGAAAAATAACTAACACCAAGTCGTAACAGAGGATTTGCTTTGTAAGTTGTTTTTTGCTTGTCGCTGAATTTAATACCCAACATTACTGAAAACATAGTGTTGCTTGTCAAACCGAAACCACCGGATTGAGAAAAATCTGTCAGGTTGTTTTTCAATAAAACTGATTGAGGAACAAGTGTCTTAAAGTCCGCCAGTGTCAAATTGGTGTTACGCTCTGAAAGAAAACCTGTCTGAATGTAAATGTCGTGGACACTGATTTTTTTTATTGTGTTTGGGTGTTCCTGTCCGAAAACTGAGAAAGAAACTGTCAAGAAGATAACTGATAAAATGTTGTGTGTTTTCATTTTAAAGATTTTTTAGTTTAACAAATTATATAACAGTATTTGCGTAAAATTAATGTATAGAACTATTCATAATGTATTTTTCAATGAACGCTAACTGTCGCGTGTAAGACACGTTTGCACCCCGTTTATTTAAGACTACAAAATATAACAAGTTTTTATACTCTCAAAATTTAGCTGTAACTTTCTTAAAATAAATTATTACAACAAAAAATACAAAGTAATTATTTTGGTAAAAAA
>DAOVTE010000175.1 GCA_030627705.1 Bacteroidales bacterium
ACTATCCAAGATTTATTATCAGCATTAATGTCAACTAATATATTTGAATCTAATTTGTAAGCATAAAAATGTGTAGGATCATAAGGTGGCGGATTCCCAACAAATTCTATATCATAATGTAGTAATGTAACGCCAACACCATGTGCTTCTTGACTTGGAATATTGCTCTCTTGAGTAAAAATTAGATCGTCAATTCCATCAGAATTAATATCAATGGTATCAGTGGTATTATTAATTACTATATCGGGTATAAGATCTACATAATGTATCTGCGATATTAATTTAGTAGAAATAGTTAATAATAAGAGAATTAGTAATGTCTTATTCATATTATTTGTTGTTTATATCTAATTATTAACTTTTAAGTCAATCAAAGCCATACGTAGTTCGTTATATGAATATTCATCGTCTAGTTTTGCTTTTAGATCCGATAAATTTTCAAAATCTGTCTTATTAATTAGCTTTTTAATGTTCTTAGATTTTTGTTTGCCTATTGCTTCTTCTACTTTTATTAAACCTTGCGAAATACTATAAATTAAATGGCCTTCTATTGTTCCAATTGTAAGCCCTCTATGTTTTGCAATTCTTGGAATATCCATTCCTTGATTAAGTAAATCTAGAGAAATTTCTTTGGTATTTTGTTTTTCTAGCTCCTCGAAAACTTCTTTAGTAGAATTGGTTTCGGTAGCTTCTATTTCGTTTTCTTCGCAATATTCTGTGATTATTTCTAGAATTTCGTCGCCATATTTCTTTACGCGAGTTTTCCCCATTCCATTAATTTTAAGTAATTGCTCTTTGGTAATAGGAAGCACTTCGCAAATCTCGAACAACGATTTTTGCGTAAATATCTGATAATGATTTAAGTCTTCGATATTGGCAGTTTCGTGTCGCCAACCTCGTAATAAAGCAAATAATTTTGGGTTTGCTCCCGTATCAACAATCTCTTTCTTCGTCTTTTTTGTTTTTACATTTTGCAATACAGATTTTGCTCGTAGCTCTAAATATTTTGTTGTAGAAAATCCTTTATCTAGACCTTTAAAGCAATAAACCTTGCTTTCTGTAATTTCTTCTATTCGTTTTAATTGATTTTTTAAATCTTTATTAATTGCAGCATTGTCGGTAGTGTACGATAATTCCGACAACGGTTTTATAATAAACTCTTCGGTATGTTTAAGGAAATAATCCACTGCCTTTTTAATTCTATCTTGAATTGCTTCACTTTTTTCTGGCTCATCAATATTAATAGCAATTTTTGCTAACTGACGCTTAAACCCATCGCCAACTTTTATAAGTTCGTTTACTCCTTTATCTCGCAATGTTTTTAGTGGAAACGAAATATTTCCTTGCAAGCTATGTCCTGCCTGAAAAATAATATTATTGCAACGGTCTACAATATAGAAAAGCTGTTTGTAATTAAATAATTCTTCAATTAAATTAAGCTGATATTGCTTTCTAGAAAGATTTAGAGTTTCATTGTTTGGCGGATTATCTTCTACATCTTTTGTAAAAGAAATCACTCTATTGTCTTGAATAATACTAGTTTTCTCTACTGGTCGTTTAAGAACTATCCCCTCTAAAGTTTTGCATCTGCTAAGGGCAACATAAGTTTGTCCGTGTGCAAAAGATGAGGTTACATCAATAATTGCTTTCTCGAAAGTTAGTCCTTGACTTTTATGAATAGTTATTGCCCACGCGAGTCTAAGTGGCATTTGAGAAAACGAACCTTTTATGTTCTCTGTAATTTCTTTTGTTTCGGCATTTAATGTAAAATTAATATTCTCCCAAGTTTCTGGCGATGTCTCAATATCAAAATCATCATCGGGGCAGCGAACTATTATTTTATTATTGTCGAACTTAACAATTTTACCAATTTTGCCATTAAAAAATCTCTTTTCTGGCTCGCTATCGTTCTTAATAAACATAACCTGCGCACCAATTTTAAATTCTAATTTATAATGCGTTGGATAAATATGCTCAGGAAACTCTTTTTCTACACTTGCTGTAAAAAACCTACTAGGGCTTTTTATACCCTGCAATTCGTTATTATTTAAACTATCTGCTTGATTATTGTGAGTTGTAAGAGTAATATATCCATCATCTTTATTTGCTTTGAAACCTTCAATATATCTACGATTAAGTATAGATAACGATTTATCAGAAATTATATTATTTCTAATCTCGTTTAGTATTCCTATAAATTCTTTATTTTGTTGTCTAAAAATGTGCTTTAGTTCAATTCCAATTGCATTAGATTCCTGAAAAGCTCTGCTGCTAAAGAAAAATGCAGTATTATAATATGGCTGCAATAATTGCCATTCATTTTGTTTTACTACAGGTGCTAGTTGCTGTAAATCTCC
Source organism: Bacteroidales bacterium (assembly GCA_030627705.1). Taxonomy (GTDB): domain Bacteria; phylum Bacteroidota; class Bacteroidia; order Bacteroidales; family JAFGXI01; genus DAOVTE01. Next base: position 2,358 of record DAOVTE010000175.1, read on the forward strand.
AATCATTAATACTTGAACTCCACCAAAAACCTTCGATCTATTTTTATATTTTCTAAGAACTTGATCTATACCATCTAGCAAATCGGCCCTAACCATACTTATTTCGTCAATAATTAATAAATCTAACGATTTAATAATATCAATTTTTCGTCTATTAAATTTCTTTTGCGATGGAGAATTAGTATTGTTTATTTGTGCTTCGGGCGGCAATATTGGGCCAAATGCCATTTGAAAAAACGAATGAATAGTAACGCCTTTTGCATTAATAGCTGCCACACCAGTTGGAGCTACAACTACCATCCTTTTAAAAGATTCTGTTCTAATTTTATGTAGAAATGTAGTTTTTCCTGTTCCTGCTTTTCCTGTTAAAAAGATATTTCTGTCTGTTCTTTCAACAAAATCCCAAGCTAGTTCTAGTTCTTTATTTGTATCCATAAATTAAATAAATTGAGATAACAAATATAAAGATTTATTAGGAATATGAATAAATTAAATGCAAAATTAAGTATTAGGTGTATTGTTTGTAGAATAAAGAAAAATAATTCAACCTTTTTTTTCTTGCGAAGTAAGTATCTTAAATTTATAGGTTAAATATTAGATTTTTTCATTTAGTTTACTACATTTATCAATAAAATATGCAAATACCATTAAAATATCCAAGAAATAAATTTATTAATGCTAATAATATTACAGAGTTAAAAGCTAAATTAGAGATATTAATGATAATAGAGTTTGATATTAAAAACTCCCAAACAAAACCGTTTACAGACATAATAAATAATGTAAAATCAGATTCTATTACAAAAGAAGAATTCGAATTATTATTAAAAGAAAATTCCGTAATTATTCCTACAGTAATTGCTCAATGTGAGAGTTAATGCAATCAAAATTATAAACTTGCATTAATAATTATTAAAAACTATATTTGCTAGATTTTTTAACACAGAAACAATTTAGCAATGAGCAAAAAATTTGCAGAATATAAGAATTTTAATTTATCAGAAATTAACAAAGAAGTTGTAGAACTTTGGAATAAAGAACAAACTTTCGAAAAAAGTATAGAAACTCGCGAAGGTTCGCCTGCCTTTGTTTTTTACGAAGGACCACCATCTGCAAACGGAAAACCAGGAATACATCACGTAATGGCTCGTACCATAAAAGATGTAGTTTGTAGATACAAAACACAAAAAGGATTTCAAGTTAAGCGTAAAGCAGGTTGGGATACTCACGGTTTGCCAGTAGAACTTAGCGTAGAAAAAAATCTGGGAATCACAAAAGAAGACATAGGTTCTAAAATCTCGGTAGATAGATACAACGAAGAATGCCGAAACGATGTAATGAAATATACCGATATTTGGGAAGATCTTACTCAAAAAATGGGATATTGGGTAGATATGAACGATCCGTATATCACATACGACAACAGATATATCGAAACTCTTTGGTATTTGCTAAAACAACTTTACAATAAAAATTTACTTTACAAAGGCTACACAATTCAGCCATTTTCGCCAGCTGCAGGTACAGGATTAAGCACACACGAACTTAACCAACCAGGTTGCTACCGCGATGTAAAAGACACAACAGCAATTGCTCAGTTTAAATTAATTAGAGACGAAAAATCAGAATTCTTATACAACAATATTTCAGATTATAATTGTACAGATGTTCAAGTAATTGCTTGGACGACCACACCTTGGACATTGCCATCTAATACAGCATTAGCAGTTGGTTCAGGAATAAATTACGTAAAAGTTGCAACCTATAATCAATATACAGGAAAACCAACAATTGTAATTCTTGCAAAAGATAGATTCTCAACATATTTCAACGCAAAAAACGCAGAACTAGAGTTTGATAATTACGAACTAGGAAATAAAAATATTCCATATAAATTGCTAGAAGAATTCAAAGGAAAAGATTTAGCAGGAATAAGCTACGAACAACTTATTCCTTGGATTAAACCAGATGGCGATGCATTTAAAGTAATAATTGGCGATTTTGTAACCACCGAAGATGGTACAGGAGTAGTTCACATAGCTCCAACTTTTGGTGCAGATGATAAACGAGTTGCAACAGAAGCAGGAATTGTTCCCTTAGTACTTGTAGATAAAGACGAAACTCGTCAGCCAATGGTTGATAGACAAGGTAGATTCTTTAAAATAGAAGACCTAGATGCCGATTTTGTAAACAAGTTTGTAAACACAGAATTGTATTCAAATTTTGCAGGTAAATTTGTTAAAAATGCATACGACGCAACGCTTAGCGAAAAAGATATTACCTTAGATATCGAAATATCAATAATGCTTAAAACAGAAAATAAAGCATTTAAAGTAGAAAAGCACGAACATAATTATCCACACTGTTGGCGTACAGATAAACCAATTCTTTACTATCCATTAGATTCGTGGTTTGTAAAAACTACATCGTTAAAAGGACGTATGTCTGAGCTTAACGATACAATAAATTGGAAACCAAAATCTACAGGAACAGGAAGATTTGGAAAATGGTTAGAAAACCTACAAGATTGGAATTTATCACGTTCTAGATATTGGGGAACACCGCTACCAATTTGGCTAACCGAAGATAAAACAGAAGAAATTTGCATAGGTTCGGTAGAAGAGCTTTACAACGAAATAGAAAAATCTGTAGAAGCAGGCTTTATGAGCTCAAATCCTTACAAAGACAAAGGTTTTGTTGTTGGCGATTACTCAAAAGAAAACTACGAAAAAATAGATTTACATAGGCCTTATGTTGATGATATTTTTCTTGTATCAGCAAAAGGAAATAAAATGACGCGCGAGTTAGACCTTATAGATGTTTGGTTCGATAGTGGAGCAATGCCTTATGCACAATTGCATTATCCGTTCGAAAACAAAGAATTAATAGACGAGAAAAAATATTATCCTGCCGATTTTATTGCCGAAGGAGTAGATCAAACTCGTGGATGGTTCTTTACATTACACGCATTAGGAACAATGCTTTTCGATAGCGTTGCGTTTAAAAATATCATCTCTAATGGATTAGTTTTAGATAAAAAAGGATTAAAAATGTCTAAGCGATTGGGCAACGGTGTAGATCCTTTCGAGACAATAGAAAAATACGGATCGGACCCTGTTCGTTGGTATATGACAACCAATGCACAACCTTGGGATAATCTTAAATTTGATGTTGCAGGAGTAGACGAATCTAGACGAAAATTCTTTGGAACACTTTACAATACATATTCGTTTTTTGCACTTTACGCAAACGTTGATGGTTTTACATACAGCGAAGATGAGATTCCTGTAAAAGAGCGTCAAGAAATTGATAGATGGATAATTTCCCTTTTAAATTCACTAATAAAAGAAGTAGATTTCCATTACAATAATTACGAGCCAACAAAAGCAGGTAGAGCAATACAACAATTTGTAGGCGAGAATTTAAGTAATTGGTACGTGCGATTAAACCGTAAAAGATATTGGGGTGGTGAGTACAATAATGATAAAATTGCAGCTTATCAAACCCTTTACACTTGCTTAAAAACTGTATCGCAGTTAATGTCGCCAATTGCACCGTTCTATTCAGAAAAGCTTTATAGCGATATAATGAGCATTAAATCTAATAAAGTAAATTCTGTACATATTGATCTTTTTCCAGAATACGACGAAAAATTAATAGACAAAGCATTGGAGGAACGTCAAGGTATTGCACAAAAAGTATCATCGTTAGTTTTGGGATTACGAAGAAAAGTTAGCTTAAAAGTACGTCAGCCGCTACAAAAAATAATGATTCCTATTTTAGATAATGATTTTAAAAAGCAGTTAGAAAAAGTAAGTAATCTTGTTTTAGCAGAAGTTAATGTTAAAGAATTAGAATTCTTAACAGAAACATCTGGAGTGTTGGTTAAGAAAATTAAACCAAACTTTAAAACTCTGGGCCCTAAGTACGGAAAA
>DAOVTE010000201.1 GCA_030627705.1 Bacteroidales bacterium
AAAAATAAACATTATATTTTATCATCTGTACACCCGTCGCCACTTTCGGCAAATAGAGGTGGTTGGTTTGGTAACAAGCACTTTTCGCAAACCAATAAAATATTAGCAGATAATAATAAACTTAGAATTGATTGGCAGGTGTAGTTTAAAAATAATAACTGTTTAAAATCTACAAATTATTTTACCATAGATAATATTCCTACTGCACAACCTGCTTTACCTCCTTCAAATGATATTAACACTTTGTATACCGAAGATTTCTGACAAAGAAAATCAAAAGCGGGATAATGTTTTTTTGATTTTGTCAAATAAGAACTTCCTAGCAATTTATCGTTATTATCGTAAAGTTGCACTATAGCTTTGCCTTCAAATTCTTTTGCATTACAAACAGAAAACCTATAGTGTGTTCCTTTACTTAACATTATTAAATATCTTGCAACAGGCACTTGTTTCCCAGATTGTTTAGCTTGTAATTTTACTTTCAGTTCTTTAAGATATGTAGCGTTATCGGCTAACTTACCAGAACATATAGTAACTAACTGGCTATTACACTGAGCTTTTACCTCGGTATTATTACCAAGAGTAAATAGCATTATTATTGATATTATATATAGAGTTCTAGCCATATTACAAATTGATAATTTCGTTTCTAACTTTTTCTGTAGTTACAATGATATTTTTTAATTGCTCATCTGTCATAATCACAATACTTTTATCATTTTGCACAATAGTTAAAATGCCATCTAATTCTAACATTTCTGGCTCGCCAACTTCATACACAATTCGCACATCACTAAAAGCAGCTTTTAGTTCTTCTAATTGTTCTACGAGTTTGAATATTTTTTTATCTGACTGATAATTTTTTACAATAATTATTAGGTCGTCTAAAGCCATTTTTTGTTCGCCAATTCTTTCAGCAATTTTATCTACACTTTTATCTTTTACAACTTGCGTTGCTAGATATAAGCCTTCTAGCCAAACTCCAGTAATAATAAGTGTACTAATATCTGATCTTTGGGATTCTCGTAAATACTGATCCATTTTATCGAAACTAGCAACAGAGATATACATAAGCGAATCAATGTTTTCGCTGTTTGTTGCTAATCTTTTTAGTGTAGAAAAATCGAAAAACTGACCAACCATTAAATTATCAGATAGTGTTTTTATAGATGTTATGTATCCTATTACTGATCCTGTTTGGTTATACATATTTAGATAACCCAAATCTGCACCAAGTATTCCAAGATTTAATGCTTGTTTAAAATTAGAATTATAGCTCTTAATATTATCTGTTGGTGCAAGAAGTTTAATATTAAACTTTACGCCTTCGTCTTTAATTAATGCCGCCATTTCTACAGGTGAAGATACATTTTGAATAATTTCATCCATTGCTTCTTCAGACACCACAAGAGGAGCTTCTTCGTTTAATATAGAATCTGGAACAACAAAATCGTCGCCAGATCCAAAATCATCATATGTGTCAGAGCTATTATCGCAAGCAAACACAAATAACAAGATTACTAAAATACTTACTAATTTATTCATATGATACTTTTATAAAGTGTAAATTTATTAAAAATATAATTTACTTAAAAATATTTTTGAAAGATTTCTTTTCAAAAAACGTTAATAATTTTTTAAGTGCATCAAAATACAGTGTAATATATAACGCAATAGTCATTGACCAAACTACTAACACGTTAAACCAAAAAGTGTCGTAATACTGTCCTAAGAAGTATTTTCTAGGAGCAAACAAATGTGATCTAAATCCTAGAGTACCTGACGGTTTTGGGTCTAGAAATATTGGATCTACTTGTTGCACTAATTTATCTTTAAATTGAATTATCTTATTTTTCTCGTATACTTTTTTTACTATATCGGATATGCTTTCGTTGTAATAATTATCTTTATGTGCTCTATATCTTTTAGTATCTTTATCTAATAAGTAATTTATTATCTTTTGCTTTTGCTTATTTGCTTTTGAAAACAATATCATATAATAGCTAGACATTTCGTTTAAATATTCTTTTGTTAAGAACGTATAATACCCGTTTAATGAATCTATAGTTAACATATTAGCAAATTCAACATTGATACTTTTAGACCTAAATTTATCTCCTTTTATTTCTTTTCTTAATAAGGATAAATTTTGTTCTAATATAGTTCTAGCAGAATCGTTTTCTGTTCCTATATTATCATAACAATATTTAGATATTTCTAATAACTCGGGAATAAAGTATACTTGTTTAAAGTTTGCATTGCTTTCTTCTTTTTCTACATCGTATAAAACTTTCTGAAATTCATTGTCTTTAAATTGCTTAACCAATAATGCCTCATAAATCCATTTAGAAGCCATTACTTCTGCAATTAATGGCACTTTATCTATACTAACTATATCTCTATTTAATTTATCGAAACTAAACATAGCACCGCCTAATATCATTTGAGGAATCATAATCAACGGAATTAAAATATATATAGTTACAGCAGAGTTAAATGCTGCTGATATATTTAATCCTAGTATATTAGAGAATGTGGCAATTGAGTATAGCGCAATCCAATAAGCAAAATTCATATCCTGAATACCAAGCACATAATTTCCTATAAGTACGAATAAAAATGTTTGTACTGCTGATAAAACAAATAGTATGATAATTTTAGATACTAAATAACTTGATTTACTAAGGTTTAAGAACGACTCTCTTTTAAGTATTTTTCTGTCTCTAAAAATTTCTTCTGCGCTTACTGTAAGTCCTATAAATAGGGCAACTACTATACTCATAAATACGTAAGGTGCAATATTTTCGTTTTCTCTAAAAATATAAACAGAAGAGTTAGGGTTAGCTATATATCTAATAATATATGCCAAAACAAAAGCTAATATTGGTGATTCTAAAAGGTTTAGAATTACGTACTGTTTATTTCCTATTTTTGAAATAAAATCTCTGGTAACAAATATTTTTATTTGACTTATCCAACTTGGTATATCTAGTGCCTTTGGAGGAGGAGTATTATATCTATTAACATCGTCTAATTTAATATTTTCTTTGAAAAGTTTTTCCCACTTTTGAGGTAAAATCTTTCTGTTTTCAGTATACTGTCCATATTCATCAACAACATGTGCTTCTATGATGTTAAATATAGTTTCTGAGTTTACATTACCACAAGTAATACATTCTCCTTCATCGCTATTAATTTGAGCATCTAATTGCTTAAAGTACATTACAGACTCAACCGGATTACCGTAATAAATTAAATATCCTCCGGTATCAAGTATTACCATTTTATCGAACATTTTATAAATGTCTGACGATGGCTGATGTATAACAACAAAGATTAGTTTTCCTTTTAGGCTTAACTCACGCAATAGACTCATAATATTTTCTGAATCTCGTGATGATAAACCTGAGGTTGGTTCATCTACAAATAAAACAGATGGCTCGCGAATAAGCTCTAAAGCAATATTTAATCTTTTTCTCTGTCCTCCACTTATTAATTTATTTAGTGGGCTTCCTACTTTTAAATCTTTTCTATCGAATAAACCTAAGCTTTTAAGTGTTTTGTTTACCCGCTCTGTTATATTTTCTTTTGTTTCGTGTTTAAAACAAAGTTTTGCATTATAATATAAATTTTGAAATACTGTAAGTTCCTCTATAAGCAAGTCATCTTGAGGTATATAGCCTATAACCCCCTCTAATTTTTCTTTTTCTTTATGTAAATCTACACCGTTTATTAGTACCCTACCAGATGAAGGTGTTTCTATTCCCGAAAGAACATTTAGTAATGTAGTTTTACCAGCCCCACTAGAACCCATAATCCCCACTAATTTACCTTGATTTTCCGATAACGAAACGGTTCTTAAACCAATTCCCCCATTTGGAAATGTAAATACTATATCTTCGGCAACAAACGACAAATCAGTTACAGATTTGTCATCCATAAATTTAGAAACAACATCACTATAAAAATATGGTTTACCTTTAGATAACCTAAGTGTACTTCCAGGTGCTAATGTATGTATTCGGGAATTACTAACCTGCAGTCCGTTTACAAATATATCGCTAGTACCAATATATCTAAAAAAATGTAAATCGGTGCTATTAATTTGTAAGATAATTATTGTTCCTTCGGAATCTGTAGATTCAATAATTTTACAATTTTCATTCTCTATCTCGTGATTTGTTATAAGGAGAATACTTTTTTTGTCTAAATCATTAAGGTTTTCTTTTGTAACAAAAGTTTCTATATCATTGATTTCTTCAGAAGGAATATTAAACACATCGGCAATTGTATTTATTATTGCCATTCGTTGCTCAGTAAAATTTTTATCAGAATTTACAAGCTCGTATAATCTAATAAGAACAACTACTTTTTGTTTTTGTGTAAGGGTTTTGTTAATTTTTTTCGATAGGCCTAATGTTTTTACAGAATCTCTTACTGATGTAAGTTTTCGTTCTTTTTTAGGGGCTTTGTCTGTTTTTTCTTGAGACTCGCTTTTCTGTTTTTCTTTATACCCAAATTTTTTATCGAAAAGGCTTATGTATTCTTCAACTTTTACATCGTTTACTTGTTGTCGCAAAAAAGTACGAACAAATTCACGCTCAGATAAATCTACACCGTTATCTTGCTTTGCAATTATTGCAAAAAGCTGCATTAGGGCCTTTAGAATTT
>DAOVTE010000080.1 GCA_030627705.1 Bacteroidales bacterium
ATATTTGGGTAGTTACAAAGGCCGAAATTGATTATCATATAGTAAATATTAATAATGGCTGGTATACGGTACCAAGTAATATTATAGATTGGCCTACACATGGAAATACTGCTAATGGCGAAGCTGTTCTTTTAGCACCTTATGTAGATGTAAATAATAATAATATATACGACCCTCTTAATGGTGATTATCCGAAAATAAAAGGTGATAAAGCATTTTATACAATATTTAATGATACTAGAGATATTCATAACGAAACGGGTGGAAATCCTGTAGAAGTTGAAGTTCATTTAATGATATATGGCTTTGGAACTTCTATTAATGCAATTCATCATGCATTGTTCTTTTCGTATAAAATTTATAATCGTTCGGCAAATGATTATCATGATTTTAAAGTTGGCTCGTTCACCGATTATGATATTGGAGATCCCACAGATGATTATATTGGTTGCGATACGGTAAGAAATATGAGCTACGGGTATAACGGAGATAATAATGATGGTACTGGCACAGGAAATTCATATGGACTTAATCCTCCAGCAATGGGAACTGTCTTTTTAAATAAGAATATTAGCGGTTTTGCCTATTTTAATAATGCTAATCCAATATCAGCTGATCCAAGTTCTGATATTGGTTATTATAATTATTTAAATAATAAATGGCTAGATGGTTCTGAGTTTACATTTGGTGGTAATGGATATGGAGGTAGTCAATCTACAAAATTCATTTTCCCCGGAGATGTTCTAGATACAACTCAATGGTCTGAGGTTTCAGCAAATAATGCTCCAGGAGATAGAAGAGGAATTTCTGTTTTTGATAAAGGAGATTTTAATGCAAATTCTAGCTTTTGTTTTGATTTAGCTTTTGTTTACGGTAGAAATGCTGTTAGTAATTTTGAAAATGTTAATGTCTTGAAACAAAATGCAGATATAATTCAAAATTATTATAACACAAATAGTTTAGATTGTAATAATTGGAATGCTGTAGGTATAAAAAATAATAAATCAAATAACACTACATTAGTGTATCCAAATCCTTCAAACACAACAATAAATGTTGATAATAAAGATCAAAAAATTATCGATTATAAAATCATCGATCTTTATGGAAAAATAGTAAAACAAGACGTTGTAAACAACTCAAAGTTTATTGTTTCTGTGTCTAGCTTGCCTACAGGTATTTATGTTCTAAGGTTAAATACTGGATTAGGATTTATTACAAAACGAATAGTTAAGCAATAATAATCTTAATAAAATTCAAAAGCATATAAAAACAAACCCTACAAAATATTTTGTAGGGTTTGTTTTATGTATTTTTTAAACTAATTAAAAAAAGGATAAGTTATTTCTTTCTAAAGGTATCCATCGTATTATCAAAGTTTATAAAATAATCTCCTTTTTCTAGTTTAGATACGTTTACTTTTACGCCTTCTCCTTTAATAACAATATTTCCGTAATTATTATAGATTTCGTATAACGTTACTCCAGAAAATATTATTTCATCACTAACTTTTTTTGGACTAAAAGAAAGAGCAGGAGACATTGATCTATGTCTTGCTTCGGTAGAATAATGAGGCTTTTTAGTAAAATCTATTTGCTTAACTCTAAATTTATTATTGCCTGAATGCGGGTAAACTTTTACAGAATATGTGTTAGAACTTGATGTTCCTTTTCCTTCTACTTTTCCAATTTTTACCCATTTATTCCATCTATATTGTTCAGCAATAAAATGTAGTTTTCCTGCTTCGCCAGTAGTTGTCCATACAAGGTTGTTGTCTTTAACTTTTATTTGAACTGTAGAAAATGTGCTTCGAGGTTTTAAAACTTCAGGATTTAAAACTTTTGGAATGCAATTTTCTTTATGTCTAATTTTTACAATTAATTTATCTCCAATTCTAAATTGAAATATTGATAAATCTATCTCAAAAGCACTTGAATTAATTTCATCAGTTGTCATTTTACCATTAACAGTAACTTCGTATACACAAAAACCAACACCAGAAGATGAAAAAGGATTCATAACATACAGATTTTTACCTTGAAAAATTCCATCCAATGTATATTCTCCGGCAAACGAAAATATAGAAAATAATACAAATAAGCTTGAAATAAGTAATTTTTTCATACTTGAAAACTTTATAAAGTAATTAATGTGCTAATATAGTATGTTATTTTGTATTTTCAAAAAAAGAAAAACACATTTTATAAAATAAGTTTATTGAATTTATTATAATTTATGTGTTATTTTATTGGTTTTTTCCAAATTGCATTAAATATGCTTTAATAAAATCGTTAATATCTCCATCTAATACACGCTGTACGTTTCCTGTTTCATGTCCCGTACGCACATCTTTAACTAGTTTGTAAGGATGTAATACATAGTTTTTAATTTGAGAACCCCATTCAATTTTAAGTTTAGAGCCTTCAATTTTTGCTTGCTCTTCTTGTTTTTTTCGTAGTTCCAATTCGTAGAGTTGTGATTTTAATAACCTTAAAGCATTTTCTTTGTTTTTGTGTTGCGAACGTGTTTCGGTATTTCCTATAATTATTCCAGAAGGAATGTGCTTAAGCCTTACGCCTGTTTCTACTTTATTTACATTTTGCCCACCAGCTCCTCCAGAGCGAAATGTATCCCATTCTATGTCTGAAGGGATAATATTTATTTCAATTGTATCGTCTATAGATGGGGAAATAAATACTGAAGCAAACGAGGTGTGTCTACGATTTGCAGAGTCAAAAGGCGATAATCTAACTAAACGGTGAACACCATTTTCTGATTTCAAATATCCATAAGCATAATCGCCAATAAATTCTAGAGTAACTGTTTTAATACCTGCTTCCTCTCCATCTTGGTACTCTAATGTTCGTACTTTATAGTTATTCTTTTCGCCCCAGCGTATGTATAATCGCATTAACATTTCTGCCCAATCTTGACTCTCGGTGCCACCTGCACCTGGATTTATTTTCAAAATTGCACCCAAAGAATCTTCTTCTTTCCTAAGCATATTTTTTAACTCAAGAGCTTCTATTAATTCTAATGTCAAATTGTATTGTTCTTCTACTTCTTCAGTTGTTGCATCGCCTTCTTTTTCGAACTCAGAAATTACATTCAGGTCGTCTACGCTAGATTTTACTTGATAAAATAATTTTACCCAATTTTTTATTTTGGATATCTTTTTAAGAAATTCTTCTGCTTTTTTTGGCTCGTCCCAAAAATTTGATTCTTGTGTAACTTTATCTAATTCTACTATTTTTGTTTCTTTTTCATCAATGTCAAAGATACCTCCTTAGCGAATCTGTTCTGTCGCTTAATTCTTTTATTAGTTCTGTGCTAAACATTTTCTATTGGGCTTTTGTAACTAGATTAGTGTTAATGCTATTTTCTATCCAAATATCTAATTTCTGATTCGAGTGTATATTGTTGGAGTCTAGATTATTCCATGTTTTAATATTTTCCATTGTGCAATTGTATTGTACTGCTAATTTATGAAAATATTCACCTTTTCTCACAGTGTGAGTAATTTTTATTCTATCTTTTTTTACTTCATTTGCTGAAGGCAAATCTTTATAACTTGAAGAATTATAAGTGCTTATTGCAGCTTTATCTTTGTTTTGTATAAATTCTAGTACTTTCTTTCTTGGTATTATCAGAACAAAAGTATCCTCAATAGCAGGAATATATCCTTTTTTAAACATTGGATTTAATTCTTTTAGTGTTTTGAGAGGAACATTTGATATTTCAGAAATTTTAGATAAATAAATTGGTTTTGTAATTAATATCGTGTCGTTATCAATTGATTTGTAACCATAGTCATTAATAATAGCATTATGCTCTGCTTGATATGCAAAAACATAATTTACAGCCATAAATGCAGGGACGTAATTTTGTGTTTCTTTAGGTAAAAATGGTCTTATTTCCCAAAAAGTAGTTTTGCCACCAGAGCGTTCAATAGCATTTCTTACAACGCCAGGACCACCATTATAAGCTGCTAATGCAAGTTGCCAATCATTAAAAGTTGTATGCAAATATTTTAGATATTTACATGCAGCATCAGTAGATTTTATAGGATTTTTTCTTTCATCAATAAACGATGTGGAACGTAATCCAAAAATTGTACCAGTGTTATACATAAACTGCCACAAACCTAAAGCTCCAGATTTAGATCTTGCGTTAGGGTTTAAGCCTGATTCCACAACAGCAAGATATTTTAATTCTAACGGCAAATCATGTCTGTCTAGAGCTTCTTCAAAAATTGGAAAATAATATTCTGCTCTACCTAAAACTTTCTGATAATATGATCTTTGTCTAATTGTATATAAATCTATTTGACTTTTAACATTGCTGTTGTATTCTAATTTAATAGGAGTTTTTGTGTCTAGTTTTGCCATTCTATATTCGTGAATAATATCAGCATAAACAGGAATAGAATCTTTAGAAAACCCATATTTATTTTTTATTGTTAATGGTTTCACAAATAGACTTGTACTATACATATTATTTATCATACTGTCTACATGTAAAATAAAATTATGTGTAAAATCTTTATTAAAGTAGGCAATACTATCTTTTCCTCCACAACTATTGTTAGAGTACGTGTTAATAGAAAGTAAAAAGGATATGATAATTATTACAAGCCGTGTATTCATTTTATGATTTTAAATTTGCACTAATATCATAATTTTATAATTAAAGATTAATTAATATATAGAAAAGTTATCAACTTTATTTTGTTGGGTTTTTAATTTATTTTGTCCTAAGAAATATTTTAAATAGATTGAATTTATTTTCCTATTAGAAATTTGTTGTTAAGAAAAGTTTGTGTCTTATAAGCCAATAATTATCTTTGCTAGGTAGAAATAAGAATTTGTAATAAATCAATTTATAAAATGAACAACCCCTCAAAACGCATAGCAGAATTTATAAACGAACATCACGTTTTAACGCTTGCTACATCTAATAATAATCAACCATATTGTGCAAACTGTTTTTACACATATTTAGAAAACGAGAATGTTTTGGTTTTTACATCAGATAAAGAAACTAAACATATTATTGATGCCTTGCAACAGAATTACATTGCAGGGTCAATTGTTTTAGAAACAAAAACCGTAGGAAAAATACAAGGAATTCAGTTCAATGGAGAAATTAGTAAGCCAGAAAATGAAATTGAAAAAATTGCTAAGAAAGCTTACCTAAAAAGATTTCCATATGCTGTGTTAATGAAAACTCAACTTTGGATTGTAAATTTATCTTTTATAAAGATGACCGACAATAGACTTGGTTTTGGTAAAAAAATAATTTGGGGAGAGTTGCAATAAATTATTGTTTTAACACAATACTTTAAAAGTACTTTTTATATATTTGTAAGTTATTTTAAAATAAATTTTGAGAATGATTAATATTCAGATGGTAGACTTAAAAAGTCAGTACCAAAAAATAAAGCAAGAAGTAGACATAGAAATAGAGAAAGTTATAAGCAACACAGCTTTTATAAACGGTTCTATAGTAAAAGAATTTCAAAATAATCTTGCTGAATATTTAGATGCAAAGCACGTTATTACTTGTGGTAATGGGACAGATGCTTTACAAATTGCAATGATGGCGTTAGACTTAAAGCCTGGCGACGAAGTAATTACAAGCAATTTTACATTTATCGCAACGGTTGAGGCAATTGCAGTTTTAGGCTTAAAACCAGTTCTTGTTGATGTTTACAAAGACACTTACAATATTGATATAGAAGCAATTGAAAAAGCAATTACCCCAAAAACAAAAGCAATTGTACCAGTACATTTATTTGGTCAGTCGGCTGATATGGAAGCAATTATAGAAATTGCAAAAAAGCACAAACTAAAAATAATAGAAGACGTAGCTCAAGCAACAGGAGGAGAGTACACATTCTCTAACGGAGAAACAAAAAAAGTTGGAACTATTGGCGATATTGGTTGCACATCGTTTTTTCCATCAAAAAACTTAGGATGTTTTGGCGATGGCGGTGCAATTTTTACAAATAGTGATGAACTTGCAGAGAGTCTTAGTTCTATTGTAAATCACGGAATGAAAGTTAGATATTATCACGATAAAATTGGGGTAAATTCTAGATTAGATAGCATACAAGCAGCAATCTTAAATGTAAAATTAAAAAGCTTAGATACATATAATAATGCAAGAATAGAAGCTGCAGATTTTTACGATAAAGCGTTTAAAAACTGCGAAAAGCTAATTACACCATTTAGAAGTAAGAACACAAAACATATTTTTCATCAATACACATTAGTAACTAAAAATATTGATAGACCAAAAATGCAAGAATTTCTTAAAGAAAAAGGAATTCCTGCAATGATATATTATCCAGTGCCATTGCATAAACAAAAAGCTTACGAGAGTTATGGTTTAAGTGAATTATCATTTCCTATAACCGAAGAATTATGCAAAACTGTAATCTCGTTACCAATGCATACCGAAATGGATAATGAACAATTAGAATATATCACAAAATCAGTTTTAGAATTTACGGAAAAATAATATTATAGCTTGTATACTTTTAATTTTACAAACTTTATGAACCAATATAAATAATGGATAAAAAATATTTTGCACACGAAACATCAGTAATCGACGACAATTGTAAAATTGGCGAAGGCACAAAAATATGGCATTTTTCACATATTATGAGCAATTGCGAATTAGGCAAGAATTGTAATATTGGACAAAATGTTGTTGTTTCGCCAGAAGTAATTCTTGGCAAGAATGTAAAAGTTCAGAATAATGTTTCAATTTATACAGGTGTGATTTGCGAAGACGATGTTTTTTTAGGTCCATCAATGGTTTTTACAAACGTAATAAATCCTCGTTCGGCAGTAAATAGAAAAAGTGATTATCTAAAAACAATTGTACGAAAAGGAGTATCTATAGGTGCTAATGCTACAATAGTTTGCGGTAATGATATAGGCGAATTTGCATTTATTGGTGCAGGTGCAGTAATTACTAAAGAAGTTTTACCTTATGCTTTAGTTGTAGGAAACCCTGCTAAACAAATTGGTTGGATGAGCGAATATGGGCAACGCTTAAACTTTAACGAAGAAGGGATTGCTGTTTGTTCAGAAAGCAAAAAAAAATACACCATAAAAGACAATAAAGTACATAAAATATAATGCAAATAATGGTTGAAATAATCATTGAGCTACATATTAGCAATTATTACAATTTGTAGCAAATAATAAATAGAAAGTACAAATTTATAAGTATGAAAGAAAATAAAAAAACAAGATTTGCAGTAATAGGAATTGGTCACATTGGGAAACGCCATGTGGAAATGATTATGCGTAATCACGAAGCCGAACTTGTTGCTATTTGCGATCTAAAACCAAAAAGCGAGCTAGGTTTAGATAACGATGTTCCGCATTTTGCTAGCATAGAAGAATTATTTAATTCAGATCTTAAGTTTGATGTATTAAACGTAGCAACTCCAAATGGATTTCACGCAGAACATACAATTACAGGATTAGATAACGATTGTCACGTTGTTTGTGAAAAACCAATGGCTCTTAGCAAAGCAGATAGCGAAGCAATGATTTTTAAATCTCTACAGAAATCAAAAACTATTTTCATTGTTAAACAAAATAGATATTCGCCGCCATCTAAATGGTTAAAAGAAATTGTTTCTAACAAAATTCACGGAGAAACATTTATGGTACAATTAAATTGTTTTTGGAATAGAGACGAAAGATATTATAAAGCAGGAGATTGGCACGGCGATTTAAAATTAGATGGAGGAACTTTATTTACACAGTTCTCTCATTTTATTGATATTATGTATTGGCTATTTGGTGATATTACTGGTATTCAAGCAAAATTCAATGACTTTAATCACAAAGATTTAACCGACTTTGAAGATTCAGGTTTTATTTCGTTTGATTTTGTAAACGGAGGAATGGGAAGTATAAATTATTCAACCTCTGTTTGGGATACAAACTTAGAAAGTAGCATTACAATTATTGGTAGCAAAGGAACAGTGAAAGTTGCTGGTCAGTATATGAACGAAGTTGTAGAATGTAATATTGAAGGATACGAAATGCCAGAATTAGAAGAATCTAATCCACCAAATGATTATGGTGCGTACAAAGGTTCAGCGGCAAATCATCATTATATAATTCAAAATGTAGTTGATACTTTAAACGGAAAAACATCAGTTACAACAAATGGACTAGAAGGTCTTAAAATTGTAGAAATAATAGAGAGAATTTACTCTCATAAAAAATAATAAAATGTATAACGAATTAGTAAACAAAGAAGCAAAACTTGCAGTTATTGGTCTAGGTTACGTTGGATTACCAATTGCCATAGAATTTGCAAAAAAGATTAAGGTTGTTGGGTTCGATATAAAGCAAGATAGAGTCGACTTAATGAAAAAAAACATCGATCCTAGTAACGAATTAGAGGCTCACGAGTTTGAAGGTACAGATATTGTATTTACCGCAAATCTTGACGATTTAAAAGATTCTCAATTTTATATTGTAGCAGTTCCAACCCCAATAGATGAGCATAATTTGCCAGATTTAACTCCAGTAATTAAAGCATCGGAAACAGTTGGTAAAGTTCTTAAAAAAGGCGATTATGTTGTGTACGAAAGCACAGTTTATCCTGGCGCAACAGAGGAGGATTGTATTCCTGTTTTAGAAGAAGTTTCAGGTTTAAAATTTCCTCAAGATTTTAAAGTAGGATTTTCTCCAGAAAGAATTAATCCAGGTGATAGAGTTCACACTCTAACAAAAATTACAAAAGTAGTTTCTGGTAACGATGCCGAAAGTTTAGAAGAAATAGCTAAAACTTACGAATTAGTAATTGAAGCAGGAGTTCACAGAGCATCATCAATAAAAGTTGCCGAAGCAGCAAAAATTATTGAGAACACTCAGCGTGATGTAAATATTGCATTAATGAACGAGCTTTCTATAATTTTTGGTAGAATGGGAATAAACACATACGATGTTCTAGAAGCAGCAGGAACAAAATGGAATTTCTTAAAATTCTTCCCTGGTTTAGTTGGTGGGCATTGCATAGGTGTAGATCCATATTATTTATCGTATAAAGCAAAAGAATTTGGCTATCATCCACAAATTATTGATGGTGGTAGATTTGTAAACGACAGTATGGGCGGATATGTTGCTAAGCAAACCGTTAAGCAAATTATTGCAAAAGACAAAAATATCAGAAATGCAAAAGTTCTAATTATGGGTTTCACATTTAAAGAAAATGTAACCGATATTAGAAACACTAAAGTTGTTGATGTGATTAAAGAGCTAGAATCATATATGGTTAATGTTGATGTTGTTGATGCTTGGGCAGATTCAGACGAGATTAAAGCAGAATACGGTTTTGGTTTGACAGAAAATGCAGATAAAAATAAATATGATGCTATTATTGTTGCAGTAAATCACGAACAATATACAAATTTAAAAGAAGATTATTTTAAAAATATTATGGGCGACAATGGTGTCTTAGTTGATATCAAAGGAATCTATAAAGACAAAATTAAGGACTTAACTTATTGGAGCCTATAATTAGAAAAACTCTAAATAACAATTATTTTAAAAGTATAAGGTTGAGAAATCGACTTTATACTTTTTTTTGTTAATTTATAATAAGTTATGTTTAGTAACATCTATTGATTTGTAATAAAGTATAGGATTTTTTTGTTTTTTGTTAAATAATTTAAACACATAATTATCATGAAAAAACAAATTTTATTATTGATTGCAATATCAATATTCGCAACTAATTCTTTTTCGCAAGTAAGCTTCTTTGTTAAACCAACACAGTATACGCAAGCTAGAGATATGAAAAGTTTTTTATACTACAAAACAGCCACATTTGATAATGTTGAAAGCAGGTATGTTGCAGATGTTGAAATATTGTATAATTTAGGACTATCAAAAGATATGGACTTGCAATTTGGCTTTTCGCAAACTGCACGAATATCAGAAAAGACTTTTGATTTCTCGCAATCTAAAATTGCAGAAGAGTTTATCAATATTCCTGTAATTTTAAATTATTCAATAAATACTGAAGCTAATTATTCCTTTTTTTTTGGTGCAGGTGTAAACCTTAGTACAAATATAAATCAAAAACTGCTATTTCCAGATAATACAATTATACCAAATGATTTTATAACAGAATATGGTGCTTTTGGCTATTATAAATTTGGCTTAATTACTAAATTTGGGTTTAAACGCAAGATATCAGACGATTTGTCTTTTATTACATCTTTTACTGGCTTACGCGAATTTGAAAAACTAAGTATTATTAATGACAATAATAATGCTTTCTTTTATAATTCTTTTTCTGTAAATTTAGGTGTGTTATTTAATATTAGCAAAAAAGAATAAATAAAATTCTAAGTAAATTGAGCGTATAAATCTATAAGTTTTATTGATTTATACGCTTTTTTTTATGCAATCTAAAAATAACTCTTTATCACATTAATATCAATTTCATTCTTATATTTGCAATCTAAAACTAAAGAATAATAATTAAAAAAGATTAGTACTCGGGTAAGAACTAACAAATGTTAATTATAAATATTATTTCATTCCCTAGTAGGAGGAAAACCAGAAAGATAATTTGTAATATAAAACTGGATATTCACTTACGTGAGTATGAAATAAAGATAGTAAAAAGCACAAAACAAATTCCCTCTTATAGAAGAGGGTTAGGGAGATTTAATATTACTTGATATAAGCAATATTTTATCAGTACCTACAATCATAAATTTTAACTACGGCAATGGAATACAATTTTAAAGATATAGAAGCTAAATGGCAAGCTCAATGGAAAGAATCTCAGATTTATAAAGTTGATATCGACAAAACAAAACCCAAATTTTATGTATTAGATATGTTTCCATATCCATCTGGAGCAGGCTTGCACGTTGGGCATCCTTTAGGGTATATTGCATCGGATATTTATAGCAGATACAAACGATTAAAAGGCTTTAACGTATTGCACCCAATGGGTTACGATGCTTTTGGCTTACCTGCAGAACAATACGCAATTCAAACAGGACAGCACCCCGCAAAAACTACACAAATTAATGCTGAGAGATACCGAGAGCAGCTAGATAAAATAGGCTTTTCATACGATTGGAGCAGAGAATTTAAAACATCAGATCCAGATTATTATAAATGGACACAGTGGGTATTTATTAAAATGTTTAATCATTATTTTGATAATAAAACACAAAAAGCCGAGCCAATTACAAAATTGATATCGCATTTTGAAGAAAAAGGAAACAGCAATTTAGATATTGCATTTACCGAAGAAATTAGCTTTTCTGCAGATGAGTGGAAATCAAAATCAGAAAAAGAGCAACAAGAAATTTTGCTAAATTACAGATTAGCATATTTAGCAGATAGTTTTGTTAATTGGTGTCCTGCATTGGGAACTGTTTTAGCAAACGACGAAATTACAAATGGAGTTTCTGTTAGAGGAGGACATCCTGTTACTCAAAAGAAAATGCGTCAGTGGTCGCTAAGAGTTTCTGCTTATGCAAAAAGACTTTTA
>DAOVTE010000191.1 GCA_030627705.1 Bacteroidales bacterium
CAAAAATATTGTTATTATGCTATCGCAACCCGCTGTGTTTGGGATTGTATCATAATAAACGCCTGTAAATGCCCATGTGTTATTTCCGCTAGGGCTTGTGTAATCGGTACAAGCATTTATATATAAATTGTTTGTTGTATTAGTGCATGTAATAAAATTTACTCCATTTACCCAGTTTGATGTACTTCCTGAAAGCGCAAGGTTGTGTAATATTCCATCATAAGAATTTCCTGCAAATTCAAACAGAATAGTGTCTGTAGTGTTTACGCCAGATGCAATTCCTTGGTTAAATTTATAATAACCAACAAGATCTGTGGGAATACTTGCTAATTCAGTATTCATATTTGTATTTATTTCAGAAATTGTTCGCGCTGTATTCCATATTCTAAGTTCATCTATTGTTCCATCAAAAAGATTAACTCCATCAATTCGTTTTCCAATTCTCATATTTATACTTGACCCAGTATTAGTAGAAATACCTATATTTCCCGATACATCTAGAATGCCATCTACATATAAACTATAATTATTTGCAGATATAGGGTCATAAACCACAGCTACATGATGCCATAATCCATCATTTACAGCAATAGTTCCACTTAGTCCACTTCCTCCTAGTTCTATTCTAATTGCGTTACCCCATAAAATACAAAAAGTAAATCTTCCTCCTGTAACAAAAGTTCCCCAGTCAGTAATTACATTCTGAACACCTCCATTGCTAGGATTTGCATTTACTGTAGTTTTTATCCATGCCTCAACAGTTCTAGCATTTGAGCCAGATATTCCAGTAAAAGAAGTTTGTACATAATCATTTATTCCGTCATAATTTAAGGCGTTTTGTGCACAATTAATTTGTGTTATTTGTAATAAAATAGCAACTAATGTAATTTTAATAATTTTCATAATTAATAAGTTAATAGTTAATAAAGTAACTTATCAAAGTTAGTAATAAATCACTAATAATGCAAATTAATTATGAAGTAATTTAGTTATTTCCTTTGAAGAAAAGAAATATATTTTATCTTTAAACCATAAATTTATATGAACTGTTAAATGAATATAGCAATTTTAGGCACAAGGGGAATACCCAATAACTACGGTGGATTTGAGCAATTTGCAGAGAATCTATCTGTAGAGCTGTCTAAGAAAGGTCATAAGGTTACGGTTTACAATCCAGAATATCATTATTATAAAGAGGGTAAATTTAAAGATGTAACGATTATAAGGAAAGATAATCCAGAAACTAAATTTGGGAATGCTGCAAATTTCATTTACGATTTTGTGTGTTTAAAAGATGCATTAAATAATAATTTTGATATTATTTTAGAGTGTGGTTATGGTAGTGTTGCTTTCTCGTATATGTTGTTAGATATTAATAAATCTACAATTGTTACAAACATGGATGGGATGGAATGGCAAAGAACAAAGTGGAACTTGCTAGCAAAAAAAATCCTAAAGATATCTGAGAAGATTGCTGTAAAAAAATCACATTATTTAGTTTCTGATAACACCTGTATTCAAGGTTATTACAAAGCGAAATATCAAAGAGATTCTTTTTATATTCCTTATGGCGCAAATATTATTAATAAAACAGACGATGCCGTTCTTACAAAATATAATATTGATAAAGATGAATATTTCTTGCTAATCTCCCGATTAGAACCAGAAAATAATATAGAAATAATTCTAAATGGAATTATAAAATCAGGAACGAAAAAGAAGGTGATTATAGTGAGTAATCCTTCAGCAAAATATGGAAAAAAACTTATAAAAAAATACTATAATAATACAAATGTTATTTTTGTTGGCAGTATTTATAATCAACTAGAGTTAGATACTTTACGTTTAAACTGTAAGGCGTATTTTCACGGACACTCAATTGGAGGAACAAATCCGTCGTTGCTAGAAGCAATGGCATCAAAAGCATTTATTATTTCGCACGATAATATTTTTAATAGGTCTGTGCTAAAAGAAAATGCTATATATTTTAACACAATCAATAATATTAATAATATCATTTCTGATTTTGATAACCTTAAGAATAATAAGAATTCATTTATAGAAAATAATATACAAAGCATTAAAGATAATTATTCTTGGGTAAAGATTGCAAATCAGTATGAGAAATTATTTAATAAATTAATTGCAAAAAAAATAATTATTTGCAATTAACAGACTTAAGTTTTAACTTTATGGTATTATCTCAAAAACAAAACTATGAGCAATATAGGATCGCCTATCACAAAAGTGAAGTTTCCAAAATCGGAGTTATTACCTAAAGAAGAAAAACTTGAAATTAAAAATAAGAAAAAAAAATACACAATAGGTGTTCTAAAAGAAATAGAAAAAGATGAGGGACGAATTCCACTCACACCTTTTGGTGCAGAACAACTTATTAACGATGGTCATAAGGTAATAATTCAATCTGGGTCTGGTGATAAAGCAAACTTTGCTGATAGTGATTATTCAGAATTAGGAGCAAATGTTTCATCAACAGTTTCTGATATTTATCAATCTGATATATTAATAAAAATCTTACCCTTTACTTTAAAAGAAATTAAGTACTTAAAAAGAAACCAAATAATAATTTCTAGCCTACATCTAGCAAATCAAACAAAAGAATATATAGAAGCTCTTAAGAAAAAAAAGATATCAGCAATTGCTTTTGAATTTATTCAAGATAAGAATTCTTGTTTTCCAATTGTGCGTTCTATGAGCGAGATTGCAGGAAGCACATCTATACTAATAGCGGCCGAATATTTAAGCAATACCTTAAAAGGTAAAGGCGAAATGCTAGGAAGTATTACAGGAGTAAATCCTACTGAGATTATTGTTGTTGGTGCTGGTACTGCAGGTGAATCTGCAACAAGGGTTGCTTTAGGTTTAGGTGCACATGTAAAAGTTTACGATAAATCTATTAATAAACTTCGACGCTTACAGATGAACTTTGGGCAGCAAATATTTACCTCTGTTTATCAACCTAGGGTTTTGGCATCTGCTATAAAGTCGGCAGATGTTGTAATTGGAGCAGCAAAAAGCTTTGGGTTTGATAATAAACATATTATTACTAAAAGCATGGTTAAGAATATGAAAAAAAACTCAATAATTATAGATATTAGCATAGACCAAGGTGGATGTGCTGAAACATCTAAGACTACTTCACATTCAGATCCTGTATTTACAAAATATGGAGTAATTCATTATTGTGTTCCGAATATTCCTGCAAGAGTATCGCGTACAGCATCATATGCAATAAGCAATGTTGTAAGTAATGTGATTTCTGATATTGGTAATTCTGGTGAGATTAGAGATTATATAAAAAAATATAGCGAGAATTTAAGCAGTCTATATATGTATAACGGAGTACTGATAAATAAAGATATTGCTGATAGATTTAATATGCCCTTTAAAGATATAGATTTAATACTTATAGCCTTATAGTTTAGGTTTGAGTAGCCTAATAATATAAATTTTATAATATGAAAAAATTAGTAATTTTAAGTGGAGCAGGTATTTCTGCCGAGAGTGGAATTATGACTTTTCGTGATATGGGCGGTCTATGGGAAAATTATGATATTATGGAAGTTGCAAGTCCGCAAGGCTGGGAAAACAATAGAGAACTTGTATTAGATTTTTATAATCAACGTAGAAAACAATTACTAGAAACTAAACCAAATGCAGCACACATTAAATTAGCAGAATTAGAAAAGCATTTCGATGTTCAAATAATTACTCAAAATGTAGATGACTTGCATGAAAGAGGTGGAAGTAAAAATATTTTGCATATTCACGGTGAGTTAAAAAAAGTTAGAAGCACAAAATACGAAGAATTAGTTTACGAACTAGATGGGTGGGAATTAAAGCAAGGAGATTTGTGTGCAAAAGGTTATCAATTACGACCACATATTGTATGGTTTGGCGAGGATGTTCCTAAAATTACTGAGGCAGCAGAAATTGCATCAGCGGCAGATATATTTGTTGTTGTAGGAACATCTTTAAATGTCTATCCAGCTGCAGGATTAATAAATTACACAAAGCCAAATACACCAATATTTCTTATTGATCCAAATTCAGTAAATACAATAAGTACAGTAACTGTTATAAAAGAAAAAGCCAGCACTGGAGTTACCAAGCTGGCCAAAATTCTTATTAAAGATTACTTGTAATTAGTGTACTATTATTAGTTTGTTTGTAGAAACTGTTTTATTATTTACTATAAACGAATAAAAATATGCACCTTGTTTATAATTACTTGTATTAATACTATTTATACCAGAATTAGAGTCAAGATTAATAGATTCTACTAAATTTCCAACAATATTGTAAATCTCGATTTTAGAATTCTCAGAATCTACTTTATATTTAAAATTTACTGCATTGTCGGCTGGATTAGGATAAGTTACTATGGAATTTGAAACTAAGTTTCCTTCAATTCCAATACTTAAATCATAAATTACTGTTACATTAACAGAATCGCTCATATTATAATAATCATAAACAACATAATCAACATAGCTAGTTCCTATCAAACCGTTAGGCTTAAATTCACAAATAATACTATTTAATCCACTTGTAGTTATTCCTGCATCAATAGGTTGAAAAATAAAACCTGTACCTCCATTAATACCCGAAGTATCAGTAGAAGCAGGCCAACATGCTCCGTTAAAGCAGAAAAGAGCTTCTGTGCCAGAAACAATATTTTCGTCTCGTTTAAAAACTCTTACGTTAATGGTTGAACTACTATTGTTAGTAATATCAATATAATGAGAATAAGGATTATCATTAAGTCCAGGTATTTCAATATGACTAGAATTAGAAATATCAATGCCAGAAGAACTTATAGATAAGTTTTGTGCATATATGTTTGTTATGGCTAAGCCAATAATAATTGCGAAAGAAAGTATATATTTAATCATAAGTAAAATGTATTTAATTAATAATACACAAATATAAGCATTTTATTTGTAATCAATAATACAATAAATATAATAATAGTAATAGTTAAGCATTGTTTATTTGTGTTTTTGTATAAATTAGACTTTTTTTTATAGAAAATTATAATACATTTAACAAAATTTAAAAAATAATATAATATTATGAAAAAACTTTACGTTACGCTTTTAGCAATATTGTTTTCTGTAACAATTTTTGCTCAGACGATTGTCGATACTACTGTTCAAAATAAAAACGTAGTATTAGAAGAATTCACTGGTATACATTGTGTATATTGTCCTGAGGGTCATAAAATTGCTCAGCAAATACATGATGCACACCCAAACGATGTGTTCTTGGTAAATATTCACACTGGAGGTTATGCTACCCCTAGTGGAAGTGAACCTGATTTTAGAACTATATTTGGAGCTGCTCTTG
>DAOVTE010000104.1 GCA_030627705.1 Bacteroidales bacterium
AGGAATTGAAAAATAATATTCCAGTGATTGCTGTAACGGGTCATCATAATACAAAAGTTCTTGACAATTTATTAAAACAAGGCTTTGATACATATATGTCAAAACCATATAATTTAAAAGATATTGAAGCTGTATTTAAAGAGGTAGAAAATAGAAATTACAAACAGCATAAACAGTTAGATAAAGGTAAAACACCTTTGGGTAACAATAAAATTTATGATTTAAGAAATTTAGAAGAGTTGGTATCTGGAGATAAAGACTTTTTTATAGAAATGATTCAAATGTTTATTCAAGATACTCCAAAAATTTTAAACGAATTAATTGCTTGCTACAAAAATAAAAATTGGGAAGGTTTAAGAATCACAGCACATAAGCTTGGAGGAAGAATAGATTTGTGTGGATTGAAAAAAATAGGTAAAAAAATTGATTTCATAGAAGAAAATTCTAAAAATAAAAGTAATATTTTAGAAATTAAAATACACATAAACGATGTAGTTGAGGACTGTTTCATTTTGTTAAATGAACTGAAAAAGGATTATAAATTAAAATGAAAAAAAACAAAATAATCAAATGATTACTTATAACCGGTTGATTCTATTCCTTTTGTGGAGTTGAATAATATGGCATATATTTCCGAATTTTACTACAAAAATATTAATTATGGACAAAACAGCTTCGAAACAAGAAAGAAACGAACATTTGTCTTTAAACTGGGTGCTAAATGAATAATAACATAATTTAATATTTTATTCTAGCAGTATGTAATTGATAAATATGGTATTTATGATCAGGTGTACTAGCCTTTTTATTTTGATATAACATATGTTGAATAAAATACCGAATTAGTAGTATTTCTATATTTTTTATAAAAACTACTCTAACGATATTCCAACTCTAATTGCAATTGATGAAACTTTCATGTATTTGTTATCAGTTCCGTATCATAATTTATATATTTTAGCAAATAACCTAAAAGAAATAACAATAACAAGCATAAGCTTAAATACAGGAAATAAACTCAACAATATATTAGCAAAACTAAATTAATAAAGTAACTTTGTAAAAATCTTGATTTGATGTAAATTAAACAGTTTTTAATGAAGATATTAATTTGTGAAGACGATGAAATAATGCTTAAAGCAATTAGCTTTAAACTTAATCGTGACGGATATGAAATTACTAGTGCTAAAAATGGAAAAATAGCCAGCGAAATGATAATATCTCAAGATTTTGATTTAGTAATAACCGATCATTTAATGCCGTATATTAATGGGTTTGAACTGATAAATATGATTAGACAAGAGTTTAAAAAAACAATGCCAATAATAATGCTTTCAAGAATTGGTCAAGAAGAATCAGTAGTTGAAGCTCTTAAAGCAGGAGCAGATGATTATATTACAAAACCATTCAGCCCAAATGAATTGTCTATTAGAATACAAAAATTAATTATCAAGAATCAGAAATAGGACATGCCCTGTATAGTATATACAAAATGAAAAACTATATAATCATAATATTAGCACTTCTCTTAAACTTACAAACACATTTTGTCTTTGCGCAAAAAACACAAAATGCAGATTCTTTATTTACGCTAGCGCAAAATTATGCCTTTAATAAAAATACAGAAGAAGCCAGAAGAATCTGTTTTAAAATATTAAAATCAAGATCTAATTATATTGATGCAAGGATATTAATAGGAAGAACATATGCTTGGGATAAAAATTACAAGCTAGCACGCTTAGAACTAGAAAAAGTACATAAAGCAGATAGCACAAATTTTGAGGCCATATCTGCTCTATCAGACTGTGAATTGTGGGATAATGAATATAGTAAATCGATAAAATACATTAATTTAGGTCTTAAATTAGACACAAATAATATTGACTTACTGTTTAAGAAAGAACAGGTTTATGAACTAACAAATGATATTGAATTATCAATTATAACAATAAAAACAATACTTCAATTAGAACCAGAAAACCAAAAAGCTGAAGAAATATTAAATAGATTGTTAAGGTTAAACAAACATAATGTTATAAAGATAGACCATACATTTAATTATTTTGAACAACCATATTTAAGAAGGTGGCATATAACATCTTTAAGCTATGCTAGAAAAGAAAATAAAGGAAGTGTTATAGGAAGGGTAAACGCAGGAGACCTTATTTTAGACAGTGAAACATTCCATCAACAAGTAGCTTTACAATATGAAGTTGATATATATCCTAAATTAGGAAATAAAACATATTTATACATTAATTTGGGATTTTCACAATCCAACCTCTTCCCAAATCATAAGGGAGCATTAGAACTATTTAAAGGTCTTAGTAAAGGTTTTGACGCTTCAATTGGCGGAAGATACCTATATTTTGACAGTTCACTACTTGTTTTTACAGGCTCAATAGGCAAGTATTATAAAAACTTTTGGTTTGGATTTAGACCCTACATTGTACCATATTCTTACGGAATTTCACAATCATTTAATTTTATTACAAAATTACATATTGATGGGTCAGAGGAGTTTGTAACATTGCTTTTAGGCTATGGTAACTCGCCAGATGAAACCATGCTTTTTTATAATGGAACTAGTGATTTAGATATGTTAAATAGTAAAAAAATTATTTTGTTGTATCAAAAACCTATAAAAGCATCGTGGATAATATCAGGATTTGTAGAGTTTAAAAATGAAGAATATACTACAGGAAATAAACGAAACTCAACCAAGCTAAATTTAGGTATTAGTTATAAATTTTAATTAGAATCTTCGATGCAAAATAAATTAAAATACATAATATTATTATTATTATTACTTTTTGTCTTTAGTTTAATACTGAAAGCAAAAAATAATGATAATATAGAAACTACAGACTCAACATATTATAGCATTGCAATACATGATAATTATTATGAAATTGAGTCTGAAAACTTTTTAACTGAATTAGCAAACAAAACACTCCCTAAGAACAAGTATAATATTGTATTTATATTTATTATCATTATTTTTATTATAACAATTATATCTGTAGTAATATTTATTTATAGTTTTAAACTCTTTATTGCAGGTATTGATTTTAGAAAAAAAATGCTTAAAAGTGATTATACCGATTATATAAATGAATATCTTTTTGCAGATACTAGTATTGATGAAATTTCTGTGATTTTTTCAAATGTAAATACAAAATTCAGAAAAAATATTTTAATTGGAGTGCTTATTGAATTGTATATGAATTTTACTGGCGACACACAAAAAAATATACAAATATTATACAAGAAACTTAAGCTTGATATACATTCAGAAGAAAAGCTAAGCAGTAAAATGTGGAATATCAAATTGCTTGGAATGAAGGAACTATCAATAATGCAAGCGAAAAGAGGAAATAAAAAAATATTAAAAATATTAAATAGTAAAAATGATATTTTAAGAAAAGAATCTCAATTAGTACTTGTAAAACTACTTCCTTTTGTACCATTTGCTTTTCTTGATGCCTTGGAAAAACCTTTTTCGTTATGGGAGCAGATAAATATATATAATTTAATTATTAATGAAAATATAGAGCAGCCAGAATATTCTTTATGGCTAAACTCCAAAAATAATTCGGTGGTAATTTTTGCTTTAAGAATGATTATGGATTTAAGACAAATTGATAGTATTAATACAATTGTTTTATTGCTAAAACATAAAGATAGTGAGGTAAGAAAATATGCAATAATCACATTAGGCAAAATAGGAGATTTCAGCACCGCAAAGCACCTAATTAAAATGTATGAAACAGAACACTGTATATTTAAACCATTAATTATTAAATCATTAAGCAAGATGTCGGAGCCTAAAAATATTGAATTTTTCGTTTCTTTATTATCTTGTAATCATTATGAAATTAGATTACAATCTTGTTATGCAATTAAAAATATTGGAAGAATAGGGTTAGTAAAGCTCAATGAAATATTAAATATTGAGAACACAGATAAGGAAATAAAAAAGTCTATTCTACACGTACTTGATAAATTAAACATTAATTGATGAACGAAACATTATTTATTATAGAGAAAATATTCAATTCTTTTTTTCTCATATTTTCCATTGTAATTTTCCTTACATATATTATTATGGCAATAATATCTGCAATTGCCCTTTTTGAATATATTCAGAAAAATCGTTCTGTAGATTATAGCGTATTATTGTCAAGTCCATTTACTCCATCAATATCTGTTATTGCTCCTGCGTTTAACGAAGGTAAATCAATAATTGAAAATACAAGAGCCTTACTTTCTCTATATTATAATGATTTTGAGATAATTATTGTAAATGATGGAAGTACAGATGATTCCTTCGATAAAATTGTAAAAGCTTATGATTTAATTAAGGTTGATTACTATGTAAATATGCGTTTGAAAACAAAAAATATACGTGGAATATATAAATCTACAAATAAATCTTTTCAGAAATTAACCTTTATAGATAAAGAAAACGGAGGTAAGTTTGATGCATTAAATGCAGGGATAAATGTATCGAAAAACGACTTATTTGTAGCAATAGATGTTGACTCAATAATAGAGTCAGACGCATTACTTAAATTGGTAAAACCATTTACAGAAGAAACAGATAAAAAAATAATTGCAACAGGTGGAGTAATAAGAATCGTAAATGATTGCGAAATAATTGATGGGCAAATTGTTAAAATTAATCTTCCTAAAAAAATATGGACTAAAATCCAGGTTTTAGAATATACTAGAGCGTTTTTAATGGGAAGAATGGCCTGGTCAAAACTTGATGGCTTATTATTGATTTCTGGAGCACTAGGCATGTTTAATCGCGAAATTGTGATAGAAAGTGGAGGATATGCAGATACTGTAGGAGAAGATATGGAGCTAATTGTTAGGATAAGACGATATATGGTTGAGCAAAACCAAAAATATAAAGTAGAATATATACCAGATCCACTTTGTTGGACAGAAGCTCCCGAAAACCTAAAAATATTAGGCAGACAAAGAAATAGATGGGCGAGAGGAACAATTGATACATTGAGAATTCACAAAAAAATATTTTTCAATAAAAAATATGGAAAGATGGGAATGTTAGGATATCCATATTGGTTCTTTTTTGAGTGGTTGGCATCTCTTTTTGAAGCTTTAGGACTAATGTATTTAATTGTACTTATTGTTTTAGACAGAGTAAATTGGAACTTCTTGTTCCTAATGTTCATTTTTGTTTATTCATTTGCAATTGCTTTCTCATCGTGGGCATTGCTTTACGAAGAACTAACATTTAGAAAGTATAAAAGAAAAACCGACCTACTAAAATTGTACTTAACTGCATTAATCGAACCTATTATTTACCATCCAATATCTGTGTTTTTTTCATTAAAAGGAAATATTGATTACTTTAGAGGAAAAACAGGTTGGGGAGAAATGAAAAAGACTGGATTTAAGAAAAAATAAATTTTACTTTGCTTGTTGTTTTAAATGCAGATTTTATTAAAAGAAAATCTACAAATCAAGCCATTGAAATTAATAATAATATTTATTTGTATGCAGTCGTAAAACCTTATACCATAATCGAGCAATCCTACATTGTACAGACGATATTGAGTTTGGGTACGAGAACAAGATACCTCTTTGGTTATTTGGCTTTTTGTATTAGTATATAAATATTTATATACTCTAAGAGCTTTCCATTATGGGTAGCTTTTTTTACCTATACTCAATAGTCGGTTGGCAAACATAAAAAAACCAACCTTGTAAAAGATTGGTTTTAAGTAACTTAATATATTTGACTGCGGAGAGAGGGGGATTCGAACCCCCGGTACCATTTTCACAGTACGCATGTTTAGCAAACATGTGGTTTCAGCCACTCACCCACCTCTCCATACCTTTCGGACGACAAAAGTAAAAAATGATTTTACTTTAGCAAAATATAATTATACTATTTTTCGTCTTCGTTGTTAGCTTTTTTACTTACGGGTTTAGAGATTGATTCTCGCATAGACGTATCTGCTTCGATATTCTTCATTTTATAGTAATCCATTATACCTAAATTACCAGACCTAAATGCTTCTGCCATTGCTTTTGGAACTTCTGCTTCGGCTGCAATAACTTTAGCTTTCATCTCTTGTGCTAGCGCTTTCATTTCTTGTTCGTTTGCAACTGCCATAGCTCTTTTTTCTTCGGCTTTTGCTCGTGCTACTTTTAAATCGGCTTCGGCTTGATCTATTTGTAATATCGCTCCAATATTTTTTCCTATATCGATATCTGCAATATCAATAGATAAAATTTCGAAAGCTGTACCAGCATCTAATCCTTTAGATAGTACTACTCTTGAAATTGAATCTGGATTTTCCAAAACTTCTTTGTGTGACGATGACGAACCAATAGACGATACAATACCTTCGCCAACACGTGCTAATACAGTTTCTTCTCCTGCACCACCAACTAATTGCTTGATATTTGCACGAACTGTAACTCTTGCTTTAGCTACAAGCTGAATTCCATCTTTAGCCACTGCCGTAACTGGTGGAGTATTTATTACTTTCGGATTTACCGACATTTGTACAGCTTCGAACACATCTCTACCTGCTAAATCAATAGCTGTAGCCATTTGAAACGAAAGCTCTATATTTGCTTTAGATGCCGAAACTAAGGCGTGAATAACTTGTGAAACTTGTCCTCCTGCTAGAAAATGCGCTTCTAGATCGTTTCTATTTAGTGTTAAACCTGCTTTTGTGCCTTCAATCAATGCGCCAACTATTACTTGAGGTGGTACTTTTCTCCATCGCATTAATATTAATTGAATTAATGATATTCTAACTCCAGAAACTAGTGCCGAAAACCATAATCCTACAGGTATAAAATATAGAATTATCCATAATCCTATAATTGATGCTACTGCTATCGCAATATAAATTACAAAACTTTGCTCCATTAGATTTTTATTTTATTTGTTTAACAATTATTTTATTTGGTAATATTTTAATAACTTCTACTTTTGTATTTGGTTCTATAAGTGTGCTAATACTTTGTCCGTCTATATATAAACCATTGACATTAATTTTACCCATAGGCGATAATTTTGTTGTCGTTTCGCCTATATCTCCAATATTTACTTTTGATGTATCGTAAGATTCTATCACAGAATCTACATTAGTTTTAAGCATTAATTTATCCCAAGTTTTTGCTCTTAATGAATAAAATATTATTGCAATAACAAAAACAGTTGCACCTCCTGTAGTATAATTTCCTGCAATTATTCCATATGTATCGTAAGCAAAATATACTCCGCCACCAATTAATAATAACCCTCCTATTCCTGCAATTGTAACTCCAGGAATTACCAAAAATTCAAGCATCATTAGTAAAAGTCCAAGTATTATTAATGCTATTATTGCTCCTATCATATTATTTTATTCTATTGTAACAGATAAACTTGACAAAATAAAATTCTCCTTCATTGATTTAAGTGTATTGTAGTCTCCTTTTTTTACATCACATTTACCTTTGTAATGAGTAATCATTGCACATTGATGTGCTTGTGTTTCTTCATGATTGCAAATTTCTACAAGTTTATCAATTACATAATCGAAAGTATTTATATCATCGTTATGCAATATTAGATTGTATTTTTGTGTTTCTTTAAACTTGCTTTCGTTATCTAATTTCTCTTTGGTACTCATTCTAAATATTTAAAACTTAGATAAAGATATAATTTTAATTTTTAATTTAAAATAAATAAAGGTTAATTTAAAGATATTTAGTGTTTTTTATTGAGGAATACATATCTTATATTAATTATATAGAACAATAGTTAGGTAAGGTTTAGTATCTTTCATATAACCAAAAAGCTACAATTATCCTTTGCAATTTCATAATATGTTCGAACAAAATAGTGTTAGTTTATAATTTAACTTTTATTAAGTGTAGTTGAATGAAGTGTTTATGAAATTTAAGTTTTATGAAAATATTTTAGCAAGTGTAATGTAGTTACATTATTTATGTGCTGTTAAATAACATATTAATTAAATAACTTGTTTTGTGTTTTTAGAATTCATATTATATTACGTTTGTAATGAATATTTTTTAATTAAAACTAAATACGATGAAAACAAAACAAAATTATTTCAATTTTTTTACTTTATTTAAAGTAATAATTATTGTATTACTATTAGTTTCTAATTATTCTTGTGATAAACTAACAGGAGATCAAGATGATAACGAGCCTAATAACTCTTTTACTGAGGCAACAGTTTTACCTCTAAATACTGCTGAGAAAGCTTATATTGATGATGTAGATGATAATGATTATTACAAATTTAACAGTTCTAATACTGATGTTTGGAATTCATATACTGTATTTGTAACAGATGTTGAAAGTTCTCTGTCTGCAGCACTAGAAGGTTACGACACTAAAAAAAGTTCTACCGGTACTATTGGTGTAAATGGAGAAGCAGGAATTAGAGATTATGGTGCAGATGTTGAGCATACAATTTATACAAAAGAGAATTTCCAATATCTTCGTTTTAGTGGATGGGATGCGTACATTAATGATCATAAATCTACAGGCAGTTATGTAATAAAAGTTGTAGAAAATCCAAATGATTCTTACGAACCTGATAATACTTTTGAAGACTCTAGAGTTATTAATTCTTTTCCATCTGGTGAATTATATGGAGTTGTACTTGTTAATGCAGCTAATGATAATGATGGCGATTATGAATTTTTTAAAATGATATTATCAAGTGGAAAAAAAGTAGAATGGATTATTGATCCTAGTGCATCTAACACTACTTTGATTTTTGATGTTTACTCAGAGTCTCTTGAACATAAAGGTACTTTATCAGGTAATTCTGGACAAACATTAGCAGGTTCAATGAATAATCCAGGTACTGTGGATACAGAATTCTACATTAGATTAGGTGCATTTGTAGGCGATAATGGAGATTATACTATTTCGTTTACAGAAGTTCTTGCAGAATAGATTTGATAATATATAATTAATAACTTACTAAATATTATAATTTATAGTAACGCAAATATTAATAGGTCAATTAAACAAAAAAAAATCCCAATAAGAATTATTGGGATTTTTTATTTAAAATACATAAATTCTAAATAATCATTCCAGCACAAACTGTATTATTTGTTGCTTCGTCTATTAGTATAACGCTTCCTGTAATTCTGTTTTTACGATACGAGTCGAAAAATAATGGTTTGGTAGTTCGTATTTTTATTCTACCAATATCATTCATTTTAAAAGTATTACTTTCTTTATCTCTGTCTAGTGTGTTTATGTCTACTTTATAGACTACTTCTTTTATTATGCAACGCACATCACTAGAAGTATGTTTTAATGAGTATTTTCCATTCGGACGCATTGGTTCATTTCCTAACCAACAAATCATTAAATCAATATCTTGATCGATTTTAGGGGAGTTATTTTCTCTTACAATCATATCTCCTCTGCTAATGTCAATTTCATCTTCTAAAGTGATTGCAACTGATTGAGGAGCAAATGCAGTTTCTAATTCTTTCTCAAATAAATTTATTGATTTTATTTTTGAAGTAAAACCTGAAGGTAAAACTTTAATATTATCGCCAACTCTTAATGTTCCTGATGCTAATCTGCCGGCAAAACCTCTATAATCTGGGTTTTCTTTACTTTGAGGGCGAACTACATATTGCACAGGAAAACGGGTATCAATCAAATTAACATCGCTACTAATATAAATATTCTCAAGAATATACATTAGAGTAGTTCCTGAGTACCAATCCATATTTTTTGATTTATTAACAACATTATCACCTTTTAGTGCAGAAA
>DAOVTE010000081.1 GCA_030627705.1 Bacteroidales bacterium
AAAATATGGAATAATAAATTTTTGAAAAGAACAAATGATTCTTCCAATTTTCTACACATAGACGGAAGAATTGAAACCGTTAATTCAAAAATGGATTTTAATTATAATAATATTGTTTTAAAAGAAATATATCTTGATGAAAAACAGAAGCACTTAAATACTGATTTAATAAGTATTTACAATTTAAATAAACAAGATGTTCTTGATATTAAAGTTTTTAATCAATATGAAAAAGATTCAATTGGGCATATGTCTTATATAATTATCGATGAAAATAAGAATAAAGAACCGATTGTTATATATCATATATTTAGAAATATGAAAATAGAAAATAAATCTAATGAGTATAATGTTTTTAGATATGCGTGTAGTATGAGAAGGAATCAATACATTCCCTAACAAACACAAAAATCATTAGCTATGCGTTTCTCATATCAGCAATTTCGGTTAATTTGGCATTGCGAAAATTTCACCCTCTCTAATCTAAGATTGTATCTACACTTTTTGTATATTTAAGAGTAATAATAAGTGCAAACTACTTGCACTAGCATTAAACATATATTCCAAACCTACTCAGGATACTCAATTCTAGCGTGATAAATGCTTAGTAGTTTTTTCTTAAAACTATCCTTTACAATTGCAATATCGTTAAAATTAATATTTGCATTATTGTAAAGTTTTTCGATTACGAGAACTCATACTGGTTACAAACCTTATCAGGCTAGGGGTAACGCGTCTTGGGTATAGATTGTTCTTAAGGTATAGTATTAATAAAAAACACTAAATTTACAGAAAATCATTATCACTGTATTTTATTGTGGTGTGGCATTAAATAAATCAAGAAATAAAATTGTATATTTGAAAGAAAAAAATGATAACTTTAATTGCGTATTTATTCTTAGCTTTATTTGTTTCATTTGTTTGCTCTATAATGGAATCGGTACTTCTTTCTACTCCTCAATCATTTTTAATTGTAAAGCAAGATAAAGGATACCTATGGGCTAAATCATTTATTGAACTAAAAATAAATATTGATAAACCTCTGTCGGCAATTTTATCACTAAACACAGTAGCCCATACAATTGGAGCTGCTGGTGTTGGGGCTCAGGCTATAAAGGTGTTTGGGGAAGCTTCATTTGGAATTGTATCAGCTATCTTAACCATTTTAATACTTATAATAACTGAAATAATACCAAAAACTATTGGAGCTAGATACTGGAGAAATTTATCCAAGGTTACTTATTTTACAATAAAAATAATGATAATTATTACATATCCTCTAGTAATTATGTCAGCATTTATTACAAGGATTATTTCAACCAAAAAAGGGGAGCAGTCTACAAGTAGAGAGGAAATTGCAGCATTGGCTAGTATTGGAACCGATGAAGGCTTATTTTCTGAGAAAGAAAATAAAATCATTCAAAATATACTTAAACTTAAAAATATTAAAGTAACGGAAATAATGACTCCAAGAGTTGTTGTTGCAGTTGCTGATGAAAACATGCGATTACAGGATTTTCTACGAAAAAAAAATTATTTAAATTATTCGCGAATTCCAATTTTTTCAGGAAACGAAGAAAATATTACAGGATATGTGCTTAGACAACAAGTATTCGAGAATTTAGCAGAAGATAAACATGAATTGATGCTAAAGGATATTAAACGAGAAATTATGGTGTTTCCCGATACTACAGTGTTGTATTTATTATGGGAAAAACTATTAGAAAAAAAGGAACATATTACAATGATTGTTGATGAATACGGAGGGTTAGATGGAATTGTGACAATGGAAGATGTGATAGAAACCTTACTAGGACTTGAAATTGTTGACGAGAATGATACAATAACAGATATGCAAAAATATGCTCGTGAAAGATGGAAGTCAAGACAAGCAAAATATAATCTAATTGATAAATTAAACATGAAAGATAATGAATAATCTCAGTCTTTTATTCTGGATATTCAATTCTAGCGTGATAAATGCTTAGTAGTTTTTTCTTAAAACTATCCTTTACAATTGCAATATCGTTAAAATTAATATTTGCATTATTGTAAAGTTTTTCGCCCATTTGGAAATTAACTATTCCCTCTATTAGCTTTGTGAACTCCTCTTCGGTAATTACTTTTAGGCTTCGCGATGCAGCTTCTACGGCATCTGCCATCATTAAAACTACGGTTTCTTTCGTGTGTGGATTTGGTCCGGGATAAGTAAATAAGCTATCATCAATTTCTTTATCTGGATATTTATTTTTTTGCGATTTATAAAAATACCATGCCTTAGAATTTCCATGGTGGGTTCTAATAAAATCAATTATTTGCGTTGGCAAACCGTGCTTTTTGGCTTTTTTTATTCCAAGCGTAACGTGCGAAATTATTAATTCTGCCGATTTATCAAATTCTAATTTATCGTGAGGATTTCCTCCTGTACCCTGATTCTCGATAAAATATTGAGGAACTTCTGTTTTCCCAATATCGTGATACAAAGCACCACATCTTACAAGCAGAGGGTTTCCTCCAATTTTACGAATTGCATCTTCTGCCAAGTTTGCAACTTGCATAGAATGCTGAAATGTACCAGGTGCTTTCTCTGCCAATTCTCTAAGCAATGGCTGATTTGCACCAGAAAGTTCCATTAAAGTTAAATCGGAAAGAAAGCCAAATGTTTTTTCAAAAATATAAATAATTGGTGCTGCTGCTAATATTAATAAAGCATTTCCTCCAAACCAGGCTAGCATTTTCCATTCTATATCTGCCAAAGAAGATTCTTGTATTACTGATATTGCAACAAACACTAAAGAATAAGTTAAAAACACCAAAAACGACGATAAAAATATTTGACTACGCTTATACAAACCTTTAACTGATAATATTGACACAAAACCTGCAAAAACCTGCATAAGAACAAATTCAAAAGCATTAGGAACAATAAATCCAACAAGAAGAACTGTTATTAAATTAATAAATAATGCAGTTCTAGAATCATAGAATGTAGAAATTATTATAGGAATTAAAGCAAATGGTATAAGGTAGATATTAATAAAGTTTTGTCTTACTACAAGCACTCCTAACAAAACAAAAAGCACAAATAATACTAAAATAAATAATGTTTTGGTATTGCTTTGTAATATTCGTCGTTTGAAATTTACTATAAATAAGAATAGCATTAATACGGCAATACTAACAACTAAACTCTGTCCAATAATTAAATACACAAACGACATATTGCCTGTGCGGTATTCATATTCTGTTTTAAGCGAACTTAATATTCTATAAAGTTCATCATTCACAATTTCGCCCCGAGAAATAATTAGTTCTCCCTTTTGCACCATTCCATATGTAAGCGAAATTAATTCAACAGACTGCTCTTTTGCTTCTTTGTATGTTTTATTATCTAACTCAAGGTTAGGCTTTATATAATCCTCAATTTTTATTGTTTTAAGAAAAACATAATTTAAATTACTTATGTAACCTTTATCTGCTTTTATTTCTGTTATCTTATTTTCTATAAATTCTTTTGCAGATATAACATCAAAAATATCGTCTAGACTATATTCTTCGGCAAACTTATCTTGTAATATTATTAACGAATTATCTGGAAAATTAAGATTCGAATACAAATTATTTTCAATAATACCAGTATTATAAACGATTTTTAAAAGCGAATCTAAATACAAGTAGTACTTATCTTTTAATCTACTATTATCTTCGTCCTCAGTAAATATTTTTGAATTGCTAATTCTAAAAAAAGTATTTACGTGATCTTTCCACTTTTTATCTAAATCTATTATTAGTGATTTCTCTTGATTCTTAAAGACCTGTTTATTTATTTTAAAAAAAGGTAAAACTTGCTTTACTAAACTATCTTTTTCGTTTTGTATTTCATCGTTCGATTTATTTATTCCAAAATCAAAACTTGTAAATAAATTTTCGTGCTTCCATGGTCTACCTTTCTGAAAATCGTATCTAAATTTTCCTTCTTTTGGGTAAATAAAAACTATTAAGATAATAGCTAATATGAAATAAACTGCCTTAATAATTAAGTTTGTTCTTCTAAAAAATTTCTTCATAAAGCTTGAATTTGACCGAATAAAGAGCAAATTTATAAATAATACCAGAATAATATTGTAATGAGCTATATATATTTATACATTTGACATATTAAACACAATAATAAAGAATTAGACATAGCAAAAATTGAATAAACGTTACAATCGATTAATGTTTAAAAGCACTATTTACAATAATTATTTATATACATTTTTAACTTTGTATTAATTTTAATAAATTGTAGGGCAAAATAAATTTATCATTAAAAAAAGAAATATTCTAATAAATAAAATCAAAAGAAATGAAAGAAGTTTTTATAGTATCGGCAGTTAGAACCCCAATAGGTTCGTTCGGAGGAGCATTATCAACCGTTCCTGCAACAAAATTAGGAGCAGCAGCAATAAAAGGCGCAATAGAAAAAGCAGGTGTTAATCCTGAAGTTATCGACGAAGTATTTATGGGTAATGTACTACAGGCAAATGTAGGACAAGCACCAGCACGTCAGGCTGCAATTTTTGCAGGTGTTCCAAATACAGTTCCTTGTACAACAATAAATAAAGTTTGTGCTTCTGGAATGAAATCTATTATGTTTGCCGCACAAACAATTATGCTAGGCGACAATGATGTTGTTGTAGCTGGTGGTATGGAAAATATGTCGCAAGTTCCTCATTACTTACCACAAATGCGTAACGGTGTAAAATTAGGAAACGGAAAAGTTATTGATGGAATGGTAAACGACGGATTATGGGATGTTTACAATAATTACCATATGGGAAATGCTGGCGAACTTTGTGCAAAAGAATATGGCTTTACTCGCGAGGCTCAAGACGAAGTAGCAATTGCATCATACAAAAGAGCGGCTGCTGCTTGGGACGAAGGCAATTTTAACGACGAAATAGTTCCTGTTACAATTAGCACTAGAAAAGGTGATATAGTTGTGTCGCAAGACGAAGAATACAAAAGCGTAAAATTCGAAAAAATACCTACATTAAGACCAGTCTTTCAAAAAGATGGTACAATTACAGCAGCTAATGCATCTACACTTAACGATGGTGCTTCTGCATTAATCTTAATGAGTGGTGAGAAAGTAAAAGAATTAGGCTTAACTCCAATAGCAAAAGTATCAGGTTATGCAGATGCTGCAGGTGCACCAGAATGGTTTACAACTGCTCCTGCTAAAGCAGTGCCAAAAGCTATTGCAAAAGCTGGATTAAAACCAGAAGATATTGAGTTTTATGAACTTAACGAAGCATTTGCTGTTGTTTCTATGGCCGCAATGAAAGAATTAAATTTAAGTAACGATAAAGTTAATGTATGGGGAAGCGGTTGCTCTTTAGGACATCCTTTAGGAAACACAGGTTCTAGAATTACAGTTACATTAATCTCTGTTCTTAGAAAAAATAAAGCTCGTTATGGTGCAGCAGCATTATGTAATGGTGGTGGTGGTGCTTCTGCATTAGTAATTGAAGCATTATAATATTATTAGAAATATAACTTATTAATACTATATATTTAATAAATTAGGTTTATCAACAAAAGTGAGTTAAGAACAATTTCTTAGCTCACTTTTTATATCAAAAATAATTTACTTACTTCGTATTATCAGATTTTTATTGAAGTTTTGTGATTTTAGATTTGTAATTTGAAATGATAATTTATATAAACTGAAAATAGTTGGTTCTGCAGTTATAATTTCAACTTTAAGGACTAAGTAAACTTTACAAACTACGTACAATATGAAATTTGGCATTGCCGATTTAAGCATAATACCTGTTAGAGCCGAAGCTAAAGAGCAGAGTGAGATGGTTACGCAAATACTGTTTGGCGAAACATTCGAAATTCATAGTATACGTAAAAATTGGTGTCATATTAAAATTACAAACGACGGCTATATTGGTTGGATAAACAAAGCTTTGTGTAAAATCATTACAGAAAAATCATACAATAAACACCTTTCGAATAAGCCAATTATCACAAACGAATTAATTACGATAGTCCATAAATCAGATAGAAAAGTTCCTATCTTTTTAGTTACTGGGAGTAGCATTCCATTTCTAAATGCAAAGAATAAATTTACAATTTCAAATACAGAATATACGCTTATTGGTGAAATTAATAATGATTACCAAGATAAACGAGAAGCCTTAGTTCTTAATGCTAAGAAATTTCTTAATTCGCCATATTTGTGGGGTGGAAAAACTCATTTTGGAATAGATTGCTCTGGCTTTACACAAAATATATTTAATATTATTGGTAATAAAATTCCTAGAGATGCTAGATTACAGGTAGAACTCGGTAAAAATATTGACTTTATTAATGATGCTAAACCTGGTGATTTGGCTTTTTTTGATAACGAAGAAGGAGAAATTATTCACGTAGGGCTTGTTTTAGAGAATGGTAAAATAATTCATGCATCAGGAAAAGTTAGAATAGATACTTTAGATCATCAAGGAATATATAATTCCGAAATAAAATCGTACACACATAAATTGCGAGTAATTAAACAAATAATTTAAATTTTTCGATTATGATAGTAGTAACATCAAACAGCATTCCTGGCAAAGAAATTAGCGAAACTTTAGGTTTAGTGCGTGGCAGTACTGTTAGAGCAAGGAATATTGGTAGAGATATTTTTGCTGGATTAAAAAATATAGTTGGTGGCGAAATATCGGAGTACACAAAACTATTGGCTGATTCTAGGGAAGAAGCTCTAGCAAGAATGATAGCTGATGCAGATAGATTAGGCGCAAATGCAGTTATTGGCATGAGATTTACAACATCTACAGTAATGCAAGGTGCATCAGAAATTTTAGCATTTGGAACAGCAGTTAAATTAAAGTAATGATAGCTTATATCTATTCTATACTTAGCGTTTTATTTTGGGTAACAATTATATTTATAATAATATACCTTATTATAAAACGAGTAAACGATAAGAATCTCGAAGATTTTGAAAATAGAGAAAACTAATTTGCTTTTCTAAGTTGTATAAGTTCTATCTCGAAAACGACTGATGTAAACGGAGGAATAAGCCCTGTTGATGAACCTTTATAACCAAAGGCATAGTTTGATGGGAAAACAAATAAAGACTTTTCTCCTTCGCGCATTTGTTTAAGTGCTTTTTCTATTCCGATAATAACTTGCCATTCTGTACCATAAACAAACTCGAATGGCTGCTCTCTTTCTATTGTAGAGTCGAAAAAATCACCATTTAAAAACCTTCCTTCGTAATGAATTACAACTGTATCTCCAATTTCTACAACTTTATTATTACCCTCATTAATTCTCCTGTAAAAGATCTCAGGATTTCCTGGTGTAATATCAACCTGTTCTTTGTCAATAAAATATTCTAAAACTACTTGCTCATACTCACCAAAGTCTTTTATCCACGACAGAAATTCTTTTTTCTCTTGCAAGAATTTGTGTTGAGACTTTATTTCTAGAACATCAATAGAAACTTTCATCTTATTTGAATTTCCGATAAACTTAGGCATTTCTACTCCTATTGTTTTATTAAAAAAATCATTGGCATTAATAATAAATGTTGCACTATCTCCTAAAGTAAGTTTTGCAAAACATTCGTCTATTGATCCGTAAAAGTTAGAAGCTGATAATACAATTTTTCTTCGTCCTTTAAAAAAAACTGAATCTCGCATTGTTTGATAAGTTAAATCTACGGTAAGCACTTCTGATGCCTCTGATTGCGCATTAATTTCGCCAACCCTATGCAGCTTATAATAAATTCCTGATTCTAGATCGGAAAAACCTTCGTACTTAGTATTTGTGCAAGAAAATAAGAGTTGAAAAATTACTATAAGCAGAAATAAATATTTTTTCTTCATCTTTAGCATCAACAAGTTTTAAAGAAATTTTTATTATGACCTTTAACAATCTTAATTATTATCAATATATTCTAAAACACAGGTGTAACATTGATTCCTGAATTAATATCCTTATAATTGCTTTCTTTAATTATTTCTCCTTTATTATAAAGTCTTTGTGTTTTTATATTGCCGCTATTGTACCATGCTAAATATTTACCATCATAAACACCATCAATATAAAAAGATTTCGATTTTTTATTTCCAGATTCATACCAAGTATAACATTTACCGTTTGGCTTACTATTTACATAGGTCATCTTAGATTTTAAATTACCATTTCTATGCCAAGTTTGCCATACTCCTAATTCTTCTCCTTCTGCAATTTGCCCCTTATTTTTTACTTGTCCATTATCGTACCAAGTAATCCAATATCCACTTCCTTTGTCTTTTGAATTATAATTAGTTTCTTTCTTTATTATTCCATTTTCGTGCCAAGTAATCCCCTTTCCTAACATTGCACCATCTCTGTACTCAACCTCATCTTGTTTATTTCCAGTATCATACCAACCTGTCCACTTTCCCTCCGCATAACCTTCTTTATATAGACCTTTTTGTTTTAAGCTTCCATTTTCATACCACACAATCCATGTTCCATTCGGTATTCCATTATTAAATTCTTTTTCGAAGTTTTTTTCTCCAGACTTGTACCACTTTTTTAACTTCCCATCTACTTTACCATTATGGTAAAAAGATTTCTCATTAATCTGCCCGTTATCATACCATTTCTTTTGTGTACCTTCTCTTAAGCCAGAAACAAATTTATTTTCTGCAGAAATTTGGCCATTATCATACCACATCTTACTAGAGCCATTCTTTAGCCCTTTATTAAAATGATCTTCACTTATTTTAATGCCATTTTTATTCCAAATAGTAAAACTACCATTTATCTTTCCTGTTAAATAATCAACTTCTTTTTTTACCCCATTACGCTCTGTTACACATGTGCCAGAGAGCGGCTCTGCAGATTTGTTATATACCAACCCTTTAAATTCCTGATTATTATCGCAGTTGCATTGTTCTGTGCACGAAAAAAACAGTATAAGGATTCCCCAAATAGTAAATATCTTAATATAAATGTTACTCATAGTGTATCGCAAACATACAAAAA
Organism: Bacteroidales bacterium; assembly: GCA_030627705.1. Classification (GTDB taxonomy): domain Bacteria; phylum Bacteroidota; class Bacteroidia; order Bacteroidales; family JAFGXI01; genus DAOVTE01. The sequence goes on from DAOVTE010000081.1 coordinate 9,040, forward strand.
ATATCTTAATAAGATTAATTATTTTTAAAAGTCTTTATTAGTTAAATTAATCAAAAGTTCTTCCATTTTCTTTTTTGTTTTGTAGGATGATAAATTAAAATTATTAACTATTATTGCGAATGCAATAAGCTTTCCTGATTTTGTTGTTGTGTAGCCTGCATAAGCTTTAACTCCTGTTAATGTACCACTTTTTGCTCTTAAATTATTATATGCAGAGCTTTTTCTGAACATATTGCTTAAAGATCCAGATTTACCTGCAATAGGTAGTGAATTATAAAACTCCTCACTATTACTACTCTTGGTTTTCATATATAAAAGTATCTCCGATATTTGCCTTGCTGTTACTGCATTATATCTAGATAAACCACTACCATCAAATAGATTCATTCCAGAAATATTTATTCCTTTTTCTTTCCAAAAAGTTTTTATTACCGAAACTCCTGTAATATTACTGTCTTTATTAGATTTATCAACACCTAGAATATTTAGTAAATGTTCTGAATACAAATTATTACTATTTTGGTTAGTTAGATCTACTATTGCGCTTAAAGTTGGCGATTGAGTAACAAAAATTAACTTACCATTCTCTGTATCATAATTCCTATTAAACTCATCTGTTGTATAAGGATTTCCTGATACTGATATATTTGAATCTTTTAAAACATTTGTAAAATACTCTGCGGCGAATAAAGGAGGGTTTGGAATTGAACCTTTAACAACAAAACTATCCTTAGCCATTGGAATTGTCCCTCTTATTATTCTATCATTAGATAATGGTGCACCATAAATATACGCCTTATCTTTATTTAATTCGGAAGATTTTACGTAATTAATAATACTGAGATTACTTAATTTTGGAAATATTGTATCAATCTTAGTGTATACATCAGCAGTATCGGGAGAGTTTAAAACTACATAATAAGTATTATCGAAAATAGAAAGACCATAAGCCCCAGATCCATAATAATTCCCTAAATCTTCCCAAACCCACGTATCAGGAATATTATTATTAAAAATTAAATTATCGACTATTACACTACCATTTATCTTTTTTATTCCAGCTTCTTGAATTGCACTAACCCACTCGCCAATAAAATTATGTTTATAGTAATTTTCTATAAAGTTATTTGAGCCAAGCGATGGATCGCCCCCTCCCTCTATAATAATATTGCCACTTAATGTTCCTTTAGAATCTATTATTCCAGTATATAAAAGTCTAGTTTTAAACTTATAAGACTTGCCTAATATTTCTAATGCCGACGAAGTGGTAATAATTTTTTGAACCGATGCTGGTGCCAAACTCAAATCCGAATTATAATCGAAAAGTACTTTTTGGCTTTCTACATCAATTGCATAAAATCCAATAGAAGCATTCTCGAATCCTTTTGTATTAATAAAATCGAATAAAATATCGTTAGAATCTACCTTACAATTCTGAGATTTTAGGTTCAGAAAACCTATTAAGAGTGCTATTGTTAATACAAATGCTTTCATCATTATTATTTTTTACAATAATAACAAATTTTACATTTATTCAAATAGAATTATCTATATAAATAGTTTAAAATATTTTCTACTGATTTAGCACTAGGTTTAAACTCTAGTTTCTTAAGTTCGTCGAAATTAACAATTAAATCTTTATCAATTTTAGGATTAATAAAAGACTCAATATCAGTAAATATTATTTCGTTAGATTCGCTTGTGTTTATTTTATAAATTAGATTGTAAAAATTTGCCATAGGCGTTTTTAAGTTTTAATTAATATTCAATTTATTCTGAAAACGCTATTACAGTAAATTTATTGTTTATGTATAAAAAAAGCTGTAGTATTTTTCAACAAGCAATAATATTTTATTAAATAAAATAATAATTAATTATATTTTTCTTTATCAAATTACTAATACTCAATGTTGTGATAAGTTCTTATAAAATATTTTAGCTTTTAGTGATTACCTTTTAAATATTTCAGCATCTTATATAAGACTATTCCCGCAACACTCGTGTTGTATAGTATATAAAGGTGTTAAAAAACACTTTTGTAATAAAAAATATTTATTAAATTGCAGGATAATTTATTTCTTTTGCAAAAAAATCTTGTATTATGAAAAAGACACATTTCATACCTCTTTTAATAAGTATTTTATTTATTGCGTGTAATAACCCATTAGAAAGTGATATAAATGCAGACACCAATAAATACAAAAAAATCTCTTTCGAGAAAGTAAAAGAAATAGAACTGCCACTTGAAAATAAAGCCAGCAGTTTCTACCCAACTGTATATGATTATAAAATTATTGACGG
>DAOVTE010000112.1 GCA_030627705.1 Bacteroidales bacterium
AATAATAATTTATATATTGGAACAGATAAAGGTATTGATGTATTAGATGTTTCTGTATACAACAAAAAAGGAAAAGTTATTATTAAATCTTATGGCTCTCAAGAAGGGTTTATTGGTCAAGAATGTAATAGAAATGCTAGTTGTCTAGGTGTCGACGGGGAAATTTGGTTCGGTACAGTAAAAGGTATTACAGGATTTAACCCCAACGAATTTACAATAAACAAAGTAGCTCCTATTGTTTTTTTTACAAATGTAAAAATAGATTTTGAAAATTTCGATTGGCAAACTTATGCAGAAGATAACGAAAATAACAAATTATTAGAATTACCATATAATAAAAATCATCTTACTTTTGAGTATATCGCTACAAGTTTTACTATTACCGAGAAGGTTAGATATAAATACAAGCTAGAAGGACTAAACGACCAGTGGTCACCACCAGTAAAAAAGATAGAGCAAGATTATCCTATTCTTCCGCCTGGTGAATATATCTTTAAAGTAATTGCTTGTAATAACGACGGATATTGGTCTGAAACTCCAGCAGAGTTTAGTTTTACAATTAAAAAACCTTTTTGGGAAACTTGGTGGTTTTATACCATCTTAGGGTTATTAATACTAATAATAATATTTGCATATACTAAATATAGGGAGGCTACTCTTAAAAAAGAGAAGATTGTACTAGAAAATAAAGTGCAAGAGCGTACCCAAGAGGTTCTTCTTCAAAAGGAAATTGTTGAACAGAAAAACAAAGATATTACTGATAGTATAAATTATGCGAAGAATATACAAGAGGCGTTATTACCAAATCTTAATGATATAGAACAACAATTGCCAGAATCTATGGTATTATACAAACCTAAAGATATTGTAAGTGGCGACTTCTATTGGTTATCGCAAAAAAATAACAATACATACATTTCTGCCGCAGACTGCACAGGACACGGTGTGCCAGGAGCATTTATGAGTATGTTAGGCATTGCCTTTCTCGATGAAATTGTTAATGCCGATGAAAATCTAAAAGCTAGCGAGATATTAAATAAATTGCGTGAGAATGTAATAGTATCGCTATACCAAGGAGAGGGTGCTCGCTCTAAAGATGGTATGGATATGGCACTTTGTAAGATTAATCACAAAGAACAAAAACTAGAGTTTTCTGGTGCAAACAACCCTCTATATATAATTAGAAATAATGAACTTATAGAAATTAAAGGCGATAAAATGCCTATTGGATTTTATATAAAAAATGACGATTTTAACAATCACGAAATTTCGCTACAAAAAGGCGATGTAATATATATGTTCTCAGATGGATATGCCGATCAGTTTGGAGGGCCAAAAGGCAAAAAATATAAATACAAAAGGTTTAAGAGTCTTCTTATGGAAATTCATCAAAAGCCATTGTCAGAACAAAGAGATATTCTAGATAAATCTATTAACGATTGGAGAGGAGAAATTAGTCAATTAGATGACATAATAATAATTGGCATTAAATTCTCTGATATCTAATGAAGCAAATATCCGTGCCTTAATTAATAGCAATAAGTTTAAATTAAATATCAAAGAAAATGAAAAATATTTCAATAATAATAGCATTACTAATGATGTTTACAACATCACATGCTCAAAAAAAATCAAAATTAGAAACTTTTGAAAAACCTGAATTTACAATAGACGAAACTACAAAAATGATTACATATCAGAATGTAGTAGAAATAGAAGGCACAAAAAAAGAACTTTACAATAAAGGTTTAAATTGGTATAAAACATACTATAAAAACCCAACTAATGTAATAAGAGAACAAGATAAAATAAACAATAAAATCGTTGGTAAAGGACGTTTTAAAATTCTAAATCCTAAAGACAAAAAAGGCATACAAACAATGGCAGGAATTGTACAATACACTATAACTACACACTATAAAGATGGAAAAATAAAATATGTAATTAATGATATTAATTGGAAACAAACTTCAAAATTTCCAGCAGAAAAATGGCTAGACGAGACTAGTCCTTCTCTTACTCCAAAATACAACTATTTCTTACAACAAGTAGATGAGTATATGAAAAAAACTACTGCAAACTTAGAATCTAAAATTACATCTAAAACATCTACAAAAAACGATAACTGGTAAATTAATGGCTATTAAAAAACGAATTGCTATTGTTTTCGATTTCGACGAAACTCTTGTTCAAGAAAGCACAACTGCATTTATAGAAAATTTAGGTATTAATCCTGAATTATTTTGGAAAGAAACTGTTGAAAAACTAATGCAACGTGGTTGGGATCCAGTACCAGCATATTTATATTGTTTAATAGAATTCTCGAATAAATCTAATACAAAAATCACAAAGCAAACCCTACAAAATTTTGCAAAATACATTGTGTATAAGCAAGGAGTTTTAGAGCTTTTCGATAATTTAAGAAACGAATTAAACGACACAAATAATTTATTAGAATTCTACGTTGTTAGTAGTGGAATTGGCGAAATAATAAAAAATTCAGAAATTGCTAAGAATTTTAAAAAAATATGGGCAAGTGATTTCGAATACAACACAAAAGCCGAAATAATATTTGCGAAAAATGTGCTTTCATTTACAGATAAAACAAGATATATTTTTCAAATATCAAAAGGGATGATAGATAAATCGTACGATACAAAACCATATGCTGTAAACGAAAAAATCGACAAAAGTGAGTATAGAATCCCGATTAGCCAGATGATTTATATCGGAGACGGAATGACCGACGTACCTTGTTTCTCTTTAATAAAGCGTTTTGGAGGGACAACAATCGCAGTATACGACGCACAAAACTCAAATACTTTTGGTAAGGCTTGGGAATTTATTAAAGACGAGCGAGTTAATAATTTGCATTCTGCAAACTACACAAAAGGATCAGATTTATATAACTCTTTAGTTATGGCTATAAAAGAAATTAACAACAAAGATCAGATATAACAAATAAAAAAATACTTTATAAACACACACCCCTTAATAAACAATAAACTTTTTACTTTCTGAATAGAATAATTGTTACTATTTTTGTGTTAGATATACATTAACATAGCTATAAAAAATGCAATTTAAAATAATTTTAATTTCTTTACTTTTATCTACAAGCGTATTTTCAAGTAATAAAGACACAACAATAGTTTTTGATTCGTACCAAATAAACGATGATCTAGATAGCCTACTCAGGTTATGGTACGTGCAACTAGCCTACGATAACACACAAGAATATATTAAAGCAGATTCTAGCAAATTAATAAATATATCTGATTCGATAATAATTGAGAGACTTCAAAAAATAGAAAAAGAATTTGCGTTAACATACAACGATAAAGTTTCAGCTTTTATTAATATGTATGCAAATAAAAGGCGAAAACAAGTAGAGTCTATGCTTGATTTAAGCTCTTATTATTTTCCAATTTTTGAGCAAAGTCTAAATGCTCATAATATTCCATTAGAGTTAAAATATTTACCAATAATTGAATCTGCACTAAATCAACGAGCAGTCTCAAGAGCAGGTGCAACAGGGCTTTGGCAATTTATGTATCTTACAGGCAAGCAGTACAAATTAGAGATTAATACCTATGTAGATGAAAGGAAAGATCCAGTAAAATCTACCGAAGCAGCGGCTAGATTCCTTAAAGATTTATATAAAATTTATGGAGATTGGCAATTAGTAATTGCAGCGTATAATTGTGGTCCTGGTAACGTAAATAAAGCAATTCGTCGATCTGGTGGTAAACAAACTTTCTGGGAAATCTACAACTGGCTACCTCGCGAGACAAGAGGTTATGTTCCAGCATTTATTGCCGCACATTATATCTTCGAATACCATAATCAGCATCAGATTTACAAAAAGAATTTAGAGTTTCCTTTAGTTACCGATACTATAATGATAAACCAGAAACTACATCTAAAACAAGTTGCAGAAGTACTTAAAATAGATATCGAAAAACTTCGTGATTTAAATCCTCAATATACAAAAGACATTATTCCAGCAAAAAATAAATCGTATCAGCTAAGGTTACCTTTTGATAAAACTGCAGAATTTATTTCGTTACAAGATTCAATTTATTTATATAAATATACAATATTTTTTAATCCAAAAAGTCCTGTTATTACTCCTGCAAAATACCAATCTAGCAAATATGTTGCTCCACCTCCTTCTAAAGATATGGTTGCTATCATATATCACGTAAAAGATGGCGACAATGTAGGTTTTATCGCAGACTGGTTTGGCGTAGGTTTATCTAATCTTAAATATTGGAATAATATTGGGCGAAGGAATTTAATACGTGGAGGTCAAAAGCTAACCATTTACGTGCATAAATCTAAAGCCGAAAAATACAAGAAAATAGACAAAATGAGCTTTGCTAAAAAACAAGCAATGATTGGTAAAACTGTAGAACCAAAGCCTAAATCTACACAAACAATAGAAGATAAATACAAAGGCAATTACGTATACTACACCGTAAAATCTGGAGACAATTTTTGGTCTATTGCCAAAAAATACCCCAGCATTTCTAATACAGATATTATGAAATTGAATAAAATTACTGATGCCGGAAGTTTAAAAGTAGGACAAAAACTCAAAATAAAACGAAAAAGCTAAAATATAAGCAATGAAGCCTTTTCAAACATTTCTGTTTTTAATATCTGTAGTATCTGTAATATTACTAATCTCTTATTCACTTTCAATACAAGAAATAAAGCTTCTAGATAAATTTACAATTAAATCAATTAATATTGAATCTTGGTTAAATATTAAAGATATTGAATATGCAGATATTTCAAATATTATTGACGACAACAAAGTAGATGAACCTGAAATTGCACCCACTATTAAGCTAGTAAAAACAGATACCATAATTATTAAAGATACATTAAAAATACTTCCTAAAGCTGCACTTAAACCTGAACTTTTAAAAGCAAAAGTTCATAAATTAGAATTTTCACCAAATAGCAAAAACTCTTTACACAATTTTTTTAAAACATTGTTAAGAAGCAATAAAACTGTTCATGTTTTACATATTGGCGATTCGCAAATAGAAGGAGATAGAATAACAGCATTTGTACGTAATAAATTTCAAAAAAAGTTTGGCGGTTCTGGTGTTGGTTTAGTTCCTGCAAAGCGTCTTGTTCCTGCATTCTCCATGTTACATTCATCATCAGATAACTGGGAAAGATATAGTGTAGCAAAATACTCACACAAAGAGTACTACAACAGAGCAGGAATAATGGGAAACTTCTGTAGATACGCACCATTTTATAACGATTCTATAGGTAATGATTCAATTGTTTACACTGCTTGGGTTAAATTAAAAAAATCTAATTCTTCTTATGCTTTAGATAGGCGATTTAACAACATAAAATTATTCTATGGAAATAATAAAAAACCTGTAATAATTGAACTTTTCGATGGCGATAAGCAATTATCTTTTAAGTCAGCACTATCAACACCAGGTATAGAAATCTTCAAATATAGTTTTAAGACTCAGCCTAAAAACCTAACAATTAAGTTCACAGGAAAAGATAGTCCAGATATTTATGGTATATCAATAGAAGGTTCTAGAGGTGTAAATTTCGATAATATTGCAATTAGAGGTAGTTCGGGTACTTTTTTTGGTAAAATAAATCAATTAGTATCTAAAAAAATGCTTACTAACTTAAATACCCAAATGCTTATTTTAGAGTTTGGCGGAAATTCAGTTCCATACATTAACAGCCAAAAACAAGCAGATAGATACGGTAGATGGTTTCAAAGACAACTTTCATTACTAAAGAACAAAATGCCTGGCTCAACAATAATCGTTATAGGCCCAGCAGATATGTCATTTAAAAAAGATGGTAATTATATTTCATATCCAAGTTTAAAGTATATAAGGATAGCCATGAAAAATGCAACATCAAATGCAAACTGCATTTATTGGGATATGTTTGAGGCAATGGGTGGAGAAAATTCTATGCCAGAATGGGTTAATGCAAAACCAAAATTAGCGTCGTCTGATTACACCCATTTCACTTCTAGAGGAGCTAAAATAATAGCAAATATGTTTTATAATGCTTTAATATTTGAATACAATGAATTTTTGAAAGAAAAAGACAAACAAAAAAATAAATCTATAAATTGAGATACTTAAAAACCATACTATCTATAACCTGCAAAAATAAACTTGCTATCTATATCTTAGTGCTTTTTATATCAACAAAACTCTCTTTTTCTCAAAACACACCATATCCGTACGACATAAATTATTATAACTTTATTCACTATAATAAGAATATTATTAAACATTTTGGAGACAGTGCAAACTCAAATATTTTTTATGGGAATCTAAATAATTTGATAAAAACAGGCGAGGGAAACATAAATATTATTCATATTGGGGGCTCTCATATTCAAGCAGATATTTATACTTCGCAAATGCGAGAAAGATTGCAAAAAATTTATCCAGGATTAAACGCAGGAAGAGGATTTATTTTTCCATATAATATTGCCCAAACAAACAATCCAAGTAATTACGAATCAACATATACTGGTGATTGGTTATCTTGTAAAAACACTTTGCGTAAACAAAAATGTAATCTTGGCCTTTCTGGATATTCTATTTCTACCACCGATAGTTTAGCTTCTATTAAGGTTTTTACAAAAGGTAAATATGGAAAATACGACTTTATTACTGCTAAAGTTTTTTATAATGCAGACAGCACCAACTACTCCATAAATATTGCCGACACAAACAATATTGATACAATTATTTATTATTTTGATGAAAAATATATAGAAATAAGATTAAAAAATTATAGCGATACTTTAGAACTAATCGTGCAAAAAAATGACACATTGTCGATAAATAAATTCTCTCTTTATGGAATATATTTAGAAAACAACGATGCTGGAATTACTTACAGTGCAATTGGAGTAAACGGAGCAAGTATCCCATCATTTTTAAGATGTAATAATTTATATAGCCAAATGAATTTGATTAATCCCGATATGGTAATTTTGTCATTAGGGACAAATGATGCCTATGGCAAAAATTTTAATAAAGAAATCTTTCGTAAGAATCTAGATTCTTTAATAATTAATATTCTAGAAACAAATTCAAAAATATTTGTACTTTTAACTGTTCCAAACGATGATTATTTATACCGAAAATATCCAAATAAGAATACAGCTTTACAACAAAGCGTAATTTTAGATTTAGCAAGAAAGTATAATACAGGCGTTTGGGATTTATATGAAATAATGGGAGGATTTAATTCTTCTCAAATTTGGTACGATTATAATTTAATGAAACCCGACAGAATACATTTTACAAGAGAAGGGTATATATTAAAAGGCAACTTATTTTTTAATGCATTTTTACGATCGTATGATAATTATTTAGAAAAAGAATAAAAAAATTGTTACCCGACCTGCTCGGGTATGTAAAATAATGATAGAAACACTTCAAAATATATTTGGATACTCAGAAACTAGTCCGTTAATATTTACGAGATTAGCATTTTGGATATTCTTTGGAGTAGCACTATTAGTTTACTCCATTCTTTACAAGCATAGAGGAGTACGAAATGCTTATTTATTCTTTATAAGCCTGCTTTTTTACTATAAAACAAGTGGATTATTTCTATTTATTCTTGTTTTTTCAACCTTATCTGACTTTTTTATAGGGAAACGAATTTACAAAGGAAAAACAATTACGAATAAAAAAATATGGGTTGCATTAAGCATAGCTATTAATCTTTCTTTATTATCTTTTTTTAAATATTCATACTTTTTTACAGACACAATTAACGGGTTTCTGGGAACCAATTTTGTGCCAATAAATATATTTGCAGACTTAACAAACATACTTACAGACTCGCATTTCGAGATAAACAAAATACTTTTACCTGTAGGAATCTCATTTTATACTTTTCAAACAATTTCGTATTCTTTAGATGTATTTAGAGAAAAGGTAAAGCCTGTAAATAATATTTTAGACTTTGGCTTCTACGTTTCGTTCTTTCCGCAATTAGTTGCAGGACCAATTGTACGAGCATCGGAGTTTATCCCTCAATTATATAGAAAATACAGTTTATCTAAGCAACAATTCGGACACGCATTATTTTTAATTCTAAACGGATTGATAAAGAAGATAATAATTGGCGATTATATAGCCGTAAATTTTATAGATAGAGTATTTTCTAACCCTGTTTCGTTTAGTGGTTTCGAAAATATTATGGCTGTTTATGGCTACTCTTTGCAAGTTTATGCTGATTTCTCTGGGTACACAGATATTGCAATAGGTATCGCATTATTAATGGGTTTTAAACTACCACTTAACTTTAATTCGCCTTATAAAGCGCGAAATGTAGGCGATTTCTGGAAACGTTGGCATATATCACTTTCAACTTGGCTAAAAGATTATCTATATATTCCAATGGGAGGAAATCGCAAAGGCTCATTTTTCACATATATAAGTCTATTTTTTATTGCTGGTTTTATCTTTTTATTATCTGGCAGCATTTGGGTTTTAGCAATAATTTTAGGCTTTGTTGGTATTTTTCTTTTATTATCCTACTTATTCAAGTCTTTTAGGTCTTGGGTAAACACAAATATAAACATTATGGCAACTATGCTTTTAGGTGGATTATGGCACGGTGCAAGTTGGCAATTTGTTGTTTGGGGCGGACTAAATGGATTAGGCATAGTAGTTTATAAACTATGGCGAAAAATATCACCTTGGGAAAAATCTAATAAATCTATTGCAAAATTTTGGTCTATATTTATTACATTCAACTTTATTTCGTTTACACGAATTTGGTTTAGAGGAGAAAGCCCCGAAATTTCAAATAATATTCTTAGGAAAATATTTTTAGATCACGATTATAGTCAAGTTTTACAAATTATTACTAATTACTGGTTTGTATTTTCATTAATGCTAGTAGGGTTTATTATACATTGGTTACCTTCAAACTTTAAAGAATTTTATAGAGGTTGGTTTATTAAAACCCCAATGTATATTAAAGTATTAATTTCGGCTGAGGTTATTTTCTTATTATATCAATTTCAATCTAGTGAGATTTATCCATTTATTTATTTTCAGTTTTAATTTTATAAACGGCATTGTAATATTTGGCAATTGTTGTTACCTTAGCCTATGTTTATTATTAATTTTACAAATAAAAATAAATACTGAAATATTAATTTCCATTAAATTGTATAATATTAATGGAAGTTTAATAAAGGATGTATTTACAGGAAAAATAGATTCAGAAAAAATACATTTAATTTAAACTTAAATAGTTTACCTAACGGTGTATATTTATATAGAATAACAACTAATGAAAGTACATATCGTAAGAAAATAATCAAACAATACTAACTAAAAAATCAATAATTATGAAAAAAATAATAATTATATTAATAATCACAATAATAAGTCTTTCTTCTTTTTCACAAT
>DAOVTE010000215.1 GCA_030627705.1 Bacteroidales bacterium
ATATTTTCATACCCAAAATGTTTGATTTATTACAATTTTTTTTTGAATTTCAAATTTAATAAAATTATTTAATAGAGTACATAATTCTTAATTATTTTATGTATGCTATTAAAAATGTTTTTTTGTTAGTATTGTTATATCAGTTAGAAAATATAAAAACAAGGCTGCTTAAATAGAAATATTATATAAAAGTTTTTTACTTATTTAAGTGCATCTATTATATATTGTTACGTTTTATAAAATATTATTTCTTAATCAATCGTAAAACCCAAGGCAAATTATTCTTTTTGTAGTTAAAATAATTTACTTCCTTTCCGCCAAAGCCTTTAAAAAACCTTGATACTCCTTGTATTGCAGAGCCTTCGAAGTCTATTACTAAATCTTTATTTGCATTATTTTTTATAAACGAATCTAAAACAAAAAACATTGCTTTGTTCTCTGTTCCAATTTTATTAGAGCAAGCATTTAAGTAAATTATTCTGTTGCTTGATTTTATAAATACTACAGCAGAACATAATTTGCTGTTTTTGTAAGCTCCAGCAATTTGACAAATATTTTTTTTAAGAGATTCTTCAATAATTTTGTACAAATTATGAATTGGCACTTTTGATAAGCTGGAATTTATACATTCGCTTTTTAATAGTTTGTATTCGTTTAAGTTTATTTTATCAGAAAATTGTAAATTATTTCTTTCTGCTTTCTTTAAATTACGTTTTGTGTTTGTATTATAATTGCTGTTTAGTTCAGTGTATGGTTTGTCTAAATTTAGTAAAGTATTAGGTTTTATTGTAAAAACACATTTTATACAAGAATTATATTCGTTTAGATTTATATCAATGTATTTAAATTTTTCAGGTATATTATTAATGAATAAATCAATAATGTTATTATCCATAATTTTTTTTGAAAAAGCTCCAAGTTGCTGAGTATAATATGGTTGTAGAATGTAATTTATTCCAGCTTTTTTAGATTGAGTTAGAGGAAAAACATAATCGTAATTATCAATTACAAGAGCTTCCCAATTAGGGCTAACAATATCTAAATACCACGATTTTGCGTAAACATAACTATTAATAGAGTTTTCTAGAGTTTTATCCCAAGCTTGCTTATCTATTTCGTTATGTTGTAGATATTTTATTTGCATTAATAATTCTTGTTAGACTTTTAATAATATATTAAATTTAAGATAATTAAATAATGTTTTGCAATAGTCTTTTGCATAAAACTATTATTTCTATTCTTTAAAGAAATCTAAAGCTGTTAGGCTTACAATATAAATATTTTTATAATAAAAATTTACAATATCTTTATAATTGTAACCATGTTTTGCCATTTTCATTGCGCCTTCTTGCGATAAACCAACTCCATGTCCATAGCCTTTTCCATACAAAGTTAAATTAGAATTATTTGTAGAAACAGAGAAGAATGTTGATTTTAATTTCCAATCTTTTCTAATTTGCTTAAGCGGAATAGAGTCGTTATTTACACGGTAATAAACCTTTCTATTATCTTGTGAGAAGTTAAAGTCGCTAGATTTTATATATAGGTTATTATCTACAGAAAAACCATTTTGATATAGATATTCTCTCCAGTTTGCAAGCGAAATTGTTTTGGTCCACTTATAATTTCTTCCTGTTAATGCAAATGTATCTTCAATAGATTTTAGATATGAAATAGGTGATATCCAAGCATGCTCCGATGGTATTGTTTGTCCACCAGAATTAGAATGAAAAACAGCATTTATAAGATTTAATGTTGTGTCTACTATTACTAAGCCCTTTGTAAGTTCTGTTGCTTTTAGTATTTTATTACTTTTAAGAGCCTTGCCTTTGTAAGCCTGACAATTTACATTGTCGCACAAATTGTAGCCATCATCTATAAATCTATTAAAATTTCTAAGAGCGTATGTTCTGCAAATTATTGCTTGCGATTTGTAGTATTCTAGCTCCGATCGTATTCCACTTTCTGCTTCTACAACCCCAGAAATATAAAGCTCTAAATCTAGATTGTTAATTAAAAATAGGCTTTTTTCTTTAATTGAAATATAAATATCATCGTCGTAAACCCTAGTTTGTTTATCAGGTAAAATTGGTTTTACTCTAAGGTTATTTACTGTATTTAATCCAATAATTTTTATTGATGAAAAATAGCCAAGTACTTTATCTAAATTTCTAATTTTAATAGAATCATTCTCTATAGATACGTATATAATATCGTTTCGTTTAAGAATAATTGTATTAGTTATATCACCAATTATTTTATATTTACCTTCTACAGGTGTTATAATTAGTGATTTTATTTCTTTTTCGTGGTATATGCTTATATTTATGTTCTGAGCAGTTGTTTTGCCAAAAACTAAAATCAATAACAATATGTTTGGGAATAAAAATTTATGCATTATCTTTTTCTATAAGGTATTTGTACATAAGGTTTGCTGTTCTTTTTGATGCACCTTCATTTCCAAGTATATTTTTAATATTATTGTAATTTTCAAATATTTTTTGCTTATGTTCTTTATCAAATAGTATTTTATTTACTTCAATATTAATATTTTCAGCTGTAAAATTATCTTGTAATAATTCTTTAATCACGGGTTTATCCATAATTAAATTTGTTAGCGAAAAATATTTTAAATCTACTAATCTTTTTGCAATTGCATATGTTAATTTACTTGTTTTATAGCAAACAACTTGTGGAGTGTTTAGTATTGCAGTTTCTAAATTTGCTGTTCCTGATGTTACGATAGCAGCATCTGCAAATTTTAGAATTTCGTAAGTTTTATTAAAAATAACTTTAACATTATTGTTTAAGTTAAATTGCTCGAAGTAATCTAAATTGTATGATGGTGCACCAGCGATTAAAATCTGATAATTTTCTAAATTATCAATAGCATTAAGCATTATAGGTAACATTTTTGTAATTTCTTGATTTCTGCTACCTGGTAATATTGCAATTATTGGTTTGTCTGATAGATTATTTTCTTTTGTAAAATCTTCAAAACTTAGATTATTTAATCTTGTATTAAAATCTGCAATGCTATCTAAAATTGGGTGACCTACATAATCAACATTATAATTATATTTTTTGTAAAAACCTTTCTCGAAAGGAAGAATAACAAAAAGTTTAGAGATATATTTTTTAATTGTTTTAATTCTAGATTTGTGCCAAGCCCAAACTGTTGGCGAAATGTAATAAAATGTTTTTAAATTTAGAGAAGATATTTTTTTAGCAATTCTAAGATTAAAACCTGGGTAATCTACAAATATTACAACATCAGGATTATACGATTTAATATCATTAACGCAGAACGACATATTTTTAGAAATAGTTCTAATGTTTTTTGCAACTTCTAAAAATCCCATAAAAGCAAGGTCTCTATAATGTTTTATTAATTCACCTCCAACTTTTTGCATTAAGTCGCCACCCCAAAATCTAAAATCAGCATTTTCGTCCAATTCGTTTAGATGTTTCATTAGGTTAGAACCGTGTAAGTCACCTAATGATTCGCCTGCTATTATATAATATTTCATTTTTCTGTTTCCAAATTTAGTTATTCGGATAATAAACTAATAAATATTCAAACTAATAAACTATTATAACGCAAACTTAAAAATCATCATTATTACAGCATAAATTATTGTAGCAAGAATAATTCCTCTACAAGTGATATAATAAGATTTCCAGATAAAAAGAAAGAACACCAATAAATTTGGAATTACACAAAGGCTAATTATACTAGAAAATATATGTAATTCGTGAAGTTTTGCATAAAAACCAAAAAATCCGTATTGTGAAAAATTTGCAAACTGAAAAAATAGTATTGCAACAAAAGGAAGTATCATTCCTATAATGAACCCTAGCTTTATAGAATTTAGTTTAGATCTTATGTGAATATATTCTGACATAATTTTATTATA
>DAOVTE010000020.1 GCA_030627705.1 Bacteroidales bacterium
AATCAAGGTATTACCATTAAACTTTGTGTAATTTGATATTCTAAAACCTCCACTAAGAAGATATTCTGCATCATCAACTGTACTCCATAATTTATTTGTATCTACAATAGATTGAGAGAAACTTACTTGCACAAATAATACTGCCAATAAAATAAATAGATGCTTTTTCATAATTTTATTTTTAATTAATTATTTATTATACACCATATCTTTCTCAAAAGAATGCATAAATATACTCCAAACAACTATATAAAGCAAGAGATTATATCTGTTTCGTAGATTATAACATGTATTTTTATGATTAGGAATGTGTTTTTTTTGGAATTATATAATAAAGGAAAGCATTGTTCTAATTACAATAGAATAAACCCATAATTTTACTATTTTTGCTTTGTGCGAGTTATATTATTATTTACTATATTATTAACATTTATATCTGGTTTTTCTCAGACCTCAAATAATTGGCAAAGCGAGATAAACAAAATATTGCTTAAATCGTCGGCAAAAGGAAATAGCGAGAATGTAATAATTCTGCTAAATAAAGATGCAGATGCAAATACAGTTTCAGAATTTGGTAACTCTGCTTATATGTATGCTTTAAAAAATGGTAAATATAATACTGCTAGAATATTAAAACTAAATGGGGCAAATACGACTGTAGACAGCTTTAGAGTTTCCACGCAAGACCATTATTTATTTCCTTATTCCGATACATCTTCATATAAAGGCGAGGATATAGATTTTGATTTAATATTAGCAATATATAACAATAAAATAGATTCAGTTAGACTATTGCTAAAACAAGGTGCAAATGCAAATGCTGCATCATATTACGACGATGTACATACACTTATTTACGCTGTTGATAATAACAACTCTAAAATGGTAGAGCTTCTTATTAATTGGGGTGCAAACATAAATTACAAATCTAAATATGGCGATTTTGCTTTTATTAATGCCGTTAATAATAACAAAATAG
Organism: Bacteroidales bacterium; assembly: GCA_030627705.1. Classification (GTDB taxonomy): domain Bacteria; phylum Bacteroidota; class Bacteroidia; order Bacteroidales; family JAFGXI01; genus DAOVTE01. The sequence goes on from DAOVTE010000020.1 coordinate 980, forward strand.
AAATAATAAATATTTTATTGCAATATGGTGTTGACATAAATGCAACAGATGACAAAAAAATATCGGCACTACATTATTCTGTTGGAAACAATAATTATAAATTATCCAAATTATTAATTTCTAAAGGTGCAAATGTTAATTCAAAATCGCATGATAGCAATACACCTCTAGATCTTGCTATTATTACAAATAATATTAAATTAGTAAAATTACTAATTAATGCAAATGCCAACATAAATACCAAAGATTCGAAGAAAAATACACCCCTAATAATTGCATCGCAATATAATTACATATATTTAGTAGACTATTTGCTAAAAAATAATGCAGATTACAAAGCAATAAATAATTTTGGCGATAATGCATTTAGTGTAGCTGTTCGAAATGGAAATATTGAAATTACAGAGATGATTTTTAATAAAGATTCTGCATATTATAAACAAAACACTAATGTTGATTATATTTCTAAACTTGCAGATTTGTCTGAAAATAAAGAAATAAAAAAGCTTGTTAAACAATATGGATTTATCACAGGAAAAAAACCGCAATTTAAAAAATGGTTTATTGGTTCTGGTATTATCACAAGTAAAAACGATTTATTATTTTCTAATAATTTCGGAATAAAAGACACAAAATATAACACAATTGCACAAATATATTTTGCAAATAGATATTGGAAAAATAGAATCTTATACCCAACATCCCAAAAAAATGTTTATACTCAAGTTTGGGAGCGCAGATCAATAATATCAGTTGAGTTTGATAAAAGATTTAACCTTTATTCCAAAAGCAATAAACAGTACGGATTGTTTACTGGAATAAAAACACTTTATACTTTTGGTAAATATAGGGGTGTAGATTTTAAAGTAGACGACAGAATAATTCCTGCACCAAAAGTTGGAGTTTACTACAATAGTCATAAGATTTCTATATTATTTAATTACGAATATTACGACTGGGGTATTTTAGGAGTATCAAATCATAAATTGTCTGCTTCTATACTTTTTTACTTAAACCCAGAAAATGAATCTCGCTACAAAAAAACAATAGAATGGTTTTAAAATATTTATTTATATTTTTTGTTCTAATTGCTGCAATCTCTTGCGATGCAGATTACGATTATGTTGCCGAAGAAGATTGCATAGATTATGATTATTCTACTTGCAATACTGTAGAGCCAGTACATGAGTTTTTAAAAATAAACTTAACAATAGACAACGATAACCCCAAAGTTTTACTAATTATCTATAAAGGACGCTACGAAAGTTCAGATACATTATTTTGCGATAGTTTAGATGTGGCTTACTACGAATTATTGCTAACTCTAGATCAGTATTATTCAGTAAAAGTAGATTATTTATATGATAATAAAATTATTGGAGCCGTAGACGGTACATACTTAGAAAAGAAAACAAATATTATTTGCGATTCTACATGTTGGTATACAAAAGGAGACAAAATTGATGTTAGGCTGAAATATTAAATCTATCAATAAAACTCTTCATAACTTTAAGTAGTTTGTTAATAATTCATTCTTTTTTATAATTAATAAAATAGTATTTTTGTTTTTTTACTAAATTAATAAATCACTAAAATTAATTAACAATGATTAAGAAATTACTTTTTACAATATTGATTGCTTTTGCATCAATTAATCTTTTTTCGCAAGGAATATTTATTAGCGAAGTAGCTGACGGAACTGGCTCTGGAGGATATCCAAAATATGTTGAGATTACAAATCCTACAACTGCTCCTTTTGACTTAAATGGTTACAAAATTAGAAAATGCGCAAATGGAGGTGCTTTAGCAGATGCATACGTAATATCAAGCACTCAAATTCTACCTGCAGGAGAAAGTATTATTATTACAAATATGGATAATACAAGCTCTGGACAATTATGGACAGATTTTAATTTAACTGCTCCAACAAATGTTATACATGGCGCTTCAAACATTAACGGGAATGGAGATGACACTTATGCTTTTACAAACTCCACAGATGTAATAATAGATCTATATGGTGAAGAATTAATAGATGGAACTGGTACAGTTTGGGAATATTTAGATTCTTATGCATATAGAGTTAGTACTGTGGATACCTCAAACACGACTTTTACTGCTTCGGAATGGTACATTGCACCCATTAATACTTTAGATAATTTATCGGCTGATTTATCACCTTACTTAACTCCAGGAACTCATTTATCTGCACCTTCAACTTCTGATGCATATATTTTAACTTTCTCGTTTGTAGAACAAACAGGTCCTGCAGTTATTGATACAGCAAATGGAACTGTAAGCATTGAAGTTCTTAACGGTTCTACAATTACTGCTTTAGTACCAACTATTACACTTTCCTCAGGTGCAACAATAAATCCTAATTCGGGAATCCCTCAAGATTTTACAAGTCCATTTTCTTATGTTACAACTGCATCAAACGGAACAACAACTAAAACCTGGACAGTTACAGTTATCGAAGCTTTTGCTAGTAGTGCAGCATTAATAGAAACATTTGTATTAGCTGAGCAAACTGGTCCTGCAATTACAGATACCAGTTTAAATACCATTACAATAGAGGTTATAAGTGGAACAGCCGTAACTGCGCTTTCACCAACTATTACAATATCTGCTGGAGCAAACATTAATCCATTAAGTGGAACTGCTCAAGATTTCACAAACGTATTTACTTATACTGTTTATGCCCAAGATTCAACTGCAAGAGATTGGGATGTTACTGTAACAGTTGCGGTTCCATTATCTTTAGTTTCTATTTACGATATTCAGGGTCAAACAGCTGTTTCTCCTTACGATACTTTACAAGTTAAAACTGCTGGTATTATTACTGCAATTTCTCCAAGTGCATTTTGGATACAAGACGGCGCAGGTGCATGGAATGGTCTATATGTTTACGATAGCCAATATATCAGTAATATAACAATAGGCGATAGCATAATAATTGAAGGTACAATTGAAGAATATTACGACTTAACTGAACTAAAGGATATTAGTAGTTTGACAATTATTAGCTCTGGTAATAATTTACCAAGTGCAGAAATTATACTAACTTCTGATGCAGACGAAGCTTACGAGAGTGTTTTAGTTGAAGTTCTAGATGCTGCTTGCATAAATGCTGATGCAGGATATGGAATGTGGGTAATTAATAATGGAGCTAATGTGTCTGATTCTTTATTAATTGATGATGATATATTTGCTTACACTCCTACATTAAATGATAATTATAATATACAAGGTATATTCACATTCACCTATAATGATTATAAAATATTACCTAGAGAAGCAAATGATATATTTTTAATAATTGGTATAGAACAAAATGATAATATTAAATTTTCTGTTTATCCAAATCCAGCAATGGAAGAAATTAATTTAGATAATATTAGTAATATAGATTACGTGACATTATCTAGTATTAACGGAAACGAAATAAGAAGAATAAATGTTGTTTCTGAAAATCTAAAAATTAATACATCTTGCCTAAAAACAGGAATGTATGTTATTTCTGCTTTTGATAAAGAAGGAAATATTTCTACAATTAAGTTTATTAAAAAGTAAAATATCTTAATTTGCTATTAATAAAAAAGGCTGTATCAAATATTTTGATACAGCCTTTTTATTTTTTTTGAACTTATCTTTATAAACTTTCTAAGTAATTCTCAATATTTACTTTTATTCTTTCCTCTAAATTCTCGTCATCGTCTTTAACAAACTTTTCGCCAATAATAGTTTCGTAAAGCTCAATATATCTTTTAGAGATATTATTTACAACCTCGTCTGTCATTTCCGGAACTTGTTGTCCATCTTTGCCTTGGAAGCCATTCTCCATTAACCACTCGCGAACAAATTCTTTAGATAATTGTTTTTGTTGTTCTCCCCTGTCAAATCTTTCTTGATACTCGTTTAAATAAAAATATCTTGACGAATCTGGAGTATGAATCTCGTCAATTAAGAAAATTTCATTATCTTTTTTACCAAACTCATATTTTGTATCAACTAAAATAAGTCCCTTTTCTGCAGCTATTTCTGTTCCACGTTCGAATAATTGCATAGAATATTTCTCAAGCATTTCGTAATCTTCTTTAGAAACTAAACCTTGTGCAAGAATTTCCTCTCTAGAAATATCCTCATCGTGCTCGCCCTGCTCTGCTTTTGTAGTTGGAGTAAGAATAGGCTTCTCGAACCTTTGATGCTCTTTTAATCCATCAGGAATTTTAACACCACATATTTCTCTACTACCAGATTGATAAGTTCTCCACGAACTTCCTGTTAGGTAACCACGAACAATCATCTCTACAGGAAAAGTTTCACAATTATGCCCAACAGTAACCATAGGGTCTGGCATTGCAACTTTCCAGTTTTGCACTATATCGCTTGTTTTATCTAAGAATTTAGCCGCAATTTGGTTTAAAACTTGCCCTTTGTAGGGAATTCCTTTTGGCAAAACTACATCAAATGCAGAAATTCTGTCAGAAACTATCATCACTAAAGTATCATTGTTAATGTTGTACACATCTCTAACTTTACCTTTATAATACGAGTTCTGATTTTTAAAATTGTACTTCGAATCTGTTATAGACTTATTCATAATTTTGTTTTTTTTACAAAATTATTTTTTTCTAATCAATTATTATAAAAAAATGAATAATAAATTTATTTTACTATTTTTGCTAAGGAAAAATTATGGAATCATTAGACGTTTTAGATAAATACACTTTAAATTTTAGCCAAGATGGACTTCTATTTCTTAATATATCATTAGGAATAATAATGTTTGGTGTTGCATTAGGGATAAATTTAGATAATTTTAAAGGATTATTAAAGAATCCAAAGTCTGTATTTACAGGTATTGTTTCTCAATTTCTATTACTACCATTTTTTACTTATTTATTAATTTTAGCAATTCAACCAAACGAAAGTGTTGCATTAGGTATGATATTAGTAGCATCTTGCCCTGGGGGAAATATTTCTAATTTTATTTCGTCGTTAGCCAGAGGGAATGTTGCTTTATCTGTTACTCTCACTGGCGTTTCCACAATATTATCTGTATTTTTAACTCCTTTAAATTTTGCATTTTGGGGAGGTTTATACGTTAACACATCAGACTTATTAAGACCAATTGAGATAGATTTCTTTCAAATGTTCCAAACAGTTTTATTAATACTAGGATTACCTTTATTAATAGGAATTTTATTTGCAATGAAATTACCAAAAATAACCGCAAGAATTCAAAAGCCTTTAAAAATTATCTCTATAGTAATATTCACATTTTTTGTAATAGGTGCATTAGCAAATAATTTCTCTTTATTTTTAAAATATATTCATTTAATATTTTTAATTGTTTTAGCACACAATGCTATTGCGTTTGGTTCTGGATTTTTTATTTCTAAATTATTTAAATTACCAGCTATAGATAGAAAAACAATTAGTATAGAAACAGGAATTCAGAACTCGGGTTTGGCTTTAGTACTAATATTTAATCCTTTAATCTTTCCTGCAGATTTACAAATTGGGGGAATGGCATTTATTGCCGCATGGTGGGGAATTTGGCATATAATTTCAGGATTAGGAATTGCATATATTTGGTCTAAAAGATAGAAGAAGTTAGTATGGAAAATTGGTCGTTTTGGTATATTGTTATAAAAAAAATTATGGGTATACCATATAGGCTTTTTTATAAAAACTACATTATAACAGGAAGAGAAAATATACCTAAAGATAAGCCTGTTTTTTTTGCTCCTAATCACCAAAATGCTATAATGGATCCGTTAGCCATTATTTATTCAGTGAATAAACAACCTGTATTTTTGGCAAGAGGCGATGCTTTTAATAACCCTACAATTGCAAAAATATTTGCTATTCTTAAAATTTTGCCTGTATATAGGCAGCATGATGGAAGAGAAGCATTAAAAAAGAATGAAGATATCTTTCAAACTTCGGTAAACGTATTAAAGAATAATAGAGCATTATGTTTATTTCCTGAAGCCAAACATAATGAATTTAGAAGATTAAGAATTCTAAAAAAGGGTGTTCAGCGTATTACTTTTCAGGCTCTAGAAGATACAAATTTTAAATTGGATATTAAAATTATTCCTACAGGTATTTATTACGATAATAGAGACAATTCTAAGAGCACAGTAATTGTAAATTATGGGAAACCAATAAATGCTCTAGATTATGTTGATGTATACAAGGAAAACCCAAATAATGCGATAATAGCTTTAAAAGCTGATATGACAAAAAGCATTAAATCGTTAATTATAAACATAGAAGATAAAGATTATTATGATTTATACGAAGATTTAAGGTTGCTGTATAATAGTAGATTGATAAAATTTAAAAAGCTTGCTAATAAAGAGATTAATAAGTTTAAAACAGATCAAAAAATTATAGAAAAAGTTTCTAATTACTCCATTAAAAACGAAGGCTTTTTGCCTGAATTAAATACTAAGGTAGAGTCGTATAAAAATCTAATTTCAGAAAATAATTTATCAATAAAATCTGTTGTTAAAGGCAAGAAGCATTTCTTTAAATTTGCAGCAACAATAATTACGTTAATTATTGGATTCCCATTATTTTTATATGGAGTTATTTTTAATATTATTCCATTTAAACTAACTAGATATATTTCTAAGAATTTACTCACAGACAATCAATATATTAGCAGTGTTAAATATGCTGTAGGTTCTGTTTTTATGTATGTTTATTATTCAATACTTGTTTTATTATCTATTTTGGTTTTAGATAACTGGTATATTCTAGCCTTTGCATTTTCTCTACCATTTTCGGCAATTATTGCTTCTTATTATTCTCGATTATATAGCGAATTTATTAATGATTTTAAATATAAAATTTTAAACAAGTCTGCAGAAAAAGAAATCTTAAATTCCCAAACTGAATTTTATAATATGCTTGATAATATATTTTAAGAATAAAATAAATATTTTCGTTACAATAATAAATTCACTTAGCTTTTATACCCTAGTAACGATAGTTATTCAAAGAAATTAAAAGTCTCTACTTTCTACATAATTTCTCCATTTATCTATTGTGATTAGCATATCTTGTGGTAATTCAGAATCGAAAAACATAGTCTCGCCTGTTGTGGGATGTGTAAATTCTAAAGATTTTGCATGTAAAGCATGTCGTGGAATTTGCTTAAAACAATTTTGCACAAATTGTTTATATTTTGTAAAGGTAGTACCTTTCATTACAGCATTACCACTATATTTATCATCATTAAAAACAGGTCTGCTAATATGTTCAAAATGCACACGTATCTGATGGGTTCTTCCTGTTTCTAACTTGCATTCTACAACAGAAACATAACCTAGTTCTTCTAAAACTTTATAATGAGTTACAGCATGTTTACCAAAATCATTATCTGGGAAAACACTCATTCTCTTACGATCTTTATATGCTCTACCAATATTTCCTGTTATTGTTCCTGTGTGTTCTTTAAATGTTCCCCAAACAAGGGCAATATATTTTCTATTTATTGTTCTATCGAAAAACTGTTTAGCTAATTTGTTTGCTGCTATTTCATTTTTAGCAACTACCATTATTCCTGATGTGTTTTTATCAATACGGTGAACAATACCTGGTCTTAATTCACCAGTTTTAAACATTGGCAAATCTTTTAAATGATACGCTAATGCATTAACTAAAGTTCCTGTAAAATTACCATGACCTGGATGAACAACCATACCTGGTTCTTTATTTATTATTAACAAATCATTATCTTCGTAAATAATATTTATTGGAATATCTTCTGGTTTAAGCTCTACATTTATTGGAGGATACGACATTACAATAGTAATAATATCGCTAGGCTTTATTTTATAATTTGATTTAATTGAGCTATCGTTAGCAAGAATATTACCTGCTTTTGCTGCCGACTGAATCTTATTCCTAGAAGCATTTTCGATCTTACCTACTAAAAATTTATCTACTCTTATAGAACTTTGTCCTTTGTCTACAACAAACCTAAAGTGTTCGTATAATTCGCCGTTTTCTTCTACGCTTTCTGTTGTTAATTCTTCGCTCATAATAATTTAATGAATTACAAGAACTTTTTTGCTTGCAATGATATTTGAATTTTCTGTAATTTTAATAAAATACAAACCATTATTTAAATCAGAAAGGTTAATAGTTTTACTATTTTCTATTAAATATTCTTTCTTTACTAAATATCCAGTAGAGTTATAAATATTAATTTCTCCATTATTAATAATTTTATCAAATTCGATATTAATAATATTATTGGCTGGATTAGGATATATATTAATATCAATATTGCTTATTTTAGTGTTGTTGATACTTAGCGGTAGTTTTTTACCAAATACCGGACGCATCATTAAGGAGCCTTCGAAAGTTGATTGTGTCCACGATCCGTCAATATTATAATATGTTTTATTCTTAGAATCTGTATTATTATCGAATCCAATATTTAATAATTCGTCTTCTATCTGTTTCCAACCTATATAAAAAGAATCAGTAAGAAATAATGGTGTTTTTAATTTATAATTAACAAATTGATATAAACTATCTTTAAAAATAGGCACAGAAGTGCTTTCTTGATAAATTATGTTATTTGGTCCTCCCTCATCTATATCCCATACTGTTAGATAAAATGGTAAATTCTCGGTATAATTATTTCTTGTGGGATTAAAGTACATTTGAATTGCTCGTAAACTATCAGGTTTATAAGTAAAATATTTGTAGGCAAGCATAGCATCTTCAGTTCCTGTTCCTGCTAAACCAAAACCACTTTCTGGTGTTCCATCGTCGTATGCATAATAATTGTAAAAATTCTGAAAGTAAATAGCAGTATCGTTTTGCTTATAATAATCATCAATATTATTACCTTTATCTCTAAGATAGAATTTTATTTTATATTCAATAGTGTCTGCTCCAGGCTGCTGGTATAAAACACTATCAAACGGAAGCATTATATCAATTGTAGAGTTTGGATCTACATTTTCGTTACCCAGATCAATACTTGCAGAATAATTAGAAACTATAAACCTATGATTCATATTTATTATAGTGTTTGAATAATTCTTGTAATGATATTTAATTTTATGATTCTCCTCAGATTTATCAAAATTATAATGAGATGCTGGCATTTCGGAGTAATTTTTTAAAAAAGAATGATTATTCTCAAGCATACATTGATAATCATCTATTGCAATATTATATACTCTAGCTGTGTCTAAATATATATAATCAATATTCCAATAATCGGAATTATACGACCAAGCAGGAAGAGAATTGCCACCAACACTAGCATAATTTTTAAACCTAAACTGGAATGAGTTTTTCAAATAAATAGCATCTGTAATTGGTATCATAACTTCTTTAAAATCGTGTGTTGTATCGTAAACTGCCCACCATACAGTTGTCCAATTTATGTTGCCAGTTTTAAATTCTAAAATTAATGAATCTTGCACTTCTGGGGCATTTCCTGCTAAACCTCTAGCTTGGTAAAAAAAACTAAAATAAACTGAATCGCTAGGTAAATAATCAAGGTTAATGAGCTTGGATGTTAGCGTGTCGCTTAAAAATGCATTTGACCCAACATTGTCGTGTAATCGCCCTTTATAGTTTAGTGCGTCAAAAGTAGCTACCCCAATAGATGGCGGATTATCGCCAAAGTTTGTGTTAACAAAAACAGATTTATCTAGCCACAACTCATTATTAGGATAAATTGTTGGTTTTGCAAAATCATCGAAGAATGGTAATTTTAATGTATCGTCAGTGGATTTTGGCGAAACTAAATTGTGAGTTTTACAATAATTTATTAAGATAGTATTACCAGAAACTCCAGTTAAAAATGGTTGTGCAAAAACTGAGTTTATTAATAAACTTATGGTTAATATTAAGATAAATTTAATAATCATTTCTTTATTTTATAACTTTTGTGTTATTAATATATTTTAAATTATTCTATAATTTGATTACTATCAATTGTATCCAATTCATTAATTAGTAATTCGTTATTTGTTATCCAAATATCAATAAATGCTCCTAGATTTATCTCAGCATCTTTCTTATGCATTGGATATTGTTTATATATAATAGCTTTTAACGAGTCTTTTATTGTTTTTATTGTTGCTTTATCTACTATTATTGCACCAATATTTAACGATGAAGCTTTTAATTTTTCTATTGCTTTATCTTGCGACAGACCTTTAATATTAGGAACAAATGCTTTTTGGTTGCTTAACCCTTTTCCTAAAACTAGGTCTATTGAAGAACCTATTTCAATTATGGTCCCGTTCTTAATTTCTTTGCCGTTATATATTTGCTTAAGAACCGAGTTTGTTGCAATATCTGGTATATAGCTCAAATTTCCAATGTTTAATCCATAAATTTCTAAATCGGATTTTGCCTGACGTAAGGATCCTCCCACAAGATTTGGCATTTGAATACTCTCTGGTATTATTGAATTAATAGTTAAATAGACAGTACGCTCTTCTTTTACTTTAAATTCTGCCTCTGGTATCTGACTATATATAGCACCATTATCTACATTTTTTGTATAAACAGAGTCAATTATTTTTAATGTAATATTTTTTTCTTCAGAAAGTTCTTCGGCTTCTTCTAGTGTTAATCCTTTATAATCTGGAACTGTTATTGCTTGATTATGATTTGTATAAGATTCTAACCAGAAAGCTATAGACAAATAACCTACAACGAGTAGAATTATTACAATAATTAAATTTATTAGAAAGACTTTACTGATAAAAAATTTTAGAAATTTCATAAACTCAAGGGGTTTCTATTAAATATTTATTTAAAGAAACAAAAATAATAAATATTATGCAATATGATGTAGCATAAAAATAATTGCTCGTTGTATTTTATATAAAAGTCGAATTACAAAACAAATATACAGAATTAACTAGTCGCATTCTGTGTTATGCTAACATTTTAATAAATCCTATAAAAAGAATTATATAAATATTTCTTCATTTTTTTCATTAAAAAAATGGTACTCCAAGAAGTTATTAGAAAATGAACTTGTTACTTTTATTTTCTTTTTAAATAACTTTTGCCATTCTTTTCGCAATGATTTAAAAAATCCCTTTGTTAAATATGCTGCAATATAAGGGTGTGTGTTAATCACAATTGTTTTATTATTAGTATTCTCACACAAATATTTAATATGATTCTTAATTTCATCTATAAACAAAATTGTTGAAGATATTTCGCCCGAACCATTGCAAGTAGGACAAGATTCAACTGTACTAATATTTGTTTCTGGCCTAACTCTTTGCCTAGTTATTTGCATTAAACCAAATTTACTCAATTGTAAAATATTGTGTTTTGCATAATCTGTAGACATAAATTTTTTCATCTCATTATATAAAAGCAATCTGTTTTCTTTATCGCCCATATCAATAAAATCTACTACAATAATCCCCCCCATATCGCGTAGCTTTAGTTGCCTAGCAATTTCTTTTGCAGAAATTAGATTAACTTCTAATGCTGTATCTTCCTGATCTTTACCAGATTTAGAGAGGTTACCACTATTTACATCAATAACATGTAGTGCTTCTGTATGCTCAATTATTAAATATGCACCAGACTTAAGCATAACAGTTTTTCCAAACAAACCTTTTATCTGTTTTTCTACATTGAAATTATCAAAAATTGGATTTTGACCACTATATAACTTAACAATCTTTTCTTTTTCGGGTATTACAGATTTAACGTAATCTTTTATTTCGCTATAAATTACATTGTCGTTTACATTAATACTTGTAAACGAATCGTTTAAAATATCTCTTAATATTACTACTGTTCTATCTATTTCACCTAAGAATAATTTTGGTGGTGTTAATTCATTTTTAGTGATAAATTTAAAAGCTGTTTCCCACTTTTCTATTAACCCACGCAGCTCTTGATCTAATTCGGCAACTTTTTTTCCTTCTGCAACAGTCCTTATTATTACACCAAAATTCTCTGGTTTAATGCTGCCAATAAGCTTCTTAAGTCTATTTTTTTCTTCGAACGACTTAATTTTTTGTGATATAGAGACTTTGTTGGCAAATGGAATTAACACTAAGTTTCTTCCTGCAATTGATAATTCAGAGCTTAACCTTGGTCCTTTTGTTGATATTGGTTCTTTTGCAATCTGAACTAATATATTTTGTCCACTTTTTAAAACTTCTGATATTTTCCCTGTTTTCTCAATACCTGGTTCTAGTTTAAAATCTGAAGTATTTGTATACTTCTTTTCTTTGATAGTTTTGTTAAAATACTTATGTAATGATAACACGTTCTGTCCTAAGTCCAGATAGTGTAAGAATGCATCTTTTTCATATCCAACATCTACAAAAGCGGCGTTTAAACCAGGCATTATTTTTTTTACTTTACCAATATGTATGTCACCTACTGAAAATCTCAGATTATTTTTTTCTCTGTATAATTCTTCTAGTCGTTTATTCTTTAATAATGCTATTAATATTTCTTTAGATGTTACATTAATTATAAGTTCTTTGCTTATATTATTCATTTAAAATATGTTTTTACCACTATTGTTATAGCAGTTCTGCTCTTTTTATATTTGAGCATAATTTCTTAATATATTCTTTTGCTTAAAGCTAAATTATTTTCTGTTTATTATAAACCTAAAACACAATATTTATTGACTATATTTTAGGGAATACGCTTTATTAAGTTTTAATAAAGTAAAACATTTATATTAGCAAAGGTATATAAAAAAAAACAAACCCATAGAATCTCTACAGGTTTGTACTAATTTTATTAAGAAATATTAATTATTTCTTTTTCTTATGTCTATTTTTTCTAAGACGTTTTTTTCTCTTGTGTGTAGACATTTTAGAGCCTTTTCTTTTTTTACCACTTGGCATAATACAGATTTTTAAAAGATTATAATTTATTTAGTTACGTTTTCTTTTACTTCTCCAAGAAAACTTTTAGCAGGTTTGAAAGCAGGAATATTATGCTCAGGTATTACAATAGTAGTATTTTTAGAGATGTTTCTAGCAGTTTTTGTAGCTCTTTTCTTAATAATAAAGCTACCAAACCCTCTGAGATATACATTGTTGCCACTAATAATAGAAGTTTTTACAGAATCCATAAATGATTCAACTGTTTTTTGAACTAATATCTTTTCAATTCCTGTATTTTTACAAATCTCGTTTACAATATCTGCTTTTGTCATAATTGTTTATTTATTTTATTGTCAATTAATTATCAATTTTTTTCAGACTGCAAATATATGGTTTTTTTATTATATATAAAACTATATGCATTTTTTTTGATATAAATTTACACAATCAACATAACACATAGTTAAATAATGCATAAATAGCTTTGTTATTTAATATAATAAAATTATTATAAAAAATAGAATCAAAAATATTTATGTGTAACAGAACTTTAGTGTATTTTAGACTTTTAAAACTTTGAAAAAGCAAACGAATGAATATTAAAACTTATATATGTACAATATCTATATTGTTACTACTGCCAGTAAGTATATTTGCGCAAAGCCTTTCTGATAAAGAACTAGAATTAGAAGATAATGCATATGAATTGTTCTTTGAAAAAGAATTTAACGAGGCATTACCAATTTTCTCTCAATTACTAAGTTTATATCCAAAAAAAGCTGATTATAATTATGGATATGGAGCATGTTTAGTAGAAGTAAACAAAGAACTAAATAAAGCTATTCAATATTTAAAATACGCATCAGACAAAAGTAGCAATCCTGTAATAAACTATTATTTGGGTGTTGCATATCACCAATCTTACGATTTTAACAAAGCAATTAAAAAATACTCGGTATTTAAACGAGGTGCACTAGCTAGCGAATTAAAAAATTATCCCGTAGATAAAAAAATTAAGGAATGTGAGAACGGAAACGAGCTAATTAAACTAATAAATGATTTAGTGGTAACAGAGAATAAGAAAATTGACATTAAGAAGTTTTATTATTCATATAACTTAGATGATTTTGGTGGGAAAATTATTATTAAACCCGAAGAGTTTAAAACAAAATTGGATAAAAAGAAACTTCCAAAATCTATTATGTTTTTACCCTCTAAAACCGAAACTGTTTTCTTTTCAAGCTACGGAAGCAGTAAGAAAAATAGTTTAGACATATATCAAAAAACAAAATTAGAAGATGGTTCTTGGTCAGAGCCCATAAAATTAGGAGTAGAAATAAATACTAATTCCGATGAGGACTATCCCTTTATTCATCAGAATGGAAAAACATTATTCTTTAGCTCTAAAGGCAGAAACAGTATGGGTGGTTACGATATTTTTAAAACAGAATACGATAGCACTGAGCAAAAATGGTCAGAAGCAATAAATATGAATTTCCCTATTAATTCGCCATATAACGACATTTTATACATTACAGATAAAGATGAAGATTATGCATATTTTGCATCTAGTAGAGAAACATACAATAAAGAAATATCTGTATATAAAATTATTGTAGATAAGAATCCAGTATTAATAGAAATTGACGATTTTGAGGTGATAAAACGAAAAGCATTATTAGACATATCTCCACTTGCAGATATAACAAAAGCCGAAAAATCTATTATTGTATTTAATGAAACCTTGAAAAATATTGATGATAAAAAAATATTATCATCTAAAGACTATACTCCATCAAAAACATCTCATTCGTATAATTTCGAAAAGTTAGAAAATAACAATAATTTCTCTGAAGAAGAATTGAAAACCTTTGTAAAAAGTGACGCTCTAGCTATTAAACAAAAAGCCGAAGAAACTAAAAAAGATGTATCTTTTGCATACTTGCTTGCAAACAAAACTAACAATAGAGCAATCGAAAAAAAGAATGAACTAGACAATATTAATAGCAGAATTGACAATTTAACAAATGGTAGCGAAAAAGACAATTTATTTAAAAATAAAAAAGAAGTAGAAAAAGAATTAATGCAATTAGAAAAAGAATCTGTTGTTGCATATAATTTGGCTAGTAATATTGAGAATACAGCAAATGAAAAACTAAAAGAAGTAGAAAAAACCGTACAACTCGCCGATAAACTTCAATATTCTTCAGCAACTAAAGAAGAACTAATTAAAGAAATAAATACAAGCCGAGATGCTCTAAACAGAGCTCAAGGTAAATACACATCGGTAGAAGGTGAAAAAGAAAATAGAAAAGCAGCCTTAAACAGAGAAAATAATTTATTGAATGACAATATAAGCAAACAAAAAGATCTTAAAAAAGATCTTAAAAATTTATCTGCAGAGAAAATAATTTTAAAACAAGAAATTATAATAGAGAACGACCCTGCAAAGAAAAGCGAACTACAAAAAGAAATAAATTCAGTAAATAGTGAATATGATGACATCATATTGCTAAACAATAAAATTATAAAAGACATTGAGGGTACCAAACAAAACATTGCTGACTTAAGTACAGAAATTTCTTATTTAGAAGAATTAGAAATAATGTTTGACGAAACCACAGGTGATATTGCAATTATTACAGAAGAATATAACAAAATTGATAAAGATGCTTTAAAGCAAATGATTTATGACAATGAAATAAATTATGATGAAAAATCTGCTGAAATTATTGCCAATAATATTGTAACAGAAGTAAATAATCAATCTCAAGATTTAGTAAATTACGAAAACAATTATAATGAAAATATTTTAGCGGAAAACACAAAAATTGAGACTAAAACAGAAGCAATAACTAATAATCAAACTAATAAACAAAATACTGAAGAAACAGAACCAGATACAAATATTAATCAGAATACTGAAAACACAAAAATAGGAGCTGAAAACAATTTAGCAGAGAACATAAAATCGGAGATTAAAACAGAAGCTACAACTAATAATCAAACTGATAAACAAAATACAGAAAACCCAAAAACAGAAAACAGTTTAGCTAATAACACAGAAACAGAGGATAAAGCCGATACAAATGTTAATCAAAATACAGAAAACACAAATACAGTAGCTGAAAACAATTTAGCAGAAAACATAGAAACCGAAACTAAAACGGAAGCTACAACTAATAATCAAATTGATAAACAAAATACTAAATTAACAGAAAAACAAGAATACAAGCAAAAAACAATAAAAGCAGATATAGATAAATTGTATTTGCAAGCTAGCAACAATAAGCAAATATCAGATTCATTATCATCTAAAGCCAAGCAAAAACAAGATTTATTAGCAAACATTAACAACGAAAATGAAAAAGCAACTTTATTAGACGAAATAGGTGATTTATACGAACTAGCCGAAATAAAAAGAGCTCAGTCTGATAGCCAGTTCAAAAATGCAAAAGAAAAAGAAATCAATTTATTAGCAAGCAACATAACAGAAAGCAATATAGACGCAAATGATAATTCTATTTCTATTAACAAAACTCCAAAACCAGAACTTATAGCAGAATATGATAATTCGTTTTTAAATAAAATTTATTACGAAAATAAGCTAGCCGAAAATAATAATAAAATTGAAATTCTTGAAAAAAATATAAACGAGCGCAAAAACAAAAGTGACATAAAAGTAATTACAGCCGAAATTGACAAATTAATACTAGAAAATAAAAATCTAGATAAGCTTTTAGCAGAAAATACATCAACACTAAACAAAATAATAACCGAGTCTGATAACCAGATAAAAGAACTAAGCATTAATGACAATAATACTCTAATTACATCAGATTTAGAGATTAAAAATAATGCTAGTTTAACTGAAAGTCAAATAGAAACAACAGAAGAAATAGACTACAAGAGCGAAGAAATAGAAAGCTTAGAAAGTGAGTTACACGAATTAGAGAAAGATATTCTATTAGCAGAAATAGAATTATCAGATGAAAGTATATCGGAAAAATCTGCAAATAAATTAGAAACAAAACTTGCAAGTTTAAATACACAAAAAGCAGAGGTTTATTCAACATACAGCAATACAATTGCCGAAAAGAACAAATACGAATTTACTTTAATGTCTGAACTATTAAACGAAAACAAAAAGCAAAGCACTAACTTATCGACATCAAATACAGAAAACGAAGCTAACACGTATTTCGAAAAAGCTCAAACAATACGTTCTAATAGTAATAACTATGACACAAAAACAAAACAGCAAGAAATTGAAAAAGCCGTAATCTTAGAAAAAATAGCATTACAAAAGCAAAAATACCTACTAAATACTTACACACCATCTACAGAAAGCGATATTGCTGATAAAAATAACAGTTCAGAAACAAACATTGCAGAAACCACAACTATCACAAGAGATATTGAAGAACTAGAAAAACTAAAAGCAGAATTATTAATAAGAGAATTAGGTTTAAAAAAGAAAGATTTAAAACATCTAAAGCGTGCTGATACTGATCAAGAAATTGTAAATGCAAATATTATAGAAGTAAGTAATATTGAAAAAGAAATTACAGATGTTCAGTTCATTATGGATAATGCAATAAACACAACAGAAAAAAACAATGCTAAATACAAAATAAAAGATTTAAACGAACAAAAGAACGACCTGCTATTTTTAATAGATGAAAATCAAGAAAATATTAATGGCACTAAATACGATATCTATCGAAAAAATATAAAAAATATTATCCCTAAAGAAAAAACCGAACAAACTAAACAAGCAAAAACACTAGTAAACGATGCACAAAAAGATTTTTCTAAAGCCGAAGCATTAAGAGAAAAAGCAATGTTTACAGATAACCCAAAACGTGCATTAGAATCCTTAATTAAAGCAAGCGAACTAGAAATAAAATCAATAGAAGCATACGAAAAAGCTATAGTTTTATATTCAAATCTACAAACAAACGAAGAGTACACAACACTATTGGCAGAAACGAATAATGCAACAAATAAATCTAATGAAGAAAGCTCAACAATAGCAGACGAAACAGAAAGTACTAAAACAGAAAAAAATATTGCACAAGCTAGCAATGCATCAAAAAGCACAGAAATAAATGAATCGTATGATAACATTTCTGTAAAAATAGACGCACCAGATATTATTAAAGCTGGCGACGAGTTTACTGTAAGCATTACAATAAAAAATAATATTGGAGCAGATAATTTTGCAAGATTTCAACACAAATTACCAACAGGTTTCACTGCCAAGGGATTAGATTTGGGTGGCAGCAATTATACCTTCGAAAATCAAAAAGCTAAATTCTTTTGGATAAACTTTCCAAAAGATGGAATTAATTTTAGCTACAACGTAACAACAGACAAAACAATTGAAGGCGATTTCAAGATAGAAGGCTTATTCAGTTGTATAGATAGCGGTAAGGTTTCTATGCCAATCGAACAATTAAATATTAAAGTAATGCCTTGGACCGAAAATACAGAATATCTTTCAGATAATACAGAAACTGAAACGAAGATTGAACCAAAAGATGAAACAAAAGCAGAAAATAACGAAACAATAGCCAAAACTAAAAATACAAATATTACCGAATTAAAATATTCCATTTTACCAGTGCCAGCATATTCAAAAAGCAACCCAATTCCTATGAATATTAGTTTACCTGGTGGAATAATATTCAAAATTCAGATAGGAGCATTTAAAACAAAAATCAGACAAGATGCTTTTAATGGTTTAAACCCTGTAACAGGCGAAAAGCTTCAAGGAAGCGCATTCACAAAATACCTAGTAGGGTTATTTAAAACACTAGAAGGTAGTAGAGTTGCATTATCAGAAGTTAAAACAATGGGATATAAAGATGCGTTTATTGTAGCATATAAAGACGGTAAGCGAGTGCCTATCTATAAAGCACGAAATATCGTAAACTCATCATCAAACGAATATAAGATTCTAGCACAAGCAGAAGTTAATCAACTAAAAAGCAGGGTTAGAAATAACACAACAGCATCTAACCAAAACACATATTTACCAGAGCAAACAGAAAATACAAAAATTGTAGAAGCTATTAATGTAAATACAGTAGATGGTTTATTCTACACAGTGCAAATTGGAGTATATAAAAAGCCTATTGCACATAGCAGATTATATAATATTAAACCTATTTACGAAGAAAAAACAGAATACGGATTTATTAGATACACAACAGGTATTTTCGATAACAAAAGCAAAGCAGTATTAGAGAAAAATAGAATAGCAAAACTAGGCATAGCAGATGCTTTTGTTACAGCATATTACAAAGGCAGAAAACTATCTAATTATGATATAACAAAACTAATAGCAGAAAATACAAAATTTGCAAGCACTAGCGATATAAAATTACCAGAGCAAAAACCTACAAAAAAACCAATTGTAAATACCCAAAATGCAAGCATTGTGTTTAAAGTACAAATTGGTGCATATAGAGAAAATATTCCTTTATCAGAGGTTACGGCACTTATTTCGGCATCTAGACTAAACGAGCTAGACACATATAAAAACGAGAATGGTTATACAATATATTCGGTAGGTAACTTTAAAGAATATAGTGGTGCTCTAAGTATGAAAGAAATACTAATAAACGAAGGTATCCCTGATGCATTTATTACAGCCTATAATAACGGGAAAAAAGTTTCAGTAAAAGATGCTATCGAAGTTTTAGCCAACTAAACTATTTGCAATGGGTGATTATAGGTTCGGCTTTAATGGCATGGAAAAGGATGATGAGTGGGATGGCGTAACAGGAAGCAAGTTAGACTTTGGTGCAAGGATTTATGATAGTAGA
>DAOVTE010000064.1 GCA_030627705.1 Bacteroidales bacterium
AATTGTTCTATCCTTCGAATTTGCCGGATTATATGGTATTGCTATTGCAGCCGTTGGTATGCTAGCAAACACAGGAATTCAATTAGCAGTTGATGCTTATGGTCCAATTTCAGATAATGCTGGTGGTATTGCAGAAATGGCAGAATTACCAAAAGAAGTTCGTGAAAGAACTGATAAATTAGACGCTGTAGGAAATACAACTGCTGCTATCGGAAAAGGTTTTGCTATTGCTTCTGCTGCTTTAACAGCTTTAGCTTTATTCTCTGCTTTTATGCAACAAGCAAACATCACATCTATCGACATTGCTAAATCTACTGTAATGGCTGGCTTATTTGTGGGTGGTATGTTACCATTCGTTTTCTCAGCGCTTTCTATGAATGCTGTAGGACGTGCTGCAATGGCAATGATTCAAGAAGTTCGTCGTCAGTTTAAAGAAATTCCTGCATTAAAAGCAGCTTTAGAAGTTATGAAAAAATATGATGCTGATATCTCAAAAGCAACTCCAGAAGAAAGAGCAATTTTCGATGCTGCTGATGGTGTAGCTGAATACGATAAATGTGTTGATATCTCTACAAAAGCATCTATTAAAGAGATGGTTTTACCTGGTTTATTAGCTATTGTAACTCCTGTTGCAGTTGGTTTCTTAGGTGGAGCAGAAATGTTAGGTGGTTTATTAGCTGGAGTAACTGTTTCGGGTGTTCTTATGGCTATCTTCCAGTCTAATGCTGGTGGTGCTTGGGATAACGCTAAGAAAATGGTAGAAGAAGGTGTAGAAATTGATGGTAAGAAATACGGTAAAGGTTCAGATGTTCATACTGCTGCTGTAGTTGGTGATACTGTTGGAGATCCTTTTAAAGATACTTCTGGTCCATCATTAAATATTCTATTAAAATTAATGTCTGTTGTTGCTTTAGTTATTGCTCCGAGTATTGCAATAAATTTATCTGGTTCGGATACTGGAATAAAAAATATTGAATTAACAAAAGGCATTTCTGTTATAGTTGATAATGATAATATTGTATCAGTAATAACTGAAGATAATACTTCGGATAATATTAATGAACTTGTTGTGAATAGAAATATTATGACTTTTGTTGATGCTGCAAGTCCAACAGACTTTGAATTAAAACATACCCCAGAAATTACTTTTAGTGAACCTAAAGAAGATGGAACAATTGATTTGCAAATTAGTATTGGTTCAAATGGAATAGTTCATCCTAACATCACAGATCATTGGATTGATTTTGTTAATGTTAAAGTAGATAGCAAGGAGACTAAAGTTATTGTTGAATCTATGTATAGTAATAATAACAATTCAACTTTTGGTCCTTTTAATATAAAAATTAATAAAGGAGATACTGTAAAAGTTAAGATAGGATGTAATCTTCATGGAATTTGGGAAAACTCAGTAGTTTACGAATAATATTAATTAGTGTTTATTTAAGAAAATGGATACCAACTGGTATCCATTTTTTTTGCATCCTTGCTAAGTTTGACACCCCAAAATCTTGAAATAATCATAAAGCCTTTGTCAACACTGGCTTAGAAGCTTTTTTAGCAATAAAAATTGTTTAAATATAAGAATGTAGAAGAAATTTTCTCTGGAGGTAAGTAGATTTTGATAAAATACTCTTAATTTTGTAGAATGAGGTATATGCATAAACTTATATTATTATTTTTTATTATCCTATTTAAGCAATCAATAGCTGATGTAAAACTTAATCCTCAAATACCAGACTCTGTAGTTCAAACTGTAGAAGATACTCAAACAAATGATTTTTCTTCGTTTATGTATCAAGAAGAATTATTTATTTCTACTAACTCTGTTAACGACTCTATTGTAAGTAAAGTAACCGAAGAAAAAAGAAAAAAAAGAATAAGAGCATACTCCTTAGCAAAACTAAAATTAGTTAAAGATTCCATCACAATAGATTCTATTAATATTGACTCTATAGCTTTTATTTATATTGATACAATTTATGATTTTAACTTTAAAGTTAACTTTTTAGAATCTCTACCTGTATATAACGTTATTAGCAATAATAAAGATGCTAATAAAGCAAATTTACCTGAAGATAAAACTTTTAACGCTCAAGAGACTATTAAAAATGCAAAACAACTTACGCAAGATAAACAACCCAGAAAAGAGTTTTATGTTATTATTTTAATAATTATAACATTACTGTTTGCATGGATAAATCTTCATTATAAGAAATCTATAGGGATGTACCTGCAAGCAATGTATAATTCTTCGGTTACTCAAAGATTATTTGTTCAAACTAGTGTATTAATAAAACAAATAAATATTGCAACATTTATATTGTTTATACTAAACACATCGTTGTTTATTGTTCTTATGATTGAGATATTAAATATTAATTTACAAATAAATAATATAGTTTTATTCTTGATTTTTATTTTGTTATTGCTTATATTATATCTGATAAAGTTCTTGTTTTATAAGTTTTTAGGAAACATATTTGGAATAAGTAAAAAGGTTGGCGAATATTACTTTGGAACGTTTATTTATAATAAAGTTTTTGGGATAATATTAATGCCAATTAACATTATTCTTCCGTTTATTGATGCTAATATTGCGATATTTATGGTAGAATCTACAATTATTTTAGCTAGCATACTATTTATTGTAAAGTTGTTAAAAAGTATTTTTATAGCAATTAACATTAAATTTCCTATTGTATATTTGATTTTGTATCTTTGTGCGCTAGAAATTTTACCAGTTTTAGCATTTGTAAAGTTTATTTACGAGTAATAAAGAAGGTAATAATTGATAATATAAAAACTTAGAAAATTGAAAGTCAAAAGTATTTTAGTTTCTCAACCAAAGCCAGAAGCAGAAAAGTCACCTTATTTTGATTTAGCTAAAAAGTATAATCTAAAGATAGATTTCAGACCTTTTATACAAGTAGAGGCTATTTCTGCAAAGGAGTTTAGACAAACAAGAATAAGTATTCCAGATCATACTGCTGTTATTTTTACGAGTAGAACAGCAATTGATCATTTCTTTAGAATAGCAAATGAGCTTAGAGTTACCATTCCAAATACAATGAAATATTTTTGTGTTTCGGAGTCTACAGCTTTCTACTTACAAAAATACATTGTTTATCGTAAAAGAAAGATATTTTATGGTAATAGAAGGTTTGAAGAGTTGATGGATATTATTAATAAGCACGAAGGTGAAAAATTTCTACTTCCAGTTTCTGATATACACAAGCAAGAAGCAACTACATTATTAGAAAAAAATAATATTAATTTTTCGAAAGCAGTATTATATAGAACAGTTAGTAGCGACTTATCTGATTTATCGAATGTAGATTATGATATACTTGTATTTTTTAGTCCTTCGGGCATTAAATCTTTATCTCAGAATTTTCCTAACTTTAAACAAAACGATACAGTTATAGCTTCTTTTGGTCCAACAACTGCTCAAGCAGTAGCCGATGAAGGATTTCGATTAGATATTTCTGCACCTATGCCAAAGGCTCCATCAATGACAATGGCATTAGAGCAATTTATTAAAAAAGCAAATAAGGCAGCAAAAAAATAAATTTTTTATTGGCAGTTTTAGATTTTATTTGGTATTATCTAACAGAAAGTGCGGATTGCTTTTTATAATACACTAATGAAAAATCTAGGTATCTATGCTTATTTGTATAAAACCCTTCAATATTAGTGTTCATAATATTTTGTAGCGAATCGTTCGTAAATATTTTAGATAATTCAGCTTTGTATTTAGGATTTTTAGACTCAAAATTTATAATATTATCTTTCAGAAATTCTGTAGCCTCATAATTATTTATACCATATACAATATCCAAATCACCTTTTTTCAAACGGTCTAATTGGGATTTAGATGATCTAACATGACTAACAATAATTGTATCCATATAAGGCAAGAAGTTTCCTTTTTTATCTGTTTTAAAATATCTATTATTTCGTGCTAGAACAATTGGTTCGTTGGCGTTTAGTGTTATAACTCTAAATGGACCACAACCTATAACATTGTTCTTGCCGTACATTTCTATACCTTCTTTAGGAACAATAGCAGTTTCTGCACTAGCTAAAAACCCTATTAATGGAAATCCTTGTTTTATTAACGTTATCTCGAAGCTATAATTATCTATAATCTTAAAACCTTCTATATCAAAATCTGGAGTTCCTTTTGCAGATGCTTCGTAGTATTCTTTTGCACCCTTAATATTGTCTATTGTAATAAAAGAATTCTTATTATCAACATTCTTTGTAGTTAATAAATATATAGTATATTTTACATCTTCTGATGTAACATTTCTTCCTTTTCCCTCTGTAAAACAAATATCATCGTGAAAAAATACATTGTAGTTTAATGTAAAAGTATACACCAAACCAGATTTGTCAACTGTCCAGTTATTAACAATGCCTTTTTCTATAGATAAGTTCTTAGAATTAAATTTGATAAGCCCCTCAAAAACCTGTGAGCTTATTTGCGAAGAGGATATGTCATTTAAGTATGCAGGAACAATTGTATTTGCAGGTGTGCTTAACGATACATTTAAAACACCACCAAAATTATTGATATTATCAGAATTAATGAATTCTGAATTACTATCACAAGAAATTATTAAGCTAAATATTATTCCTAACAAGAAATATTTTATCTTCATTATAACTTTAGATTTTATTTGTTAATGTAATCTTTATATAAACTTAAATAAAAATAATATATTACTTTTCTGATAATTCAATAATTAAACCAACCTCCATAACAAACGGAAATTTTTCTTGAGGCATATTATGCCATATTGTAAATGTATATTCTCCACTCTCTGGAAATTTATAGTTTTCTTTAATATTTGTTTCTAAATCCCAGATATCTCCTGCACCAGCACCAATATACATATTAGAATCATCCATTATGTCAAATTCGTGTACAATAGTTTCTTGATTTCCAGATGGAGATTCTATACCTATATTTATGCTTACTGTTTTATAAGGATTTTCATAAACATATCTAAATGGAAAAATAATATTGTAATTTAAGCTATCGCTAATATTTACTTTATACACCACTTTATCTGATTTATCCCAAAGTAAATTAGAAATAGAATGAAATTCTTTCAGAACAATATTATTGTTACATGAATTAAATAATAATATAGATGTTAATAAAAGCAGAAAACCAACCTTTTTCATAATGAGCAATTTAGATTTAAAAATTATTAATTTTCATAAAAATAGGCAAAAACTTTTATTATTAAAGTAATTTCTTCTAATAAATCATACAATAAATAAAATATCTAAAATTAATAATTTTGTAAATTAGTTCTTAATAGTTAATTTTGCGATAATTATGGGAAGAGTTTTATCTATTGATTATGGTAGAAAAAGAGTTGGAATTGCTGTAACTGATACTTTGCAAATCATTGCAAGTGGCTTGACTACTATTCATAGTAAAGATATTTTTGATTTTTTAAAGGAATATACAGAAAAAGAAAAGGTAGATGTTTTCGTTGTAGGATACGCAAAGCAAATGAATAATACCGATTCTGAATCTATGAAATATATAATTCCCTTTACAAATAGATTAAAAAAGCTTTTTCCAGAAATACCATTTGTCTTTATTGATGAAAGATTTACATCTAAAATCGCAAAACAAACAATGATAGATGGTGGATTAAGAAAAAAAGCAAGGCAAGACAAGGGGCTTGTAGATAAAATTTCAGCAACAATTATTTTACAAACATATTTACAACAAAAAAAATAATAATGTTACCAATAGCAATATACGGAAATCCAGTATTACGAAAAGTCGCAAAAGAAATAGACAAAGATTACCCAAACTTAAATAATCTTATAGAATCTATAGAAGACTCAATGTACAAATCAGATGGTGTAGGATTAGCTGCTCCTCAAATAAATAAATCTATTAGATTATTTATTATCGATGGCACACCTCTAGCCGAGGATTATCCCGAAGTAGATGGTTTTCATAAAATATTTATTAACGCTCAAATAATTGAAGAAGAAGGCAAAGAATGGTCATTTAACGAGGGCTGCCTTAGTTTACCTGATATTAGAGAGGAAGTTAAACGTAAACCTAGATTTTTGATGTCTTATTTCGACGAAAATTGGGAGCATCACGAGGAATGGTTCGAGGGAATGCAAGCTAGAATCATACAACACGAATACGACCATTTAGATGGAATCCTATTTACCGATAGACTTACTCCATTACGAAGAAAACTTCTAAAATCAAGATTAACAGCAATATCTAAAAATAAAATTAGCGTAGGATACAAATTTATTATCAACAAATAATTATTATGAAATACATATACCTTTTACTTATCAGCACAATAATATTCTCTTGTAATACAATTGTCGAAAAATCTAAAATAGACATTGATAGAGAAAAGCTAAATAATATGGAAGCTAGGTTAATGAACGATTCCATTTTGAAAATAGATAAAAAATTAGCTAAAACTACAATGTTAGAATACGCAAATTTTGCAGAAAACTATCCTCAAGATTCATTATCTGCCAAATACTTATTTAAAGCAGCAGAGCTTGCACAGGCTTTACAAATAGGGACACAAGCAATTTTGTATTACAATTTAGTAATAGATAAATATCCTGATTTCGATAAATTATCGTATAGCTATTTTTTAAAAGGTTTTGTTTACGAGAATGTTCTAGAAGATGTAGATAATGCAAGAATAGCATATAATATTTTTTTAGAAAAATATCCAAATCACGAGTTTGCCGACGATGCCAAAGTATTAATTAAAAATTTAGGAATGTCTCCCGAAGAATTAATTAGAATGTTTGAAGAACAAAATAATAAAAAATAATGAAAGGTATTCTATCAATATTTAGCCTTGTTATTCTCTTATCATCATGCAGTTTAAAGCCAATTACAGTTGGCGATGTAGAAGGTGTAAGTCTAAAAAATCTCACAAAAGAATCTGTTACAATAATTGTGAAAATCCCTATTAAGAACGAAAATAATTTCAAGTTTAAAATTACCGATGTAGATATAGACGTATCTGTTGAAGATAAAAAAATAGGTAAAATTAGAAAGTTACAAAATATTACAATACCAGCAAATTCAGATAATACTTATGATTTTGAGATAAAAACAGAATTCTCTAAATTATTAAAAGGGTCTACAACATTATTTGCTTCGTTAATGAAACGTAGCATAAATATCAAATTAGATGGTTATATAAAAGCAAAAGCGTTTGCAATGCCAAAAAGAATTGAAATTCACGAAAGCGAAAGGGTAGACTTAAATAAATTTAGGTTGTTTTAAAATAATAACAAATCAACTAAAGGATTTGTTAGATATTATATTTGAACTTGCAGGACAAATTCATGCTTTTTATGACGATTATTAGCTAGTTAAAATACTATATGTTTTTATTGCATGTTTATGAGAATTTATTGTTTATTATTACTCTTTACGTAACAACTAGGGTATTGTAACTAGTTGTTGCACAAAGCTTATAAAAGTTTAAAAAGGATTTCATAAAGAAAGCTTGTGTTTGTCCTAAAAAAAAATAGACCATTTCCTGTTTTTTTAAATTAATTTAATATATTTGCGTTCTTAGTTTGGTTAGTCCACTATATGGTTCAGACTGAAAATGACTCACTTGAGGTTTTTTTGTGGGTTATAGTACAAATTATTTTATGTTAAATTATATTAAATTATTTCTAATTAAAAATTGATTTATGAAAACAAAAAACACAATTATTCGATTTGGCTTAATCATAAGCCTAATTCTTTCGTTTAGTTTTTCATCATTGGCTTGCACATTCTCAGTTGAGTTGAGCGATTCTTATGGTGATGGCTGGAATGGAGGACTTTTAACCGTGAACGTGAATGGTACGGCAGTAGTTACTGGCGCAACTGTTGCGTCAGGATATGGTCCTGCAATTTACACATTTACTGTAAATTCTGGAGATTTAATTACAACTTCTTACACAGCAGGAAGTTGGTCTAGTGAGAATTCTTACGTTATTAAAGATGCTGGTGGTACTGTAATTGCATCGGACGGAATAGGAGCAGTTACTCCATCTGGGATATCTACAGCAATTGTTGCTACTTGCCCTTCGCCTAATGATTTAAGTCTTTTATCTTGGGAGACCCCATCTAATGGAGCTTCGCCTAGCGCAACTGCATCAATAGCGGTAAAGGTATTTAATTTTGGAACAGTAGATCAGGATACATTTAATATTGCGTATTCTATCGATGGTGGAACAACTTTTATTACCGAAACTTATAATGATACGTTAGCTTCAGGTGATACATTAACATATACATTTACTACAACGGCTAATATGGTAACATCAGGGTTTTATAATTGTGTTGCATTTGTAAATAATGTTGGCGATGCAAATCCTAGTAATGATACTTTATTTTATAGCCCACTTATTTGTAGCCCACTAGCAGGAGCTTACACTATTGGTACGGGTGCAACAGACGATTTTTCTGATTTGGTGCAAATGGCAACTGCTTTAAACACATGTGGTGTAGCAGGCCCTGTTACTATTACTGTTAATGCGGGAACATATTTCGGCCAAGTTGAATTAGGTTTTATCGCAGGATCGTCACCTATAAATACTATTACTATTACTGGTTTGGGAGACCAAACTGTATTTACAGCTTCGCCTACTTCTGGCGACAGAGATATTCTTCGTTTAGACGGAACAAAATATCTTACAATAGACAGTGTAAAATTCGAAATTCAAGCAGGAGCCGCTTATGGTTGTTGTGTTCGTTTAATGAATGCTGCCGATTCGGTAACTATAGAAAATAGTATTTTACAAACTATTATTTCAACATCGTCTTATCATAATGGTATTCTTGCTTCAACTTCTAAGACATCTTCTGCTTCTGGTGGAAATACAGCAAACTATCTAACACTTAATAATAATACAATTATTGGTGGATATTATGGTATTAGATTAAATGGTAATTCAACTAATCTATTAGAACGAAATGTAATAACAAATAATAGTATTACGGACTATCGTTATTATGGTATAAATAATTATTATGCAGATAGTTCTCTAATTAGCGGTAACTTTATCTCAGATGGAGGAACTAACTCTAGTCCTTATGGTATTTATGTATACCGCAACTATGCAGGAACCGAGATTTCTTATAATGAAATTAAGATGAATGGTACCTCTGGAGGTTATGGTTTATATGTGTACTACAATGAAGGTTCTTCGGCCAATAACCCAATTATGATTTACAATAATATGATTTCTCAAACCAATGCAAGTGCTACAGGTAGTTCTTATGGTATTTATTCTTACTATGGAAAAAATGTATATTTTTACCATAATAGTGTTAGTATTGCAGGTGGCGGAACCTCTAGTAGAGCAATTTATGTTAATGGTTCTACAACTTCTACTTTATTTGAGAATATTAAGCTAAAAAATAATATTTTTGTTAATTATGGTAATGGTTATGCTTTCTATATGGGTGGTGCATATTTCCCTGCTAAAGTAACAGAATGTGATAATAATAATTTATATTCTAATGGTACATACCTTGCATATTATGTAGGATATAAAACTACATTAACAGATTGGCAAGCAGCTTCAATTGGATTAGGACTTAACTCTGTTAGTATAAATCCTGCCTTCAGCGCACTTGACGATCTTCATACAAGTAATATTCCAATGAACAATTTGGGTACTCCTATTGCTTCGGTAACTGATGATATTGATGGTGATAGCAGAGATGCTTTAACACCAGATATAGGTGCTGATGAATATACACCTTTTAATATTGATCTAGCAGCTAAAAATGTTCAAGGACCTTTATTTTATTGTGGAATGACATTAGATACAATAAGAGTAAATATTATTAATCAAGGGGTGACTACGCAAAGTTCATATGCCGTTTCTTACTCTTTGAATAATGGTCTTACATTTTCCACTCCAGAGGCAATAACAACAACATTGATTTCAGGAGATACACTTTCATACACTTTTTTAACATTAGCAGACTTTACAGCATCAGGACTTTACAATATTATAGCTACTGTTACTGTAGTTGGAGATCAATCTGCAGCTAATGATACATCTGCTGTTTATAGTTTTTCAAATGCTATAGTCTCTACATTGCCGTTTGTTGAAGATTTTGATGCAAATACCGATGGGTCATTTGGTAATATCGCAACTAGTTGGATTGGTTCTAATGCTAGTGGATTAGTTTGGAAAGCAGAAATAGCTAATACAAGTTCTTCTACTACAGGTCCATTAGGCCCTACAGGTGGTTCTGGAGCTTATATCTATTTGGAAACAAGTTATGGTCTTCTTGGAGAACAAGATACTTTGACAAAATTTTGTTTTGACATACCACCAACATATCAAAATGTTGAGTTATCTTTTGATTACCATATGTATGGTGCTACTATGGGTAAATTATATACAGAAATTTTTGATGGAAGTGCTTGGATAGTTATGGATTCAATTATTGGACAACAGCAACTTGCATCTTCAGATCCTTGGTTAAAAAAACAATTTTTTGTTCCTAGTACAACTCAAGGAATAAGATTTATTGGAGAAAGAGGTTCTTCATATACAGGTGATATGTCAATAGACAATGTTACTTTTAAAGAAATAACCATTGATCTCGTAATAACAGAAATTAACTACAATGGACCAGAAGTTGGTACAGATACTACTGAATTTATAGAAATATATAATGCAGGTATAGATGCTGTAAATATTGATGGGTTTTATTTCACGCAAGGTGTAGTTGATATTTTTCCTAATTATGTAATTCAGCCAGGCGAATATTTCGTTTCAGCTTATGACTCTACTGTAATGGCTA
Organism: Bacteroidales bacterium; assembly: GCA_030627705.1. Taxonomy (GTDB): domain Bacteria; phylum Bacteroidota; class Bacteroidia; order Bacteroidales; family JAFGXI01; genus DAOVTE01. The sequence goes on from DAOVTE010000064.1 coordinate 10,853, forward strand.
ATTTCTTTGGCTATATTGGAGCAAGCGAATGGAATTCTGGAGGTTTATCAAATGGTGGTGAAGATATCGCTTTAAGAACTTCTTGGGGAGAGTTAGTTGATTCAGTTAATTATGATGATGGTGGCGCATGGCCAACTCAAGCAGATGGCTTTGGACCTTCATTAGTTCTTTGTGATGCTACATCAGATAATAATGATGCTACAAACTGGAATGTATCTTTAACATATGTTGATAGCATAAACTTATTACCAGTTTTTGCTTCTCCAGGTTCTTTAGATAATATTTGTACAATATCAGATCTAGAGCTTATTAATCCAATGAGTGGAGATTTTAACGAATGTTATATGACAGCAACAGAAACAGTATCTATCGAATTTGTAAATAATGGTAGTCTAGATGTTCCTATGGGAGATACAATTTACGCATATTATCAAATAGATGCTAACTCTGTAGTTGCAGATACAATAATTGCTACATCTAATATTGCTCCTGGTGATACAATAGCATTTGATTTTAATCAAACTGCTGATTTATCAACTATTGCAACATATAATTGGACTGTATATTTAAGTTATTATAACGACTTATTGACAGGAAACGACACAACTATGGGTACATTAACTCATTATTTACCAGTTGTAGATTTAGGTCAAGATACAATATACACTAATCACCCAGATACTATTGTTTTAGATGCAGGTGCAAATTATGACTTATATACTTGGTCTGATGGTTCTACAATGCAAACATTAGCTCTTACTACAGCAGGAACATATTATGTTGATGCTGTAGATACTAACGGTTGTTCAGCTACTGATACAGTTTGGGTAATTTTACCAATCTATGATTTAGCTATAACAGATCCAGTTAATGGTATGACATATAATAATTGTAATATGACTGCAACAGAAATCATTGGTTTCGATTTAGATAACCTTATTGATCCTATTTATGCACCTGATATGATTTATGCTTTCTATCAAATTGATGGTGGTACAATTGTAGCGGATACAATTTATATAAATACTGATTTTGCAACAAATAGTTCAATGTATTTCGAATTTGATGTTACTTTTGATTTCAGTGCGTTAGCTACTTATGACTGGAGCATGTGGGTTAATTATAATGGTATTGGTGATACTGTAAGTGGACAATTAGTTCATTATGCACCAACTGTTGATTTAGGCGGAAACGTAAATGATACATTATATATAACTGTTGATCCATATTTATATACATTAGATGCAGGAGCCTTTGATACATACTTATGGAATGATGGTTCTACAATGCAAACATTAGATATAACTGCTGACGGATGGTATTCTGTTATTGCTACAGATGCTAATGGATGTGATGCTACAGATTCTGTATACGTTACAAATTCAATAGGTATTAATTCTAATAGTTTTAGTAACTTTAATATTTATCCAAATCCAAATAATGGAGTATTTACTATTGAAGCTAATGATAATATTAGTATTGAAATAATTAACGTTGAAGGACAAGTTATCTATAACGATAAGTTTACATCAACTAAAAACACAATTGATATTTCTAGATTTACAAAAGGCGTTTACTTTATAAGAGTAAATTCTAATAACGAAACTAGAGTTGAAAAGATTGTTGTTCAATAATTAGTAAACAATAACAAAATTAAAAGGTGTCAAATTTTTGACACCTTTTTTTTGTATTCTTTGATAAATAGCAAAACAATTAATATCTTCGTGCATCAATTTTATTAGCCCAGATGGCGGAATTGGTAGACGCGCTGGTCTCAAACACCAGTTCCTTCGGGAGTGTCGGTTCGACCCCGACTCTGGGTACATTTTCAAAAGCTTCTGATTTTCAGAGGTTTTTGTTTTATACCCAATTTCCTAAATTCACCCAAGATGTTGATTTATTAATAATTTACAGGGTTCGATAAATTCTATTTACTTAGTAAGTAGTCAAACCTTAAAAACGCATTAACATTTTGGTTAACAGAATAATAACTGTTTAAAAACATTTTTTAAAATTCAAGAAAATACGTATTTTAAGACTGTTACGAAACCAGAAGGTTAAAAATATAGTTGATTTCAGGAGTTTTTTTTGAATTTCCCCTTTCTTTTTTATTTTTGTTTAGCGTGAAATAGTGTTTCATTTAACCTTTTCTCTCTAATTTTGACAATTAGCCGCAACTATCCCTGGACTACGGTATAGATTGTAGCATATTGCCTCCATTAAGTTTTGAGTATGCATTTTTTCCATCCCTCTGTATCTGGCTGTACCGCCTTTAAACCATAATTTTATTCCACCAAAAGTTCGCTCAACTTTAAATCTTGTTTTTCCAATTAATTTATTAAATCTATTCTCCCATTTTGTCAAAGGCTTGTTTTTTACTGCCTTTTTAAGAATGTGATTTTTCAACTTTCG
>DAOVTE010000217.1 GCA_030627705.1 Bacteroidales bacterium
ATTTCTTGATTTACTACTGGTGCAGAATAAACATAATTATCTAAAACAATAGCAACCTGTTTACCAATATTTTCTTTAGTTAATCTTGCCCAAGCTGCTGAACCTTCTGCGTTCATAGACATAGAAACTTCTGCTGTTGCTTGGCTTTGACCAAATTCTGCTCTAGCATTAGTTACAACATCACCTTCTAAAGATGCTTTTCCGTCTCTATTTGTAATTTTAATTGCTATTAACTGAAAGAAATCTTCGGCATGTTTTAGAGGTTTCACTGTCCATAAGAATTTTAAATCTCTAGGGAAAATAGCTCTAACTTGTTTAAGTTTTAATAATTTATTAACCTCTGCTGTATCTTTAAAGTGAGAAATACCAACTGCAGAACCTTTCATAAGTTGACCGTCTCTAGTTGTATTAGGGCTTAATACAGAAAAAAGAGGATAATCTTTTTCTATTTGTGCTCTAGATTGTGTAGAATCTGCTCCATCAATACCTTCTTCTAACTCTTCTATTAACGATTTAGTAGTATCTTTATCTAATTCTGCAATTAGAGAAGCTTCATCTGTTTTTGTTGTGTCTTCTGCAATTACCTCAGCAATTTCTTCTTCTACAATTGTGGTATCTTTAACATGATTTAAACCAGCTTCGGCATCTTTTATTTCTTTAACTTTTTTGTTTGCATCTAAAAGATATTGGTAAACCTCTTCGTTTTCGTAAGTTTCCCAAAATTCTAAACTTGCAGTTCCTTGTAAAAGTTTTCTTACACGCTCTGGATCTTTAATACCCGGAAGTTCAACAGAAACTCTACCTTTTGTAGCTAATTCTTGCACGTTTGGTTGTGATACTCCAAACCTATCAATACGAGATCTAATAATATTTATAGAGTTAGAAATAGCTCCATCAGTTTCTTCTTTTAAAACTTTAAGAACATCTTCGTTATTAGAATTGTAATTAATCCTATCTTTTAGTTCTATAGTATTAAATATTGAAGCTAACTGTGCATTAGCATCTATTTCGTTAAAAGATTGCCCGAATAACGCAATAAAATCTTCTTGACTATCTTGTTGCTTTTGTTTTGCAAGCGTAATAGCTTTAACAAAAGTTGGATCTTGGCTATAATTAGCTAATGATCTTACTACATCTACAACAGAAACTTCAAGAGTAACGTTCATCCCACCTTTAAGGTCTAGCCCTAAGTTAATTTCACGCTCTTTACAATCTTTGTAAGAATATTTTCTTAGTCCAATGAAATTAAAAACAGTTTCTCCCGAAATTGAATCTAAATATGCTTTTTCTATTACTAAATCTCCCGCTGCATATTCTTTAGCGTCGCTTTCAACACTTTTAGTAAAATAAGTAAACGATAATTGATAAAGACTAACAAGTACTAAAGCAATTGCGAAAACTTTTATAGCTCCTTTATTCTGCATTTTTTGATTAATTATTTATTATAAATTTCCTTTTTTATTTGAACTTGCAAATGTATTGATTTTTTTTTAAGAAATTACATATTAACAGTATAAGTTTTATAACTGCTATAATTAAAAAGGCCTGTTCACAATTGAACAGGCTTCTTTAATATTTTATAGCTTAAATGAATTACCCGATCCAAGGGTACGAGGTATCAAATAGGAATTATTTTTTTATTCGACACAAGCGTCGGGGAATTAAACCCATTGGGCTATCGCCCTGCGATTAATTTACTTTATTTTGTAAATAAACATAATCTCGTGAGAACCTAAACTGTATTTTTTAAGATCTGATAATGTGATATCATAAGCATATCCAAATTGGATTTTTTCTTGGTTAATACCTAGCATAACAACTGCTGCATCTTCTGTTCTATACGAGAATCCAATAAATGCTACTTTTTTGTACTCCAGTTTTGCATTAATATCTACTTGTAGTTCACCAGCTTCTATCATTTTTAGCATTGCAGATGGCTCTATTGCAATATCTTTGTTTATTTCGTAATTATATCCACCATGAATATAATAATGTCTAACTTGACGTTGTTCTAAATTATCATTTAAAAATGATACCTTTCTATCGAATAATTGATGAGAAGCTATCCCAAAATAGTAATTTTTGTCAAATAAATAAGCTCCAAAGTTTGCATCAGGTAAAAGAAGTTTTTCTGATCCTGTATTCATTGTTGGGTCATTAACCTCAAATTTTAGTTTAGATTTATCTAAATAATATTGATTTAATACTGCAGAAATACCAATTGAAATTTTAGCATCGCCATACGCTTTAAATGAATATGCATAAGAAGCTTCTATGCCTGTTTTAGAGTTAGGTCCTGTAGAATAGTTGTACAGTTTTGCTCCTACTGCCATCTCGTCGCTAATAGAGGTGTGACCAGATGCCATATGCAAAGTTGGGGCATCGTCTATACCTGTCCATAATCGTCTATAAACCATAGAAATAGGCATATAGTCTTTTGTGCCCGCTACTGCAGGATTTATCGAGTACTGATTGTACATATATTGACTTAGCATTGTTTCTTGTTGTGCAAACACAGAACTAAACAAAACAACTAAGGTCGATAATAATATTAATCTTCTCATATCTTTTATTTTAAAATGATTCTAAATTTATTTTACAATTGTAACTGAACCAGTATAAGGATCAATATCCTCTACTCCTAAGTCTATAATATAATAGTATGTACCAGAAGGCAATATATTATCACCATTTGTACCGTCCCATGGTTCTGTATATCCTACCGATGAATAAACAATAGTTCCCCATTGACTATATACGCTGACTTTACAAGAAGTAAATTGTTCTATATATTTAATATTCCAAACATCGTTATAACCATCTGCATTAGGAGAAAAAGCATTAACAATAGATAATTTAAATTCATCTACTCCCACAATTACTGTATCGTATAAGCTACAATTATTGATATCCGTAATTTCTAAGAATAACGTGTCGTTGCTTAAATTAGTAAGCTTGTTACTTACATCTCCGTTAGACCAATAGTAATTGTAAGGAGATGTTCCTCCAGAAACAAGTACGTATACAGATCCATCTGCTTTACCCATAACCGTTTCGTTTATTACTTTTATTGAATCAGATAATGAGGTAGGTGCAATTATTTCAACTGTGTCTGAAATACTTCCGCAATTGTCGTTTACTGTAAAATAATACTTACCTGCAGGTAAATAGTTTCGTGTTGCAATTGTATCCCCATTTGCCCAAGCATAAGTGTAAGGTGCTAATCCGTAATATGCATTTAAAGCAACGCTTGCATTAGAATCGTTATTACATTTAAGCTCTTCAATCAAATAACTTATTGCTAATTCTGTAGGATCTGTAATTACCGTAGAATCTTGGTAAGAACAATTATATAAGTCTGTAATAGTTAAAATATATGTACCTGCCGAAAGAGAACTAATTAATTGACCTGTTTCTGAATTAGACCATAAATATGTAAATTGCTCACTTACGTCTGGCACGGCTGTTATTGTAGCATTGCTATCTCCAGGGCAAGTAAGTTGTGTTGTAGCAAAACTAATATTTACGTTTGTATATAAAACACCTATTTCTACAGAATCAGTAATAGAACCACAACCATCAGTTATTGTAATATAATGATATCCTGTAGATAAATTAGTGGCAGCAGAATCATTTGCTGTTGCACCCGCAGACCACGCATAAGAATATGGCGGAATACCAGATTGTGCTAAAATAATTGCAGAACCATTTGTTGCTGCTGTACAATTAGCATTATTTATTGTTGAGTGAACAGAAAAAACACCTGGTAAACTATAAACATTCATAGAATCTACAATTGGTAGATTACAAAAATCAGTAATTGTTACAAAATGTTGTCCTACTG
>DAOVTE010000003.1 GCA_030627705.1 Bacteroidales bacterium
ATTATTTTTATTCGCAAAAAAAATAAGCAAAAAAAAGACCGAATCAATTTGATTCGGTCTTTTTTACTTAGTAAAAATACTAGTTCTTCTTGTAAGAAAAAGTAATTTGTCCATCATTTGCTTTTGTAGCAGAAGGATTAACAGCAGTAATTTTTATTGCATAATAAGTAGTTCCTTTTTTAGCAATATAAATATCATTTGCTACAGGGTTAGATACTGTACCATTAGATGTTCCAGCTTCAAAAGAAGTTGTAGCACCTTCTACAGTTGCATTTGCATAGTCAAAAGCATTGTCTTTAACATACTCAGTACCATTTCCTGTTTCCCAAGAACCAGTGAATGCTCCACCAACATCGTCAGTATTAATCATAGATTTAAGAGCAGCATCTTCTGCTTGACCAACAGTAGCATCACCATCTAAATTGTATGCACCATGATTAGGTCCATAAATGTGCCAGAAATTACCAGTAGTTACTTCAGTAGCTAAAGCAGTAGTTGCAGCAGTTGGTTGTTTAATATGTATAATACCAGTTTCAGAAGCTGTATCCCCATCGCCACCAGCATCAACAGCTACAAATCCAACTAAAATAGATTCGCCATCATTAAGTCCTGATGTAGGCATTACGAATAAAACTTCGCCAGAAGCAGAATAATCACCACTTAAAACAATATTATCATCGAATGATACATTTGCATTATTAGTACTAGCAGTTAAAGTCTCAATTTTTTCATTAGAACTAATACTGTAATTAATTTGTACAGTATCACCATACCATGCATCAGCATTTACAACAGTTAAACTTAAAGTTGGTCCTGATGGATCGTCACTATCACAAGATGTGAATGAAATTGCTCCTGCTAATAAAGCTAAAGCAAATAATTTAATTTTTTTCATGATTTAAAATTTAGTTAATTAAAATTCGTTTATAACACCGCAAAGATACAATATTCTTAATACATATGTTATTTTTTTAATTTTTTTTTAATATTTATATAACATTGATATTATTAGTATTTAGACTAAGGGTAATTTGCTATTTTTGTGTAGTGAAATAAATCTGTTTTTTTATCTATGTAACATAATAATAATAATAGAAGTATTGGTTTACCTAAAATGTTTTTAAATTTTAAATTAAACTTTTTGCTACTTTATTCGTCTTACACAAAACAAAAAAAATATTAGCATGACAAAATATATACTTACAATATTAATTTATTTAGTATCTGTTATTTTTGTAAATTCACAAAATGAACAAGTAAAAGGCAGATATTCTAATGGGGAACGACCAAAGATTGGTAAAATATCTGGCAGAGTAATAGATAAATCTCAAAAAACGGCTATTGAATATGCATCAATAGTTTTAATTTCTGCTCGTACTGGTAAAGCTGTAACTGGAGGAGTAACATCAGAAAAAGGATATTTTTCGTTATCAGAAATTCCTGTCGGAATGTATAAAGTTAAGATAAGTTTTATAGGTTATACCGAAATGATTATTGATAGTGTAAAACTTACACCTCGTACACCAGAAAAACAATTCGGAACATTAAAATTAAAGTCGAATGTACAAGGTTTAGGCGAGGTAAAGATCGAAGGCGAAAAAGCATTATTTCAGAATACACTAGAAAAAAAAGTTTTTAATGTAGAAAAAGACCTAACTAGCGAGGGAGGAAATGTTGTAGAAATTTTAGAAAATGTTCCTTCTATAGATGTAGATATGGATGGCAATGTAAGTCTAAGAGGAAGCCAAAACGTTACAATTCTTATAGATGGTAAGCCATCTGGTTTATCGGGCGAGAATAGAGCTGATATTTTAGAGCAAATTCCTGCAAGTTCTATAGAGAGTATTGAAGTAATTACAAATCCTTCGGCAAAATATAATCCAGAAGGAATGTCTGGAATAATAAACATAAGATTAAAAAAAAATAAATTACGAGGAACAAACGGTACTGTTAGATTAAACGCAGGAACGGGCGATAAATATAATGGCTCGTTAGGAATTAATCACAGAAACGGAAAATTTAATATTTTTGCAAATTACAGTTATAGATACAACAAAAGAGGCTTTACACGAACGTCAACATTAAAGCAGCTTTATACAGATTCTGTATCATATCTTAATCAATTATCCGATGGTTATAGAGGCTCGTACTCGCATATGCTTAACGGAGGTTTCGATTATTATATAAATGATAAAAATACAATCTCGTTTTCTGCAATGTACAACGATTCTGAACGATGGAGATTATATGATATTGATTATGATTATCTTGATGATACTGAAATTCTAACTAAAAAAGTATTAAGAAATAACGATAATGGTAGAGTAGGGAATAACTTTAATTATTCTTTAGATTATCGTAAAGAGTTTGAAAAACCAAATACAGAGTTAAACATTAATGGTGCATATACAAATAGTATTAGCGAGAAAAATGGAACGTATTTAGAAAATGAATATACAGCTTTGGATAGTTTACTTACACCAGATTATTTTTATCAAAAAGATAATATATATAATAATTCGCAAGAATATATAACCAGTATAGACTATGTAAATGCATTATCAAAAGATTCTAGATTCGAAATTGGATATAAAACTAACATTAGATTAACAGATAATGAACTTTTTTCGGAAACATTCGATTATATATTAGATAATTTTGCTCCAGATACATTAATGAATAATACATATAATTACGAAGAGCAAATACACGCAGCTTATGCAACTTACACTAATAAATTTAAGAAATTATCGTATACAGCAGGTTTAAGAGCCGAGCAAGTTTATACAGAATTCGATTTAATCACAACAAAAGAAATATATACTAACGATTACTTTCAATTATATCCAAGTCTGCATTTGTCGCAAGAACTAAGTAATAAGCAAACTGTACAATTATCGTATAGTAGAAGGGTAAATCGTCCGTCTATACGTTCGTTAAATCCTTTTGTGAATTTTCAAGACCCCTTGAATTTACGTGTAGGAAATCCAAAACTAAATCCAGAGTATATAAATTCAATTGAATTAGGATATGAGAAGAAATGGGAGAAAACTACAATACTTTCATCTATATATTATAAGCAAATAAATAATATGGTGCAAAGAGTTAAAACCTTAGATGATAACGGTATAAGTACAGTTACGTACGAGAATTTATCTAGTGGAACATCGTATGGTGTTGAGTTTATTGCAGTTGTGAATCCTGTAAAATGGCAAAGTTTTAATGCAAATTTTAATATGTATCAAACAGTTTTAGATGGTTCTAATTTAGATGCAGATTTAAATAGTAATTCGCTAGGCTGGAATGCAAAGTTTATTTCTAACACAAAACTTCCTCAAAAAACTAATCTTCAAGTGTCGTTTAGATATAGATCTCCAAGAGAAACCACACAAGGTACAATTCTGGCAATGTATAATGTTGATGCAGCTTTAAACAAAAAAATCTTAAAGAATAAAGGTACAATAGGTGTTAAAGTAAGCGATATATTTAATACACGAAAATTTGCAATGGAATTATATGATACCAATTTTGAGCAAAATTTCGAATATAATTTCGAAAGTAGAATATTTTACCTAACCTTTTCGTACCGATTTGGAAAAATGATGGATATGGATAAGAAAAAACGAAAACGTTCCGACAATAGAGATAGCGACGATGATATGGGAATGTAATTTAGTAAAAGAGCAAAAAAAACTTAAGTTTTTTTAACTCAATATATTAGGTTAAGTATTTATAAGAGAGGTATTTTTATATAAAAAACTAAACTTACTTATGAGTAAAACAGCAATAATAACAGGAGCTACATCTGGAATAGGATACCAAATAGCATTAATTTTAGCAGAAAAAGAATATAATTTGCTTTTAGTTAGTAGAAATAAAGAAAAACTAGAAAGTATTAAATTAAATTTTGAGAAAACTTACAAAGTAGAAGTAGATTATTTTGTTTCTGATTTATATGAAAAGCACGAATCAAAGAATGTTTTCGATTATGCAATTAGCAAGAAGTTAAATATAGATATTCTTGTAAATAATTCTGGCTATGGGTTATATGGTGAACATACAGACAGTTCTTTAGATAAAATAAACAATATGCTAAACCTTAATATTATTGCATTAACAGAACTATGCGGATATTTTGGAAATTATATGAAACAAAACAATTCTGGTAAGATTCTAAATGTAGCATCTGTAGCAGCATATCAACCAACACCATATTTTGCAGCTTATGGAGCGTCAAAATCCTATGTTTTAAATTTTTCTGAGGCATTAGCAAAAGAATTAGAAGATTACAATGTTTCGGTAACTTGCTTATCGCCAGGGGCAACAAAAACAGAGTTTTTTACAGTTGCAGAAGTAGGAGATATAAGTGGACAAATGAGTGAAAAGAATAGAATGTCGGCAAAAAAAGTAGCAGAGATTGGTGTAAATGCAATGTTTAATAAAAAATTATCAGTAATTCCAGGATTTAAAAATAGTTTTTTAGCATTCTCTAATAGATTTGCACCAAGAATATTAGTTGCTAATATCTCTAAAAAAATAATGAATAAAGGATAATATTTCTTAATTTTAATGTTTTAATCAATACTATAAATTATCAAACAAATGAAATCAATAAAAGGAACAGAAACAGAAAAAAATCTGTTAAAATCATTTGCAGGAGAATCTCAAGCTAGAATGCGTTACGATTATTTTGCAAAACAAGCCAAAAAAGAAGGTTTAGAACAAATTTCAGCAATTTTTAACGAAACTGCTTTAAACGAAAAAGAGCATGCAAAACGATTTTTTAAATTCTTAGAAGGTGGCGATACTGAAATTACAGCAACTTATCCTGCAGGTAAAATTGGCAATACACTAGAAAACCTTAAAGCGTCTGCAGAAGGCGAAAATGAAGAGTGGACAGAATTATATCCGCATTTTGCCGATATAGCTGAAAAAGAAGGCTTTAACGATATTGCTAAAGCATACAGAATGATTGCAAAAGCTGAAAAAGCTCACGAAGACAGATTTAAGAAATTGTATTCAAATTTGGAAAGCGGTAGAGTATTCGAGCGAGATGGAAAAATTATATGGAAATGCATAAACTGCGGTTTTTTACATGAAGGGGAGAAAGCACCAAAAGTTTGTCCTGCTTGTTTACATCCGCAATCGTATTTTGAAATTCATGCAGAAAATTACTAAGTTTTGAGAATTACATTATTAGGAACAGGAACTTCGCAAGGAGTTCCTGTAATTGCCTGTAAATGCAATGTTTGTTTATCTAAAGAAAAAAAAGATAAGCGATTAAGATCGTCTGTATTAATAGAAATAGACGATACTAATATTGTAATCGACAGTGGTCCTGATTTTAGATATCAAATGCTACGAGAAAATGTAGAAAAGCTTGATGCTATATTATTTACTCACGAACATAAAGATCATACTGCTGGACTAGATGATGTTAGGTCATACAATTATATTCAGAAAAAACCAATGGAAGTTTATGCAGAACAAAGAGTTTTAAACTCTTTAAAACAAGAATTTGCATATGTTTTCGAAAATAATACATATCCAGGTGTTCCAAAAGTAAATTTAAATGAAATTACCACAAAATTATTTTCAATAAACAATATACCAATATTACCAATAAGAGTAGTTCATCATAAGTTGCCAGTAATTGCATATAGAATTAAAGATTTTACATATATTACAGATGCAAATTTTATTGACAAAACAGAATTAGAGAAAATTAAAGGCACAAAAGTATTAGTAATTAACGCTTTGCGTAGAGAAAAACATATTTCGCATTTTAATCTTAAAGAAGCTCTAGAAATAATAGAAAAAGTAAAGCCAGAGAAGGCTTATTTAACGCATATCAGTCATTACTTAGGATTGTATAAAGACGTTGAAAAGGAACTGCCAAAAAATGTTTTGTTAGCTTATGATGGTTTGAAGATTAATGTTAATTAATTCTTTTGAATTGTTATTCATACTAAACCTTGCTAGTAATAAAATTAGATATATTCATTCTTTCAATCATACTATTTATTAATTTTACGTTGTTGCCAGTGGTGTAAAATTCGTATTTTGGATATGAATTTCTATAACTATTTAATTTATTTTCTTTAAGAACATTATTAGTTTGCAAAGCAATTGCAGGCGCAGGATTAATTATCTCAACTTTACTATTACCTACTATATTACTTATTAGTTCGCTTAAAAATGGATAGTGTGTGCATCCTAAAACAATTTTATCTACATTAGAATCTACTAAAGGTTTAATATATTTGCTCACAAGATTATAAGCATAATCTGTATTAATCATATCATCTTCTACAAGTTCTACTAGTCCTTTCCCAACTTGAGTATAAACATTTATTGCTTTAGTATATTTATCTTTTGTTGTATTATAAAGGTTGCCTTTAAATGTGCTTGCTGTTGCTAATACTCCAATGTTACCAGTTTTTGTTGAAAGTGCTGCGGGTTTAATTGCAGGTTCCATTCCAATAAAATGTAAACTATAGTTTTTTCGTAAATAATCTATAGCTAATGCTGTTGCTGTATTACAAGCAACAATAATAATTTTACATGATTTAGAGATTAAGAATTCCACTATCTGTTTTGATAACTTAATAATTTCGTCTTGGGATTTCTCTCCATAGGGGCAATTATTGCTGTCTGCAAAATATATTACAGATTCATCTGGTAATAATTCTGTAATTTCCTTAAAAACAGATAGACCACCTACACCAGAATCAAAAACACCTATTGGATTATTATTCATAAACTAAAGGTAATAAAAAAAGCCATCTAAAAGATGGCTTTAAAATTATTTTGCTAAATTGAGTTTGACAAGTTCCATAATATTGTCAGTCTCTTCTGGCCAATAAGCTAATCCACCTGTACTAGTATCAAAAATATAGGTATATCCTTTTTCTTTTGCTACATTATTAATAGCTTCTTTTGCTTGATCAATAATTGGTTGTAAAAGTTCTGCTTCTTTATTCTGAATTTCTTGTTGTGCAGTTCCTTGAAAATTTTGAATTCTTTGTTGTATTCCTGTTAATTCTTCTTCTTTAGTTTTTTTAATTAAATCGCTTAAAGTAGCTTGCTTAGCCATGTAATCATCATATTTTGTTTGCAATTCTGTTTGCATAACTTGCATTTGGTCTTCTAACTCTTTTGTGTAGTTTTCTACTGCTGTTCTAGCTGTAGCTGTTTCAGGCATTTCAGTTAAAAGTTTTTGAGAATCTATATGCCCAAATTTTACTTTTCCTTGCGAGAATGCAACTGTACTTACTAAAAATAATGCTACAATAGCTAAATTTACTAATTTCTTCATTTGTTTGTTTTTTTTTGAATTACAAATATAATAACTAATTTTTATATCCCAACTTTTTTAAGATTTCATCGCTTACATCAAATTTTGGATTTGAGAATAATACTGTTGCACCACTTGCAATATCGAAAATTACGCCATAATTACCATCAGTAGCAATCTCTTTTACAGCATCGTACACTTCGTCTTGAATTGGTTTTACCAGCTCTTGTCGTTTTTTGTATAATTGTCCTTCTTTTCCAAAATACTTTTTTTGTAATACTTTTACTTCTTTTTCTTTATTGATAATTTCTCCTTCTCTTTTTTTCTTCATTTCTTCTGTTAGAAGAACCTTCTCTGATTGATATTTTTTATACAATTTATCAATTTGAGAATAATAATCCTCAATTTCTTTTTGCCATTCTACAGAAATTTCATCTAATTTCTGTTGTGCTGCTTCGTACGAAGGAATCTTCTTAAGAATATAATCTGTATCGACAAATGCAAATTTTTGTTGTGCAAAACTACTTAATGTAGTCATAAGTACTAAGGTAATAATTACTGCAATTTTTTTCATAACATTTAATTTAAATTATTAAAAATTTTGTCCTATAATAAAATGAAATTGGCCTTTATTTGATCCTGGTTTTCCTGGAATATCATCGAAACCATAACCCCAATCTACGCCTAACTTTCCAAACATTGGCAAGAAAATTCTTACTCCTACTCCTGCTGATCTATGAATAGAAAATGGATTAAAGTCTTCTTTTTTATACCAAGCATTTCCTCCCTCTACAAAAGCCAAGCCATATAATGTAGCAGATGGATTTGGTGAAATAAGGTATCTTAACTCCATTGTAAATTTATTATAAATATTACCCCCGTTAGAAGGTGTTAAAGATGAGTTCTCATAACCACGTAGAGCAATTGTTTCTGTTCCTCCTATATTGTAACTCATTAATCCATCACCACCAACATTAAATCCTCCAAATGGAGAAGGGCCTAAATCTTTATTAAATAATCCTAGAATACCAAATTCTGCTTTAGTATTTAAAACTAAATCACCAATAATTTTGGTAAATACAGAGCCACTAAATTTCCATTTGTGATACTCAATAAATTTATATTTATCTTGATCAGACATAGTTGAATAGTCTTTATCCTCAAATGCTGAGTAAGGTGGTGTAATTTGCAGAGAAACTGAGAATAAAGATCCTTTTCGAGGGTAAATAGGTTTGTCTACCGAAGATCTTGAGACACTAGTTAAAAAGCTAACATCATTTGCAATACCATCATTAAATGTAAATAGAGAATAATACTCATAATTATTTAAATCATATAAACTATAGCTTAATGAATTATACAGTTGAAAGTAATCATCTGGCCATTTTAATCTTCTACCTAAACCTAATGATAAACCTGTAATTTTCATAGATTGTCTGCCTTCTTCTCCAGTTCTAATTCCGTTAGAAAGTATTGTGTGGTATGCAGAAACTGATAATGAATTTGGCTTTTTACCACCAAGCCATGGTTCTACAAACGACATATTATACGCTTGATAATAAAGCCCATTTGACTGTGCTCTTATACTAAGTCGTTGTCCATCGCCAGCAGGTAGTGGTCGCCAAGCTTCTTTCTTAAACATATTCTTTGTGGAGAAATTATTAAATGATATACCTAAAGTACCAACTATCATTTGTGCACCCCAACCTCCAGAAAGTTCTATTTGATCAGATGGTTGCTCTTCTACAATATATTCTAAATCTACAGTTCCATCAACTGGATTTGGTACAGGGTTAACATTTAGTTTTTCGGCATTAAAGTATCCTAATTGAGAAAGTTCTCTTTGGGTTCTAATAATATCTGCCCTAGAAAAAAGCTCACCAGGTTTTGTTGTTATCTCTCTACGAATAACGTGTTCATTTGTTTTTGTATTTCCAACTATAGTTACATTTTTTATTGTTGCTTGTTTGCCTTCATAAATTCTAATTTCTAAATCGATAGAATCATTTTCTACATTCACTTCTACAGGAATGGCAGAGAAAAATAAATACCCATTATCTAAATAAAGCGAGCTAACTCCAACAGGACTGATACTTAGTTTATCATCTAATACAGTTTGATTAAATATATCTCCTTTATGAATTCCTAATATCTCAGAGAGTAATTTAGAGCTGTATTTTGTATTTCCTACCCAAGTTATATTTCTAAAATAATATTTATTACCCTCTTTAATTTTAATATCAATATTAAGTAAGTCTTCGCTAAAATTATAAATTGTATCGCTAATTATTTGTGCATCGCGATACCCTAATTCATTATATTTTGCGATAATACCGCGCTTGTCTGTTTTGAAATTAGAGTCAATAAATTTTGATGCTTTAAAAATCCCGTACCATCGTTTTTTCTTAGTTTCTTTCATTGCTTTAAGCAATTTGTTTTCTGGTAGGGCCTTATTTCCATCGAAAATAATAGCATTTATTTTTACCTTTTCTTTCTTGTCTACATTAATATTAATAATAATACTGTTTGCTAACAAGGAATCATTTTCTTGTGTAATTTCTACGGTAGTTTTATAAAAGCCCTTATCAATAAAATAATTTTTAATAATATTTGTAGTATTACTTACAATGTTATCCGTTATCTGATTTCCTTTTACTAAATTTATTGTTTCTCGTAAATCGTCAGCTTCTGATTTCTTTATTCCGTGAAATGAGAATTTTGATAATCTTGGTCGTTCTTGTAAATAGATATCTAAGAATATCTGATCTTTTATATTTTTAACAATTGTGATTTTAACATCGGAGAATAAATTTTGTTTCCATAATTTTTTTATTGCTCCAGATATTTTATCACCAGGAACATTTATTACATCTCCAACTTGTAAACCAGAAAGTTGTATTAATACATTTTCGTCTAAAAACTTTACACCAGATATTGTAATTCCTCCAATTTTATATTCTTTAGGACTAGTGTAATCTACTTCGAAACCAGAGTTTAAACTCACTTGTGAGAATAAGCTAAGGCTTGCAAACAATATTATTACTAATGTTATTATTCGTATTTTCATTTGATATTTATTGTTTATACTTGTTCGCTTGTTTTTCCATATCTTCTTTCTCTTTCCTGATAATTAATGATTGCATTAAAAAAATCATCTTTTGTAAATTCAGGCCAAAGTTTTTCTGTAAAATATAGCTCTGAATATGCTATCTGCCAAAGTAAAAAGTTGCTTATTCTATACTCTCCGCTGGTTCTAATAAGTAAGTCAGGGTCTGGCACATTATAAGTAGTTAAGTATTTACTAAATTCATCTTCTGTTATATTAGAATCTGATATTTTACCTAACTTTACATCTTCTATTATTTTATTTGCTGCATTAGTTATTTCCCATCTAGAGCTGTAACTTAATGCTAATACTAGTGTTAATCCTTTATTGTTTTCGGTAAGTTTTAAAGCATCATTTAGTTTCTTTTGAACTTTTGATGGTAAACTTTCTATATTACCTATTGTTAATAATCTTACTCCTTGTTTGTGCAATTTCTCAATTTCGGAGCTTATTGTTGATACAAGTAATTGCATTAATGCTTCTACTTCTAGTTTTGGTCTATTCCAATTTTCGGTAGAAAAAGCATATAATGTTAAGAATTTAACTCCAGCTTGAGCAGCAGCTTCAACTACTACTTTTACAGTTTTTACGCCACTTTTATGACCAAAGATTCTTAAGTTTCCTAGTTTTTTTGCCCACCTACCATTTCCATCCATAATAATGGCTACATGTTTAGGAACTTGGTCTTTTTCTATATTATTTATTATGCTCATAAAATTTAATAATCGTATGCTCTACATTTACCTCCACTACTATATATTTTGTAAGTAATAAAAGCCGCTGTTAATGAATACCAATCTTTATCGTGAAAATAGCTAAGCTGTTTTGTTTCTATATTGTTGAATGCATCGTCTTTTACTCCTGCTAGGTTATCTAGTTGATCTGTAAATGTTTTTCTAAAACCTAATTCTATTCCAGCAGCTAATTTTTTGCTTATGTTAAATTTAAAACCTACTCCCATTGGCAATGCTATTTGTAATGGTTTACTTGCATTTGATGCATATAATACAGATAATCCAAAAAAAGTATATGTAGTATATGGAGTTTTATCATCACCTATACTATATGGTAGAAAATTAAATTCGCCTTGTGCTGTTAATTCATAAATATTAGTAGCAAATGATGATCCTCTTTGGGTTTGGTAGCCATAATTTGAAGTATTATCATCTCCAGATAGTTTAGAATATATAAAAGCTGCTTTTAATGAATACCTAGCATTATAATTAAACTTGTAAAATGCTCCACCTCCAATATTTAGATTTTTATATTGCGTGCCAGTATTCATATCACCTAAATAATATGCGCCTCCAGCTAACAAACCTAAATCTGCATTTTTCTGCGAGAATGTTTGCATACTAGACATTAAAATTAAAATATATGTTACAAAGGTTCTATTCATCAATAATTAACATAGCTAGCGAAAGTAATACAATTTATTAAATGGATTAAAAAAAACTTGCGCTATTTGTAATAACGCAAGTTTTTTTAACATATTATAACTATAACCTAGAACCTAGGTAAACCGCTACGTGATGTTCTTAATTTGTAAGACAAAGATACGTGAATAAAATTATATACATCTTTGCTTGTTGAGTTAATATCTGCATGATTGTCTAAATAATCGGTAGTGGTAAATCTTTGGCTAAGCTCTAATCCTAGTGATAACTTTCTGTTAATACCATATTTAAAGCCAATGCCAACTGGGAATGCAATGCTTACTTTACTATAATCTTCTCCTTTAGATGTTATGTATTGATCATCTGCTGAATGGTAACTAGTTTCCCCAGCATATTTTACTTTAGGATTAAAGTAGAAGCCTCCAACACCAGCAAAAATATATGTGTTTACATTTGAAACTCTAAATCTTCTAAGATTAGAAAAAGTATATCTTGTTCCGAATCTTTCTTTTAGTATAGAGTACTCGAATTGACCAGAAAACTCAATTATTGGTGAGTAAAATGATAATTGCCTTTGATTTCTTCCTATATTTGAAGTGTAAGTATCAGAGCCATTAACCCAACCGTTAATAATATTAACTTTAACGGCCATTAGTTCTTTCAATTTATATCTAGCACCAATAAAAACAGAAGGTCTTGTTCCTATTAAGTCAAGGTCTTTGATGTACCCTGCATTACCATCGCTACCACCTAAATCTGTAAATGTATTTGAAGCACCTATCCCATAAATAACTTCGTATCTAGTTCTTTTCCACCTTTGTGCCGATGAAAGCATAGGTAAAATCAATAGAGCAATAAGTGTTATTATTATATATTTTTTCATCATAATTCTGATTAATTTACAAATCTAATCATTTTATAGTTTATTTCAAACTACTACATTATTTTTTATTTACTAAAACTTAGGTAAACCTTTTCTTGTAGTTCTTAATTTATAAGTTAAATTAAAGACCATAAACATGTAACTATCATTGTTATCTGAGTTTCCTCTTTGTTGATTTGATGCAGTCCAGCTAGGGTTTTCACCGTCAGAGGGATCGGCTAAATACGCAGCTATTTCTCCGTTATTTTCTGCAATTTCAGAATTTATATAATATGTTGTACTAACATCATCAATATAATCAGTAAATGTTTTTCTCATTCCTAGCTCTAAACCAAAGCTCCACTTTCTATTTATTCCATATTTAAACCCTATCCCGTAAGGTATTGCAACTGAAACACGGCTATATTTCTCTCGTGAAGGGATAAGCTCTTGACCTTCTGTGCCTAATGGTTGTAATGCATGCCAATCGCCATCGGCTGTTTGTCCTTTTGGATTAAACCAGAAGCCTGCTATTCCAGCAAAAAGATATGTATTTGTTTTAAATCCTTTTACTCCTCTAATTCTTCTAAGATTATATCTATGTCCAACCCTTTCTTTTATTATTGAATACTCTATTTGGGCTGACAACTCTGTTAATGGAGATTTAAAAACTAGATTTCTATTACGGCGCGATGCTTCACTAGTTATTTTATCACTTCCTGATAACATTCCATATGATAAAGCACTTTTTATTGCAATGCTCTCTGCAATTTTATATCTAAAACCTAGAGAAACTAGTGGACGTGTCATTTTAAACTCAAAATCTCTTAAGTAGTTAGATCCTTTTCTATCTGCACCACCAAGTTCGCCCAAAAAATTTGTTGCGCCAACACCATAAAATACTTCATACCTCATTCTTTTCCACCTTGCTGAACGTTGCGAAAACACAGAAGAAACAATAAATATCAATGATAATATTACTAAAAATATTTTTCTCATTTTTTTATACACTCAATGTTAAAGAAACAAATGTAATTGTTTTAATGTTAGATAATAAATTTTTAATATTTTTTTTAATTTCTTTTATCAACACCCCACATTAACTTGTTTCTAATTGTAGAGAAATAATCTATTTCGCTAAACTTAACAAATTTAATTGTGTTAGTTGATTTAGTAATTTTTATAACAGAAGATGAAGATATTTTTTCTGAACGTGAGTCGAGTGTAAGTAAGTAGTTTTTGCTTCTTCCTTCAATTTTAATTGTAATTTTCTTATCATCTTTAATTACAATAGGTCTTACAGTTAGAGTATGTGGGGCGATTGGAGTAATAATAAAATTTTCGGAATTGGGTACTACAATTGGACCACCTACACTTAGCGAATATGCTGTTGATCCTGATGGTGTAGAAATAATTAAGCCGTCTGCCCAATATGAATTTACAAAAATATCGTCTAAATACACATGAATAGTAATCATTGAAGCTGTATCTTTTTTTACAACAGTAAGTTCATTTAAAGCATAATTAAAATCAGAGAAATTATTGTCTACTGTATCTAATTCTAATAATACTCGCTCTTCAATTGTAAACCTTTTATTTAAAACATCGTTAACTGCCTCTTTAATATTCTCTTTTGAAATGTCAGAAAGAAAGCCTAAACGCCCAATATTTATACCCACTATTGGGATGTTCTTATCTCTAACATATGTTATTGCATCTAATATTGTTCCATCTCCTCCTAAACAAAAAACAAAATCAATATCTGATGTAAGTTCTTCGTGTTTAAGAAATGTTTTTATTATTGAGCTGTTTTTGTTTTGCTTTAGTGATTTTAGGAGTGGTTCAAACATTAAATATTCAACATCATTATCATCAAAAACACTTAATAGCTCCGTTATATACTTAACAGATTCCTTTTTTACATTTTTTCCAAATATTGCTGCTTTCATATTCATTTATATTGACGATGCAAGGTGTAAATATATTCCTTTCATTCCAAATTTATTAATTGAATATTCTATTCTTAATACTTTATCGTAATATGATACAAAATCAATTCCAATACCGTACGAATAAATGTATTGATTTTCCATAATATTTGAAATATTGTTATATTTTGACTTTATGTATCCAAAATCATAGTATAGGTTAATATACATTGATAATGGTATTTTTTTAAATTTATTTGAAGGTATAAAATTAAATTCTTTTGTGTATTTTTTTAGTAATTCAAATTTTATATTATTCTGAGAATAATTATAATAATTACCGTTTAATAGATAATACTCATAACCACGTAAAAAATCTTCATATCCTAATGTGTTAGAAAAATAATAAGAATTATTTGTTGATAACTGAAACTTAATTATGTCTTTTGTTTGAAAATAAAAACGATTTGCAAATTTTTTATAATATCTAAAGTCCGCTTTTATTTTAAAGTCTGAAAACTCTTTTAAATTAAAAGATTCTTTTAAATTTATGTTGTAAAAACAACCGTTAAGAGCATAATATTTATAATCCCTAGTATCACGAGATATATTATATGAAATATTTATATAATTAATCTTATTTTGATTTTCTGTAAAATAATCAGAATTTAAACTAATTATTGAATCGTTTACATTTATATGTGCAAATTCCAATCCAAAACTATGGGTATTATAAAACCTAGGTCTGTAAGAATAAATAAAGGAAGAATAATACTGTTGCCTTAAATAAACATCATCTAAACGAAGATAGGTTGGCTCATTATTTATTGTATTGTATGCTATTTCATGTTGTTGAAAATAAAATAAGTTTACATTTATTCCATGCTTTTTCAATTTATCAATATATGGTTTGCTGTATGATATTGAGTATTGTTCTTTGTAACCGTGCCTTGCTTTAATTTTAAGTTCTTCTCTCTTGCCTCTAAAATTATATTTTACAAAATATCCTCCGTAATTAACTTTACTCCAATCTTTATTACGGATAAACGTACTAAAGTTTTTATCTGCATGTTCGAAAATTGGATAAGGCCACAAATACCACCTTTCTTCTAATTTCACATAAATTGTAATATTATTAGAGGTGTTAATCTTATAATAAATATTTATATCGTTGAACAAAGAAATATTAATTAAATTACTTTTACTTCTCTCTATTTTTTGCTTTAGTATGTGGTTATTCAATGTGTCGTTTACAGAAAAAGTTAATTCTCTAAGAATAATATCAGGTTTAGTTTTTTCGTTTCCAGATATTTCAATCTTATTAATAATATACTCTTGAGAGAATATATTATTGCTAATAATAAGCAATATAAATATAATAATATTTATTGTAAATATTTTCAAATTAGATATTCATATAATTAATAAATTCATCGTACCTGTCTTTATATACATCTTCTGACAAGTCTTTTTCTAGAAACGAAAACTTTATAGTATAATCATATCGGTTAAAAGTTTGTATTATTGATGTTATATCAACAACATTTACCTTTATTGTTAATTCTAATTTTGTTGAATCTTGTATATGATTTAAATATAGTCCTAATATTTTAGCATTATTATTTTCTATAATATTTGCAACCTCAGATAAAAAATAATCGTTGGAATTAAGCTCCAAAACAATAATGCTACCTTGCTCTGAGGAATTAATTAATCTAGAAAAAATTTGTACTAAATCAGAAATAGAGATAGCACCCAAATAAATGTTTTTTCGATCTAAAACAGGAATTACTGTTAATTTATTTTTCGCAACAACATCAATAATCTCATAAATATGTTGATCGCTATATACAAATGAATTTGACAAAGATAGATTATGATTCCCAATAGCTATTTCTGACATATTCAAATCAAATATATCGCTTTCAGAAACTAAGCCAAGAAATTCTCTATTATTGACAATTGGTAGATGTGATACTTTAAAAATTTCCATCCAATTTAGAGCTTCATCACCTGTATTAGATGTTTTTAAAGGATGAATTATTTCAGAAATTAATTCTTTTGCAAACATAAAAAACTATTTAAAAATATTAATTTAGCACAAATTTATAAAATAATTATTAATTGATGCAAATGACTAGATTAAGTGTAAATATAAATAAAATTGCAACAATAAGAAATGCTCGTGGAGGTAATAATCCAAATGTTTCGAAAGCTGCAATAGATTGCGAGAATTTTGGCGCTGAAGGAATAACAATTCATCCTAGACCAGACGAAAGGCATATTAGATACTCAGATGTTTTTGATATTAAGCCAAACATTAAAACAGAATTTAATATTGAGGGGTATCCTAATAAGAAATTTATGGATCTTGTTGCAAAAGTAAAACCAACACAAGTAACTTTGGTTCCAGATTCTCCAGATGTTCTAACATCTAATGCGGGCTGGAACACAATAAAAAATAAATCACTTTTGCAAGAAATTATTTCTGAACTAAAGAAAAATAATATTAGAACATCAATTTTTATTGACACTAACCTAGATAATATTAATAATGCTGTTTATACTGGCACCGATAGAATAGAATTATACACTGAACCATATGCTGCAAATTATTTTATAGATAAAGAAAAAGCAATTGCGCCTTTTATTATTGCTGCAGAAGCTGCTAATAAATTGGGATTAGGAATAAATGCTGGTCATGATCTAGATTTACTCAACCTTAAATATTTTAAACAAAAAGTTCAGTATTTAGACGAGGTTTCCATCGGTCATGCGCTTATTTCTGATGCACTTTACCTTGGTTTAGAGAATACTATTCAATTATATTTACGAGAACTTAAATAAATGGAGCTATTTTTTAGGTCATATAATACCGGAAAATCTAAGAATATAATAATTCTTCACGGATTATATGGTGCCTCTGATAATTGGGTAGGAATTGCAAAAGGTATAAGCAAAGAGTTTTCTGTTTTTATTCCAGATCACAGAAATCATGGTAACTCACCACATAGTAACGAGTTTTCTTATGATTGTTTAGTAGATGATTTAAATAAATTTATTGAAAATAATAAAATAGAAAACCCAATAATAATTGGACATTCTATGGGTGGCAAGGTTGCTATGAACTACAATAGTAAACACCCAAACATGATAAATAAACTTATTATTATTGATATTGCACCAAAAAAATATTCATCAAAAGCAAAACCTGATTTTCATAAAAAGGTACTAGAAATAATCTCTAAATTAGATTTAAATAATTATAAGAACAGAATTGAATTAAAAGAAGAAATAGAGAAACATGTTACAGATAAAAGGCATCTGCATTTAATTCTAAAGAATATTAGGCTTACAGATAGTGGGTTTGAATGGAAAATAAATATAAAAGCAATTTCTACACAACTAAATAATATTTTACACGAAACTTTTACAAGCTCTTTATCTAAGAATACCTCTATTGTAGAGACTCTATTTATAAAAGGAGAAAACTCTGATTACATTATAGAATCTGACTTTGAAAAAATTAAGAATATTTACCCTAATGTGGAATTTGTGATTATTAAAGATTCTACGCATTGGTTGCATGCAGAGCAGCCCCAAATATTAATAAATGAAATAAATGCTTTTATTAATTGTAATCAATAATTTATTATTTTTGAATTTTATTAATAAAACAATTAAACCTAGTTTATGAGCTTTTTAGAATTTCCATCAAAATTATTAGAAAATGCTGTAAATGAGTTTTCAAAATTACCAGGAATAGGTAAAAAAACAGCATTACGTATGGTTTTGCACCTTTTAAAACAAGAAACAGAGGATGTAAGTAATTTTGGAAACTCTATAATAAAGCTAAAAAATGAAATAAAATTCTGTAAAAATTGCCATAATATTTCTGATAATGATGTTTGCGAGATTTGTAATGATATAAAAAGAGATAAATCTATAGTTTGTGTTGTAGAAAATATTAAAGATGTAATGACAATTGAGCAAACAGGACAATATAGAGGAGTATACCATGTACTTGGTGGAATAATTTCTCCAATGGATGGTGTTGGGCCAAACGATTTAAACATTGTATCGCTAGAAGAAAAAGCTAGTTCGGGTAAATTATTTGAAATAATTTTTGCTTTAAGCACAACAATGGAGGGTGATACAACAAATTTTTACATTTACAAAAAGTTAAAGAATACCAAGCTTATTTTTACTACAATCGCTAGAGGTATTTCTTTTGGCGACGAATTAGAATATACAGACGAACTTACACTTGGTAGATCGATAATAAACAGAGTTAGCTTTGATGCTGGTGTATAATAGTTTATTATGATAGATTTAATTATTTTTAATAAACAACAAATAAATACATATATTTGCATTAATGCTTAATAACAAAAAAATAATAGTAGTTCTACCCGCATATAATGCAGCAGAAACCCTAGAGCAAACATATAACGAAATACCTTTCTATTTAGTTGATGAAGTTATTCTTGTTGATGATGCGAGTAATGACAAAACAGTAAAAATAGGTATAGACTTAGGAATAAAACACATTATTAAACACGAAAAAAATAAGGGTTATGGTGGAAATCAGAAATCTTGCTATAACAAAGCATTAAGTCTAGGTGCGGATATCGTTGTAATGTTGCATCCAGATTACCAATATACACCTAAATTAATACCATCTATGGTGCATATAATTTCGCAAGATGTGTATCAAGTGGTACTAGGTTCTAGGATACTTGGTGGTGGTGCATTAAGGGGAGGAATGCCATATTATAAATATGTATCTAATAGATTTTTAACTTTGTTCCAGAATATATTAATAGGGCAGAAACTATCTGAATATCATACAGGTTACAGGGTGTTTTCTAAGGAAGTACTTAAAGCTATTAATTACAATGAAAATTCTAATGATTTTGTTTTTGATAACCAAATGCTTTCGCAAATATTTTATGCAGGTTTCGAAATTGCAGAAATAACTTGTCCTACAAAATATTTTACCGGCGCATCATCAATAAACTTTAAAAGAAGCTCTATTTATGGCTTAGGTGTAGTGCGTACAAGCATACAACACTTCTTGCAAAAGAAAGGAATTGCTAAGTTTAAGATTTATGAAAAAGTTAAGTGAGTTTGTTAAACCTTTTACATATAAACGTTAGTGGCAATCAGTAATAATAAACATATGAGAAAGATTAATAAAATAATTATATTTTGTGTTTTTATAATAATTACATTTTTTGTAGAATCATGCCTTTTAAATGAAGAAAAGTCAATCTTACATGATAAAAAAGATAATGATTATACTAACATTGTTGTCATTAACGATAGTATTATTCTATTAAATAAAAAGGAGTGTAAAATTACAGAATTGAATTCTAGATTAAATAAAATAAGAAAGAAAAGTTTACAAAATAAAAATGTAAAAATATTATCTGATTCTAATGTAAAGATGCACACAATTAAGAAAATTGAAAGTATTCTTGCTTATAATACAGTGAAATCAATAATCTACGTACAGGATGAAGATTCTGTTAGCTTACACCTTAATACTTCTTATTTCAATAAAATTATTTTGATGTTAGAAAAAAATGGTAATTTAATCTTAGAAAGGTCAGAAGTTAAAAATGAACAAGAGTTTGTTGATTCTCTTAAATTATTTATTGAGAGTAGTGAAAACCCAGTTATCGTGTTGACTGCTTTAGAAGGCACAAATTACCAGCTTTACTTAGAAGAGAAAGAAAGAATTCAAAAAATTATCAATCAATTTGACCTAAAAATTAAACTAAGTGAAGAAGCCAATGATTTTTATAAAATAGAAAAGTAAATAGTTGTAAATAAAACGCGTAATAAATTTCTTAATTATATGGTATTTAATATAAATGAAACAAAGCTGTCCATACTGTAAATCAAACAATTATAAGGAACAATATAAAACCTTCGATATTTTTAGTAATAACTACGAAATTGCAAAATGTAATGATTGTAATGCGTATTTTTTAACACCAAATCCAACATCAGAATTACTTGCGCAAGCTTACGATGAAACATATTATGGAGGTTCCAAAGACGAAGAAAAATTCGAAGGTTTTATAGAAAAAGGCTTAAATTACTTTAGAAAGAAAAGAGCTAAAAGAATTGCTGAATATGCAAATAAAAAAGGTAAGGTTCTAGACATTGGTTGTGGTAACGGACAATTTTTGGAGCAAGTTTCAAGTTTTAGAGATATAGAGATTTTTGGAACAGAAATGCAGGGGATTTCTGTTCAAAGAGCCTCTAAGGTTAAATATATAAATCTTAAAATAGGGGAGTTGTCTTCAAGTGATTATCAAGAAAATACATTTAATGTAATTACTCTTTTTCACGTATTCGAGCATTTAATACATCCGAAAGATTATTTAGATATAATTGATAATATTATAAAAGAAGATGGTTATTTAATTGTGTCGTTCCCAAATATTGATAGTTGGCAAGCTAAGTTTTTTAAAGGAAAATGGCTTCATTTAGATCCTCCTAGACATTTGCACTTTTTTATACCAACAGATTTTAAAAAAATATTAAAATATAGAGGTTACGAATTAATAGAAGAAAACTATTTCTCAATTGAGCAAAATCCATACGGAGCAATACAATCGTGGTTTAATCTGTTTCACAAAAAAAGAGAATTACTTTTCGAATATTTAAAAGGAAACGAAGAATACACAAAAGGCACTAATTCGATGATTTTAAAAATTGAGAGACTTTTATTTGTTGTGCTTACACCTTTGTTTATTATAGTAGATGCAGTAGCATCAGTGTTCAAAAAAGGAGCTACAGTAGAATTTGTTTTTAGGAAGAAATAAAAAGGCCATTTCTAAAGAAACAGCCTTCTTCAATAACCTATAAATTATAAATTAAATCTTCGTGATTTGTGTTTTTTTCGCAATAATGACATTTTAAAGAAACATTATCTTTATCAATAACTGTAAATTTAGTTCTTACTTTCTCGTTGTTTGTAATACATTTTGGATTTACACATTTTACAATTCCTGTAATTGTATCAGGAACTTCCACTTCTCGTTTTTCTACTACTTTAAAATCTTTTATACGATTTAACTTTGCGTGTGGAGAAACTAGTGCAATTTTATTTATATCTTCGTCTTTAAAAAACACTTCTGATATTTTAATAATTGCTTTTTTGCCTAGTTTATTGCTTCCTAAATTTGTTCCAAAAGTAATTTGTGTTTCAATCTTATCTAATTTAAGAATAGAAATTACATTAAATAAGTCTTTTGCAGATATATGATCTATTACAGTACCATTGCGTAAAGCAGATACTTTTTTTACTTGATTTTCTGTACTCATAATTTTATTTTTTATAAAATTCAAAAAATTATAATTAATTATTTAAGTCCTAAAATTGATGTAATAATTGCTTGTCTAGTAAACACACCATTAAGAGCTTGGGTAAAATAGTATGCTTTTTCGTTATCATCAACTTCGTCGTCTATTTCGTTTACACGTGGCAGAGGATGCAAAATTCTAAGATTATCTTTCGTGCCTTCTAGCATATGATTTTTTAAAATATACGAATTTTTAACTTTTTCGTATTCAATAGGATCGGCGAAACGTTCACGCTGAACTCTAGTCATATACATTATATCGCCTTCGCTAATATAATCTGTAAAATCGTCGTGTTCGTAATATTTAATTCCTTTAGAATCTAGATAAATTTTATATTCATCAGGAATTCTTAAAGTTTTAGGCGAAATAAAATTAAAAGTTGGATTAAACATAGACATTGCCATTAGTAGCGAGTGTACTGTTCTTCCATACTTTAAATCACCAACCAAGAAAATATTTAGGTTTTCTAGAGTACCCTGTGTTTTTTTAATTGAATATAAATCTAATAATGTTTGTGTAGGATGCTGATTTGCACCATCGCCTGCATTTACAACGGGAACACCAGAAACTTCGCTTGCATAGCGTGCACTTCCCTCTATTGGATGACGCATAACAATTAAATCGCTGTAATTTGCAACAGTAAGTATTGTGTCCTTTAAACTTTCTCCTTTTTTTACGCTAGACGAAGCTGCGTCGGTAAATCCAATAATTCTACCACCTAATTTATTTACTGCACTTTCGAAACTTAATCGAGTACGAGTAGAAGGCTCAAAAAATAGGGTAGAGATAACTTTACCTTTTAGGATGTCGCTTACAGGATTTTTCTCAAATTCCTCTGCTAGGTCAATTATCTTAAGATAATCTTCTTTAGAGTAATCGTCTATTGAAACTAAACTTTTGTTTTTCATTTGGTTAAATTTAATAAGATGTTATAAATTTGATTTCAAGATTTAAGATTTTATTTAATTTTTCTAATAATATTACACTTTTGCTTTGTTGTGTATTTATTTTTAATAAACATTTGTCTTCGTATGTATTTTCTGTAATATTCGCACTTTCGTCTTTAATTATTCGCATTACCTGATTTGTAAGTTCGTAATTAAATCTTAGCTCGTAAAAATTATTTACTGTTTTTTCTAATATTTCATTCTTTGTAATTGCTTCAGTAGCAGCCGTTCTGTATGCATTTATTAATCCAGGAACTCCGAGTTTAGTTCCTCCAAAATATCTAATCACTACAATTAATACATTTGTAAGTTCGAACGATTGTATTTGTCCGTAAATAGGTTTTCCTGCTGTGCTAGATGGTTCGCCATCGTCGTTTACTCTGTACCTTTTTAAATCAGCACCTAGTCGCCAAGCATAGCAATGATGACGTGCATCGTAGTATTCTTTGCGTAAATTTTGTAAAACACTTTTGATTTCCTCCTCGTTAGAAACAGGAAACATTAGGGAAATAAACTTACTACCACGGTCTTTATATAGACCTTCTGAATTATTCTTTATGGTTTTGTAAGTATCCATTTTTCTTTAGTTATAAAGTTTGTAAAGTTAAAAAGTTTAAAGGTTGCAGGATACAAGTCATAGGTTTGTACATTTTACTCAACGAATCTAGTATTTTTTCTTCACTCATTTTTTTCTTTATTAACTTTTAAAATTGCTACAATTATTTACGAATTACTCAATAAATATATTGCTGCTATAGACAATATTATTCCAATCCAGTTTAACGTACTAAGCTTTTCTTTAAAGAATGCTAATCCTAATATTATTGATAAACCAACTATACCAATATTATTAATTCCAAATATTGCAGAACTATCTAAAATATTTGTGTTTAGTGCATTTATTAAAAAATATATTGACCCAAAATTTACAATACCTAGAATAAAACCTGATAATAATACTTTTGGTTTAGCGTATGCTTTAAGAACTCCTTTTTTAAAGAACGAGATAATTACACCAGTAATAAATGATATTGTAAATAGTGTTGATGTAAATATTGCTGTATCATTTTCTTCTATGTAATTATTTTGTGCAATCTTTATTAAGATATCTATAAACCCCATTCCTACAAACAGTACTATTGGTAAATAAATTTGTTGTGGGTTTATTTTTGTTCCGTTACTTTTCTTAAACACAGTTAAAATTATTGCTGCTAAAGCAATTATTACTCCTGCTACTTTATATGTAGTTAAGTTTTCGGAAAAATATAGTATTGAAAACACTATTGGGAAAATAACCGACATTTTAGATGCTACAGAAGTTATTCCTATTCCTATAACTTGTGCCGATTTTCCTATTACAAAAAACATTAGAATAAATAATATTCCTATGATTACGGCAGGTAAATACCACGAACTTAACGATTGAGTGTAGTTTTCTAATGTAAAGCTTGTGTTTACGATAAAACCTAATATTGCTGCAATTAAATAATTAAGAACTATTACATTAAATGTTTCTATTTTAAATTTATCAAGTAATTTAAAGATTACAAATAATGATGTAGAAGATAATATGCTTAGAAATATATATATCATTTGTGATTTAATAGTTTGAAAAAAAGCAGGTTTTAAAATATAAAACCTGCTTAATATCTATGAAAATGTAAAACATAATTTACATTTTTAATTTTTTATCTATATCGCTAATATATGTTTTAAATCCCTTATCAGTATCAATTAAATTGTTAACTGTTTTACAAGCATGAAGAACAGTTGCATGATCTTTTCCGCCAATTTGTGAACCAATTGTGGCTAAAGATGATTTAGTTAAGCTTTTTGCAAAGAACATTGCGATTTGTCTAGCCTGTACTATTTCTCGTTTTCTGGTTTTTGACCTTAGTAATTCTACTGGCATACTAAAGTAGTCACAAACAATTTTTTGTATATAATCTATAGATATTTCTCGTTTAGTGCTTTTCACAAGCTTATCTATCATTTGTTTTGCTAAATCTAGAGTAATATCCTTTTTGTTAAGTGTAGCTTGAGCTAGTAATGAAATTAATGCGCCCTCTAGTTCTCTTACATTTGTTGTAATGTGTGATGCAATATACTCTATAACTTCGTTAGAAATTTCTATTCCATCTTTATAAATTTTATGTTTTAGAATATTAATTCTAGTTTCATAATCTGGTACTTGTAGGTCTGCCGATAATCCCCATTTAAATCTAGATAAAAGTCTTTGTTCTAAGCCCTGAAGTTCTACAGGAGCTTTGTCGGATGTTAAGACTAACTGTTTTCCAGATTGGTGTAAATGATTAAAAATATGAAAGAATACATTTTGTGAACCTTCTTTACCAGCAAAATCTTGAACATCATCAATAATAAGAACATCAATCATCTGATAGAAATGAATAAAATCGTTAGTTTCATTTGCTCTTACAGCCTCTGTATATTGTAAAATAAATTTACTTGATGTTACAAAAAGAACAATCTTTTCTGGATATTGATTCTTAATTTCAATACCTATTGCTTGAGCTAGATGTGTTTTTCCTAAACCATTTCCGGAATATAAGAATAATGGATTAAATGCGGTGCCACCAGGTTTACCTGCAATTGCATAACCAGCAGAACGAGCTAGTCTATTACATTCACCTTCAATATAATTTTCAAAAGAAAATTCAGAATTAAGTTGTGGGTCTATATGCATTTTCTTAATACCCGGAATTACAAAAGGGTTACGTGGCGTATCTTTAGATATTGGAATATTTACAGCCTTATTTCTTAATGAGGATTTGTTTTTTGTAGGCATTTTTACAGTATAAGGCTTCGAATTTGAAACATCTGCGTTTTTCATTATTACCTCATACTCTAATTTAACCTCTTTACCGATAATTCTCCTTAAACTAGTTTTTAGAATGTCTATATAATGTTCTTCTAAGTATTCATAGAAAAATTGACTAGGAACTTGAATAATTAAAATACTATCTGAATATTTTTTAGGAACTATTGGTTCGAACCATGTTCTAAAGCTAATAGAAGGTATATTATCTTTAATTATTCGTAAGCACTTTTCCCAAATGTCTTGATGATTATTAATCATTTGATTATCAGATGTTTAAAATTTTGTTAATGTCCAGTTTTATAATGAACGAAGATTGTGAAAAAAAAGATACTAAAAAAATAAAATAGGTATTGTTTTTTATTTATTTTTTATTTAACTTGTAAAATCTCACATCACGCTTAATGCGTTTGCTTTCAATAACTTACAATTTCAGTAATTTTTAAAACAATGCTGTATTCTATGTTATAAATTAAGGATATTTGCTACAATTTCAGCAATATCTAAAACTTTAATTTCTTTTTCTTTTTCTTTAATTTTTATTCCATCAGTAAACATTGTCATACAAAATGGGCACGATGTTGCTATTAAATCTGCACCTGTTTCTAATGCCTGCTCTGTTCTAAGCTCGTATATTTCTTTATCGCCAGGTTCTGTTTCTTTAAACATTTGGGCTCCACCAGCACCACAACATAATGCAAAACTTTTGGTTTTTTCCATCTCTACAAAATCTCCATTTATTTTATTTAGGATATTTCTAGACGATTTATATTCGTTATTTCCTCTACCTAAATAGCAAGGATCATGGTATGTTACTTTATTAAATAATGATGTCTTATCAGAAATATTAAGCTTCCCATTTTTTATTAAATTGTCAATAAACTGTGTATGATGAACAATATTATATTTACCGCCAAGCTCTGGATATTCATTTCTTATTGTATTAAAATCGTGAGGGTCGCAAGTAACAATATTTTTAATATTGTATGCATTCATTATTTCTATATTCTGCATTGCTTGCATCTGAAATAAGAATTCGTTGCCTGCTCGTTTTGCAGAATCACCAGAATCGGTTTCCTCTTCTCCCAAAACAGCATAACTTACTTTTGCATATTCTAGAATTTTAACAAATTCTCTTGATATTTTTTTTGCTCTATCATCGAAACTACCTGCACTACCAACCCAAAATAAGTATTCTGGTTTTTTGCCTTCTGTAGCTAAAGATGCCATTGTAGGAACGGTAATTTGTCTTTTATTTAGGTTCTCATCTGCCATAAATGTATGTTCAAAAAAAAATAATTATTCTTAATTATTAATAAATAAATTGTCTGCCCACTTTAATCTATCGGTTGGTGGATATTGCCATGGAGCACCGTTGTTTTCTATATTTGTAGACATAGAATTTAGTAACGAAGGAGCTGCTGCTTCCTCCATAAACACATACCTTCGCATATCCATTATTATGCTTGGGTGATCTATATTTACAGGACATTCCATTGCACAAGCATTACAAGTTGTACAAGCCCAAATTTCTTCGGCAGTAATATAATCACCAAGGTAAGATTTGTTATCGTTATAGTTTTTACCTTCTTTAATTAAACCTTTAGATTTTTCGTTCATTCTTGCTCTAAAGTCGATTAACAGTTTTCGTGGAGATAATTGTTTTCCTGTGATATTTGCTGGACAAACAGAAGTACATCTTCCGCATTGTGTACATGTTAATGAATCTAAATAATTTTTCCAAGTTCCGTCTTCAATGTCTTTCATTCCGAAACGCTCAATTTCCTTTTCTTCATCTTCTGAAGAATTTGCATAAGCTGCATTTGGATCTAGCATTATTTTTACTTCTTTAGTTACAGACTCCATATTTGTCATTTGGGTTAGGGGAGTAAGCCTACTAAAATACACACTCGGTAACGACATAAAAACATGAAAATGTTTTGAGTATGGCAAGTAATTAGCAAAAAAGAAGATTAATAATATATGCAACCACCAATTAATTTGCTCAATAATATGTAATGTTTCTGTTGATAAACCAGCAAGTATTTCTGCAATAAAATTACTCACAGGATAAATTCCTACATAATGTTCTTGATGTAAAGCTAAATATCCTGAATTCATACCTAATAATGTAATCATTAAAAGAAGTATTAGGAAAAGCGCAAAACTTGCATCTTTGTGTGCTTTGTGAGTCATTTCTTTTCCTTGGAATCTTTTGATATTCATAAAAGTTCTTCTGAAAATAAATATTAGCACACCTACTAATATTATTAGCCCGAAAATATCACCAGTTGCCATTACTATAGAATATATTGGTTCGAAAATGGAAAAATATCTATCTGTTCCGAAAATTCCATCTACAATTATCTCTAACGAACCAAAAGCAATTGCAAGAAATCCCCAAAAAACTAATGCGTGTAAGAATCCAATTACAGGAAATCTTAATATTTTATTTTGTGCAAAACCAACTTTAAATAATCTTATAAATCTTTTTGCATGGTCTTTTACAGGATATGCATGCTTCAAAAGCTTAAAATTTTTGTATATCTTGAAAAACGAAAAAGAAAGAGCACCCACGGATAATAACGTAACTAAAATGAATATAATTTGTTTTAACATAATATAGATGTAGTGTTTTATTTACACAAATATAGCGATATGTTATTATTGTTTATATGCTTTATAGCAACAAAAAAATATTCTATAAAATAGATAAAAAAAAGCTGCAAGATTAATCTTGCAGCTTATAATATTAGTTAATAAATGAATAATTATTTTTCAACAACTTCAAGTGTAAGATCCCAAGTTTCATTAGTAAAGTTATCGGTATATACTTCAAAATATACTTTGTATACTTCTCCCGCTTTTAGATCAATAAAATTTGTTTTAATAATTGTGTTAATTTTATCTACTCTAACACTTTCTAGTTCTTCTGCGCTACCTACTCTAACATCAAAGTTATTATATTTTCCATTTCCTACTAGATCGTAATCTTCGTTTGTTAAAGTATATTCGATAGTACTTTCTTTAGTAGTAATAATTAGAGCTAAATCTGGAGCAACAGCCCATGCGGTACCGTTATGCAAATATTCTTCGGTTACTTTATATGTATTTGAAATATCTGTCCATACAAAACCATCAAATTGATACTCATCACCACGAGTTTCAGTATTACCAACTCCGTAGTACTTGTAAAGAACCAAAATAATATCATCTGCTTTTGCATAAGGAAAATTTAATGATAAGAATGTAGATAAATAGTCTGCAGGAGAAACAGACGAACTAAAATTACCATATTGACCAGGACCAGGATTTCCCATATTATCATAATCTGAAGATGTTAATTCATATGAGTTTGGAAGAGCTGAGAAACTACCGTCTTCTACATAATAGAAGCTATATACAGTATCTGTAACACCACCACCCATATAGTATCTGTAAAATATTTTATAAACATCATTGTCTGAAACAGAAGTATATTTTGTATCTAAAAAAGAAGGAATAAAGTCGTCAGGATTAACAGATGAACTAAAATTTCCATACTCACCTGGTTCACCACCGCCTGTTCCCATAGATGCATAATCTGCCGAGTCTAAAGTGTATTCTGTTGCATTTGAAATTGAGTACAAATACTCATTACTTCCTGGGTAAAAATTGTATGTAACTTTTACTCTAGATGCTTTTCCTAAAGCTTTGTATTTATCGGCTAAAAAGCCTGGTACATAAGCAGAAGCTGAATCTGTATTAGAAAAATTAGGATAAGCTAGCCCCATAGATGTATAATCAGATTCTGTTAACTCATACTCTAGTTCAGAAACAGCATAAGATAAGCTACTGCTGTCAATCCCATCATAGATTTCTTCCATAGGCTTCTCGCAAGAATAAAGTAATGCGAGAGTTGCTATTATTACTGTTATTATATATTTAATTTTCATTTTATTTCTTTTTAAATGATTAATAATAAATTTTATAAAATATTAAATTCTAATTTTTAGACCAAAAGACATTGTTCTTCCAACTCCATAATAAACAGATGATGTTTCCCAATTGTGTGCACTACCATCTCTTGCATCAGAAACATATTCAACATCTAATAAGTTATTTACTTTAGCATAAGCAGTAGACTTTAAGTTACTAATATTAAAATCATATTTTAAGAAGATATCTACTAATTGATAAGATGGCATTTCCCAAGAATTTATTCCTTCTTCGCTTATATCTGTTCTTCTTAGAGCATCGAAATCAGCAAATAAATTTGTAAAGTAATTGTAATCTGCACCAATTTTAAGATCTTTAAATAAGTAATAATTTATACCTACTGCAGCTGTTGTTTGTGCAGCGTTTCCAACTTTAACATCTTTTAGGTAAAGATCTATTTCGTCTTGTTCTACTTGGTCTTCGTCATATACCTTTACTCCTTCTATATTGTTCATCCATTTCCAATCTCCAACAGAAACCATACCTATAAAATTAAGTCTTTTTGTTGCATTGTATATGAAATCAAGTTCAACTCCTGTATGAAGTGCATCAACGCCAAGAATGTTAGCTGTATAATAACTACCATCGGCTTGTCTGTATGATTTAATAAATGTTTTATCGTTCCATTGAGTATAATATCCGTTTATGTTAGCTCTTAATTTATTAAATCTAATACCATAACCTAGCTCAAAAGATACAATTTTTTCGTTTACTGCATCTGGATTTGGATCATTTTTGTAGTTCAAGAATGCTGAACGGAAATCAGGTTGGCGTTCGAAATAACCTGCGTTTACAAAAACGTTATGAATATCTGTAAGATTATAATTTGCTCCACCTTTTCCACTATATCCAAGATAGCTTAATTTTTCGCTTGTATTTTCTTCTGGAATATAATTAAAGTAGTCTACACGAGTCATAGTCATATTTGAAACTGCTCCAGCAAAGAAAGTAGACAATTTATTTTTAGTATACTCAACTTGACCAAATAAGCCAGCCCAACCAATTATACCATCATTATGATACCCTATTTTATCGCCAACTTTAGCTAGTTTGTTAGGTTCGTTAACGTCATAATCATCAATATAATATTCGCCACCTAATAAATCAGTTATTTCTCTGTAATGTTCGCCTTTATAATATTTAAAATCTAAACCGCCAGTGAATTTAAGATCTTCTGAGAATTCATGATTTAATGTAGAAATAAAACCAGCCCAATCGTGGTTATTAACTGAAGCTCTTAATATTGACTCAGAACCGTTTACCCCGGCAGCAATATTTTCGTCAACAATTCTATCAAAATCTATTTGATTATCGGTTAGGTAAGTCTCAAATTTACTAGTGTTTCCGTATCCACCAGTTCCACCACCAGTTCCTGTTGAAGCATATAATGCAGTAGAAACAGATGTTTTATCAGATATAGTTATAAAATGATTTAATATTGCTTGTGGTTTGTGATAGAAATTTTCTCTTAAATATTCAACTTGACCATTTTTATATCCCCAATCTGGGTTATATTTAATACCAAACTCTTTAAACTTATCAATTGAAAGTTGCGAACTTCTTTGTCCGTGTTTTTGTGGTGCTCCAAATATAGAAAGAGAAATGCTTTGGTCTGTGCTAATTCTTTTTGAGATACTTGCATAATACGACCAAGCGTCGAATTCAGTTCCATCTACATATCCATTTCCTTTTGTGTTTGCTAAAGAGAATGCAAAAGCCCAATCATTTTCTGTTAATCCTGATGCTAGTGAAACTCCCCATTTAGTGTATCCATCGTTTCCAACAGAATAAATTAGGCTACCACCTTTTTTTGCGTCTGTTGTTTTTGTTAATATATTAATTGTTCCTCCTACAGAAGGTACAGCAACTTTAGATGCTCCTAAACCACGTTGAACTTGCATAGAGCGAGTTACATCAGATAAACCAGACCAGTTAGACCAGTAAACTTTACCATTTTCCATATCGTTTACAGGTATTCCGTTTATCATTACAGCCACGTTTCTAGAATCGAAACCTCTTAAGTTAATACGAGAATCACCAAATCCGCCACCTTGTCTTGTTACATAAACAGAAGGTGTTGATTTTAATATCTCTGGAAGTTCTTGAGTTCCTAGTTTTTCTTGAATAATTTCCGGTTTAATTGTTGCCATTGCTACAGGAGTATGCCTATCTATTGCAATAGATGCAAGTACTTTTACTTCGCTTATACCTATGTCTTGACTTATAACTTTAATGCTACCAAGATTGCCAGAATTTGCTGAGAATTCTTTTTTTAATTCTTCATAACCAATAAATGAAACAGTAATGAATCCAGTACTCTTTTTGGTAGTTAATGAAAACTTACCATTAAAATCTGTTACTGTACCATTATTAGTACCTTGCTCGATAATATTTGCACCTGGAATGACTTCTCCACTATTATCAACAATCTTACCTGTAATTGTTGTTTGTGCAAATAAAGCAGTACTTGCCATTAGCAGGACTGCTACTAAAATGTTTTTTAGTTTTCTCATTTTCTTAATTTATTTAAGTTAATAATTAAATGTTTTACAGCTTCAAATATATATTATTTATTATTTAAGGTTTACATTTTTTTATTATTACTTATTAACAATACTTAACATATATTA
Source organism: Bacteroidales bacterium (assembly GCA_030627705.1). GTDB lineage: Bacteria > Bacteroidota > Bacteroidia > Bacteroidales > JAFGXI01 > DAOVTE01. The sequence continues at coordinate 32,362 of DAOVTE010000003.1, forward strand.
ATTACTATATACATATATGTTGATTTTTTTATTTTTATAGAATAACTTTTCTTAGAATATTACATGTTGATAATTTTACTAGTAGTAAAAACATTATTGCGTTATTTAAACATTGTTACTTTTAAATTAATGTAGAATGTTAAATGTTTTTTTTTAGAAATTAGAATAACATTTATGCAAACACACACAGTTATTTTTGATAAGTATTTTTAGTATGTAATGTTTAATAAGTAATTAATAATAAAAATAATTGAGACAAAATTACTTTACTTTAATTGTAATTTCGTCAGCTTTTTTAGAATATCCAATATAAATAGTATTGCCTTCTTTTACTTCTAGTTTTATAATTGCTTCAGCCATTGGATCTTCTAAATATTTTTGCAATGCTCTTTTTAAAGGTCTTGCACCAAATTTAGGATCGAAGCCTTTATCAACAAGAAATCCTTTTGCTGCAGCAGAAATTTTAATATTAAAACCAAGGTCGTATACTCTTGAGTAAAGCCCTTTAAGCTCAATATTAATAATTTTACTTATATCATCTTTCGTAAGATTGTTAAACATTACAACATCGTCTATTCTATTAAGAAACTCAGGAGCAAATGTTTTTCGTAGAGCATTTTCTATAATGCTCTTAGACTGTTTGGTTGCACTAGAAGATTTTGCAGAGGTATTAAAGCCAACACCTTTTCCATAGTCCATTAATTGCCTAGACCCAACATTTGATGTCATTATTACTATGGTATTTTTAAAATCAACTTTTCGTCCAAGGCTATCTGTTAAAATACCTTCGTCTAGAACCTGTAACAAGATATGAAAAACATCAGGGTGAGCCTTCTCAATTTCATCTAATAACACAACAGAGTATGGTTTGCGTCTAACTTTTTCGCTTAATTGTCCGCCTTCTTCGTAACCTACATAACCTGGAGGTGCACCCACTAACCTAGATACAGCAAATTTTTCCATGTATTCGCTCATATCTATTCTTATAAGAGCTTCTTTATTGTCGTAAACATGTTCTGCTAGAACCTTTGCAAGCTGGGTTTTACCAACTCCTGTTGCTCCTAGGAATACAAATGTACCGATTGGCTTGTTAGGGTCTTTTAATCCTGCTCTATTACGATGTATTGCTTGCACAATCTTTTTTACAGCTTCGTCTTGACCAATTACTAAATTATTAATATTATCGTAAAGTTTTAATAACCTTTTGCCTTCTGCTTGAGCAACTCTTTGAACAGGAATACCTGTCATCATAGAAATTACTTCAGCTACATTTTCTTCTGTTACTGCAATTTTATTTTCAACGAGGTTATTTTCCCAATTATCTTTAGCTTCTTGTAATTTTTTTTCTAAACTTCGTTCTGTGTTTCTAAAAACAGCAGCATCTTCGAAATTTTGTGTTTTAACAGATTCTAATTTTTGTTTACTAGTTTCTTCTATTTCTTTTTCGAGTTTCTCAATTATTTTAGGAACTTTTATATTTGAGATATGTACTCTTGCACCAGACTCGTCTAGAGCATCAATAGCTTTATCAGGAAGATGTCTGTCACTTATATATCTTGTAGTTAATGAAACACAAGACTCTATAGCTTCTTTGGTATAGTTAACATTATGATGGTCTTCGTATCTTTCTTTAATATTATTTAATATTTCTATAGTTTCTTCTACGGAAGTAGGGTCTACCATTATTTTTTGAAATCTACGTTCTAGTGCTCCGTCTTTTTCAATGTTTTGTCTGTATTCGTCTAATGTAGTTGCGCCAATACATTGAATTTCGCCTCTTGCCAATGCAGGTTTTAGCATATTAGCAGCATCTAGAGAGCCAGAAGCTCCTCCTGCTCCTACAATAGTGTGTATTTCGTCAATAAATAATATTATTTCTGGATTTTTAGAAAGTTCATTAAGTATGGCTTTTATTCTTTCTTCGAATTGTCCTCTATATTTTGTTCCTGCAACAACAGAAGCTAAATCTAAAGTAACAACACGTTTGTTAAATAAAACTCTTGAAACTCGTTTTTGAATAATTCTGATTGCTAATCCTTCTACAATTGCAGATTTTCCTACACCTGGTTCGCCAATTAATATTGGGTTATTTTTTTTTCGTCTACTTAATATTTGAGATATTCTTTCTATTTCGCTTTCGCGACCAACTATTGGGTCTAATTTGTTTTCGGCAGCAGATTTTGTTAAATCTATACCAAAATTATCTAATACAGGAGTTTTTGAGTTTGAATCTCTAGGTTTTTCTTTATGTTCTTTTATAAACTCATCTTCATCTTCGTTAGAATCATCATATTTATCTTGATTTGATAAGTTGGTTTCGCTTTCGTACTTAATAAATCCATTTAATAATGAATTGTAATCGACATCATTTTCATCAAATAAATTAGATACAATATTTTCGTTTTCTTTAATAATAGCTAGAATTAAATGTTTAGGCTCTATTAAAGAGTTACCATCTCGTTTAGATTCTAAATATGCTAGTTTAAAAATACGCTCTACACTTTTAGATAAAGGAATATTATCAAAATTATCGTTTTCTAAACTCGATAATGATGATATTTTTTCTTCAATTTTTTTCTTTATTTTATATATGTCAATATCTAGATCTTTAATAACATATAGTTCGTCAATATTATTTTTTTCACTAAAGCGGATTATTCCAAGAAAAATATGCTCTGGTCCAATATAATTAGTTCCTAGCCTTATTGCTTCTTCCTTACTTATACTAATAATATTGTGTACTTTTTTAGAATATCTCGCATTCATATAATTGATATTTTTTTTGTAAAATTATAAAAAAAACTAATAGTATTTATAATAATGAATAATTCTTACGTTAATTATTGAGTGTAATTTGAGAAATAATATTTTTTTTGTGTTGAGTCAAAAAAAATAACTAATACAATAACAAGCATAACAATTAGTAAAGCTGTTATTATACTGACTTGTGTTATGGCTTGTTTAAACAGGTATTTTTATTCAATAATTGATTAATAATAACTGATAAAAAGATATTACTGTTATCATTTAGAATAATTCCATTTCTATGTTTTGAACGAATGCGGTGTAAGTTTTTTCACCATTTAAATCTGCTTCTGAGACTAGAATTAATACAGAGCTTTCTTCTTCCCATTTGTTTAAGATATTTACTTCTTGCCTAACACTAACGTATGTATCTTTATTAATATCAACAAGATTAGATACAAAGTCGTCGGTTTCTATTGTTTCTTTAGAAAACAATTTTGATACGTTTTGTCCAATAAGGTCTTCTTTTGAATATCCCCAAATATCTTCTGCTGCTTTATTAAAGAAAGTAATAATTCCTTTGCTATTAACACTTAGAATAGCGTCTAACATACCCTCAAGAATTAATTCGTTTCTTACTTTTTCTGTCTCAATTTCTTTAAATTGTTCTTTAAGTTCGTCTTGTACTCTATTTAACTCAATTTTCAGATTTTCTTCAGAATTTTTAATTTCAATTTCCATTCGTTTTTGTTCTGAAATATCATTTGCTAAAAAAAGACGTTTAATGATATTGTTATTATTATCGTAAACAGGAGTACAAGAAATTATGGCCCATATATAATTATCTTTAGTTTGATTATAAATCTTAGCAACTCCTTTGTAAATTTTGTCTGAAAGAAAATCTTTTTTACTTATAGGATTAATAGTTTCGTTTATATTAACAAATAAATTTAATGCATTAGTGTTTTTTATTTTATCATTTGTATGTCCAGCTAATTCACAAAACCTATTATTAGCAAATGTTATAATACCGTCTTTTGTTAATTCTAATTCCATTATTATGTTGTTTATTGCTGTCAATAAACCTCTCCATTCGATTTCTTTCTTTGAAGTTTCTTCTTGTAGTTCTTGAAGCTCATCGATATTGCTTCTCATCGATTCTTCTTTTTCTTTTAGTTCTTCTGCTTGCGATTGAGCTTTTTCTAGTAAAATTTCGGTTTGTTTAACATATTTAATATGCTCTAACATAGAACCTATGTTTGATGCTAATTTCTTAACAAAATCTATTTGGTAATCTTCTAGTTTGTTAAATCCTGCAATTTCTATTATACCGTATGCTTCTTTTTCACTAATTAATGGGATTATTATTAGGTTAGATGGACTTTCATCTCCAAGCCCTGATGTAATATTCAAGTAGTCGTTAGGTATATTAGTTAAGTAAGAAATTTCTTTTTCTTGAAATATTGCCCAAATTAAGTCTTCGTTTTTATATATCTTTTTATCAGAGTGTTTCTTTCGGTCGTATGCAAATGATGAAACTAAATTTAGATATTCTCCATCTTCATCTTTTTCGTAGAAATAAAATCCTCCTTGTATACAGTTTAGGTATTCTATAAGTGCATATAGCAATTTGTACGTGTATTCTTTAAAATCAATATTGCTGTCTCGTAAAATATCTCCAAAAAGCACATTGCCATTTGCAATCCAATTCTTTATTTCATCATCTTTATCTCTAATTAATACTTTCTCGTCGGTCTTGATAAGCCTAGATTGCATTTTTATTAGATAATTGCTAATAGCATCACCTTCTTTGGCTATATATTTTGTGTCGTATTTTCCTTCGCTAATTTGTTTAGAAAACTTTATTGATGTTCTTAAGTTTATGATTACTTTATTAAAAATATTAGAAAGTTTACCTATTTCGTCTAGTAATGTTGTATTAATTTCTTCGGGTATTTTGCCTTTAGATATAGAATTTACTTTTTCCTTGAAACTGGATAATCTTTTTATATTATTGTTGTTAATAAGTATTATTATAATAATCAATATAAAAATAATACCAAGAGTTAGATATATTGTAGTTTTTATACTTGCTTTTTTATTATAGCTATCTATTAAAAATAAATTAACTAATTCGTTATTTAGGGTTAGTAAAATTTCGCTATTTTGTTCAATAATATCTAATGACTTGTGATTGCTTGTGTAATCATAGTTTATATAATCAGCAATACTTACTGCATTGTTTTTTAATTTTATCCATATTAATTCAATTTCATGAATCTTTTTTAATTGATTATTGTTAGCTTTTCTTAGATTATATATTTTATTTTCTAATTTAAACTTACCTCCATTTTTAAGTAAGTTTAAATTTTCTTGATACTTACTAATGGTTATACTTAAATTAATTTTATATTCTGTTTTTCCTCTGCTAATTTCATTGCTATAGTATACTATTCTTTGAGTTAGCATTCTGTTTTTACCAGATACATTAATAAGTAATTCGTTTGTTTCTTTATAAGATAAATAGTGATTTAATGATAGAGTAAGTAAAATAATGCTAATTCCAATAAGAGCTAGAGGAATAGATATTTTCGCATAAATAGATAAATTCTTAAGCATATTCATATTTGATATATTTACTTCGCTAATATAATAATTTTATTTGCGATTCTATCTAAAGGTAATTGAAAATCTACTGCTCCAATATTTTGGGCAATAAATGGCATTCCGTAAACGATACAGCTTTTTTCATCTTGCCCTATTGTTTTTGCGCCAGTTTCCTTCATTTCTAATAATCCTTTTGCTCCATCGTCTCCCATACCTGTTAAAATAACACCAACTGCATTTTGTCCTGCAAATCTTGCAACTGATCTAAATAGAACATCTACAGCAGGTCTGTGCCTATTTACAAGTGGTCCATCTTTTACTTCAACATAATATCTTGCACCACTACGTTTTAAAAGCATATGTTTGTTGCCCGGAGCAAGTAATGCTCTACCAGGAAATACTGTATCATTATTTTCAGCTTCTTTAACAGATATTTTACAATCGAGGTTTAATCTATCAGCAAAAGAACGTGTAAACAATTCTGGCATATGTTGAACTATAACAATTCCGGGAGCATTAAGAGGCATTTCTTGAAGAACTTTACGAATAGCTTCGGTTCCTCCTGTAGATGCACCAATAGCAATTATTTTATCGGTTGTTTCTAATAAGCTATTATTTTTACTTTTTTGTATTATTGCATCGGCAGACAGTTTGGGTTGAACAACAAATTCTACTTCTTTTACTCTTTTTATTTTAGCCATACTAGCTGCTAAAACGGCGTCAATAATTTTAGTTTTAGATTCAATTAATAATCTTTCTGAATCCATTCTAGGCTTAGTAATAATCTCTACAGCACCATATTCTAATGCTTTAAGAGCTGTTCTGCTACCTTCTATTGTTAAACTTGAAATTATTACTGTGGGTATAGGTTTTTGCGACATTATTTTTTTTAGAAATGTTAATCCATCCATATTTGGCATCTCTATATCTAATGTAATAACATCAGGTAATTCATTTGCTATTTTTTTTGCAGCTACATATGGGTCAGAAGCAACTGCAATGATTTCTATATTTTTATCTGAGGATAATATATCTGAGAGTGTTTTTCTCATTAAAGCAGAATCATCAACAATTAATACCTTTATCATTTTATTAGTTATTATACAACACAAGTTGCGTTTACATATTTTTGTTTTATAGTACCTGTTTTAGTGCAAAATAGAATTTTTCTTCCATGTCTGCCTCCTACACTTTTTGCTGTAACTTTAATATTAAAATCAGAAAGTGCATTTTCTGCAAATTCAATATTTCTTTTACCTATATTAAAAATAGATGATTCTGTGCCTAAAACATCACCGCCTCCAAATACTTTTGCTTGAATATAACTTAATTTGCTGCCTTCGTTAATCATTTTTCGTAATAATTTTTCTATTGCTACACTGCCATACTTTGGCGAAGCTAAACCATTACCATTCCAACGGGGTAGCATATAATGATTCATTCCACCAATTTTATTTATGTCATCCCAAAAACAAACAGAAATACAAGAACCGAGAACTGTTGTTATATTGTAGTCTTCTTTGGTTACAAATATTTGTGAGGGTAATAAATAATATTTTTTTTCTTCTGACATAA
>DAOVTE010000048.1 GCA_030627705.1 Bacteroidales bacterium
AACATTTTGCTAAACTGTATTAATTAATTTTATTCACGTTATAGCTATATAGTTTGTGACTTTAAAATTAATAATACTATTTACTTAAATCATCAAAGTTTAAATCAGTGAATTTAGATTTTTCTTCTTCATTATATGGCTCTATTTCAGGCTGGTTTTCTTTAATAAAGTCGAATACATCAACTAAACTGTCCGAGAATTTTTCAAAGTCCTCTTTATATAAAAATATTTTATGTTTTTCGAAGAAAGGCTTACCACTATCATCAAATTTTCTTTTGCTTTCGGTTATATTTAGGTAGTATTCGTTTCGTTTTGTTGCCTTTACATCAAAAAAATATGTTCTGTTACCTGCCCTTACAGATTTAGAAAACACTTCGTTACTATCTCTATTGTCTTTTCCTTGCTTATCGTACTTGTCCATTTCTAATGTTTAATTTAATTGTAAAAATAAAATATTTTTTTGTAAAAAAATAATGTTTAAAAACTGATTATTGAAAAACAAAGTATTGATTAGCAATAATTATTAATACAAATATTAATTTGAAGAAAAACAAAAAGGAAAACTTATCAGATATAAGTTGTTTTTTTAGAGTAAGTTAATCGTAATTAGAGCCTGCAAAGACGATGAAAGTGGAGTTGCCGTTTGTGCCAATAAACCATTATTAAGAGCCGGTAGGCGGATTCGAACCGTCGACCTGCTGATTACAAATCAGCTGCTCTGACCAACTGAGCTATATCGGCAAAATTAAACATAAAAAGTGGGCAAGCTACTTATATCGCACCGCTACAACCGTCTACCCTTGCTGCCTTCCGACCCTGGGGGAGTTCAACAGGAGCTGGTCGTATAAGACTTGCCCGCGACAAAAGTAGTATTTCTAAATCATTTTCAAATTTTTTTTTAATAATTTTTAATAATTTTTTATTAAATAATATAACATATTTTACATAACTTATTTAAAATTTAATATCGATAATAAGGTAATAATATCTTAAATACAGAATACTTATTGCTATTGGTTACAAATACTAGATTGCCTTAAAACATTGATATGTTACTTGATTATTGTTTTTATTCTTATTAAGAAAGAATATAAATAACAAAAACCATTTTAAAACATTTTTTTAAATGTTTAATCTTCTTTATTAAATTTATATTTGCATCATTAAATACTTAAATATATTAATATATGCAAACTGTTTCTTTATTAAATAGGTTTATCTACACATGGGTTATACTTTTTATTTTGTGGTATGCCTTTACAACATCGTTAGAGCCTGCCGAATTAATAACAGGAGGATTTGTTTCTTTAGTAGTTGCAAGTTTTTCATATAAAGTTTTTACAGGTAGTGGTTTAAAAATATTTATGCCACATAAATTATTTTTTGTTGCACAATACATATTTATTTTTATTTTGGCGTTAATAAAATCTAATTTTGATGTAGCAAGAAGAGTTTTATCACCTTCTCTACCAATAAATCCTGGGATTGTAGAATTTAACACAAAACTTACAAACGATTTTGCGAAAATGGTTTTAGCTAATTCGATAACCCTTACACCAGGAACACTAACAATAGACATTGTTGAAAACACATTTTATATACACTGGATTGATGTTAAATCTGATAATCCAGAAATTGCACATACTGAGATTGCCAATAATTTTGAAAAATTATTACTAAAAATATTTAATTAACATGGAATTAAACTACTTATATATTACAGTGTTAGTAATATTATCAATTGCATTTATTATTGGAATGCTAAGATTTATAAAAGGACCAACGGCATCAGACAGAGTTGTTGCATTAGACACAATATCTATAATAGCCACTGCTAGCTTAGTATTTATGGGGTATATATTTAATAGATATATTTATTTAGATGTTGCTTTAATATATGGAGTTCTTGGTTTTATAGGAGTAATAATTATTGCAAGATATTTAGAGGGGGCTTTATAATGGAAATATTAAAATACATAGGAATTGGACTAGTACTATTAGGTAGTATTTTTTTGCTTTTAGGAGCAGTAGGAATATACAGAATGCCAGATGTTTATAACAGGCTTCAAGCAGGAACAAAAGCAACTACACTTGGTGCTATGAGTTTAATTTTAGGCGTTGGATTTATGGAGCCAGAATGGTTAGTAAAAACATTAATACTTGTTATATTTATTGGTATTGCAAATCCTTTAAGTTCGCATGTATTAGCTAGATCAGCATACAAAAATAATCAAATGCCAATAATTAAGAACGGCATTGATGCTTACAAAAAAATAAATGACTCAGAAAAATCGGAGGAAAATTAATTATGATTATATACGTAGTAATATTTAGCATTTTAGCAGTTCTACTAGTAGCTTCTGCATTATTTGCAATTATTCAAAAAGACTTATTATATGCTGTGATTGCCACGGGTGTAATTAGCCTTATATTATCTGTAATGTTTTTTATATTACAAGCTCCAGACGTTGCGTTAACCGAGGCGGCTATTGGAATTGCATTAACTACAATTGTTTTTGTAATTACAATTAGAAATACAACAAGAAACGAAGACGAAAAAGAAATTAATTCTAAATAATATATCTATAAATGAAGAATATAATTGTTATAGCATTATTACTTGTAGTAGGCTTCTATTTAGTCGACTCTTTTAATTATATTAAATTTGGAGACAATAGATTAGGTGCTCCAAGCGATGAGAAAACAGTAGGTGCATATTATCTAAACAATACCGTTGAAAAAACTGGTGTAGCAAACGTAATTACTGCAATTATTGTAAATTATAGAGGCTTTGATACCTTAGGAGAAGTAACGGTTCTTTTTCTAGCAACAACAGGATTAGGTAGTATTCTTTACCGAAGAAGAAAAGAAGGCGAACACGAAGAAAGAGTTACAAAAGAATCTAGTTATTTATTACAAACTGGTTCGAAAATATTATTTCCTTTTGTAATATTATTAGGTATATATGTTTTTATTCACGGACATTTAACCCCCGGAGGTGGTTTTCAAGGCGGGGCAATTGTAGCTACAGGTTTCTTATTAATGCTTATTGCATACAAAAACTTTAAGCTCGGACATAATCAACTTACTTGGGTAGAAAGTCTTGCAGGAATCACATTCGTAAGTATTGGTATGTGGGGATTAATTACTGGAGGAACATTTCTCGAAAATAGTTTTATACCAAAAGGAACATTAAATAGCTTATTTAGTGGAGGTATCATACCTATAATATATATAGCTGTAGGATTTAAGGTTGCAGCAGAATTAACAGGTGTACTTGATATCTTATTAAGTATTAAACCAAGTAAAATTAAAAAATAATAAAAAATGGATTTCGGTCAATATCAAAATATAGTTACAATAAGTGTTTATGGCTCTGCTATAGCTTTAATACTTATAGGATTATATGCAGTTTTAATAAAAAAGAATTTAATTAAGATAGTAATTGGATTATCGCTAGCAGATGCAGGAATACACTTGCTTTTTGTTGCTATTGGCTACTTAAAAGGAGGAACAGCTCCAATTTTTTCGCCATCAGTAGTAGGTGAAAACGTTACTATGGTAGATCCTGTACCTCAAGCATTAGTTCTTACAGCAATTGTAATTGGATTTGCAGTTACCGCTGTAGCTTTATCTTTAGTTATTAGATTATACAAACATCACAATACAGCAAGAATCGATCAAATAAAATCTTTAAAATGGTAATAAGTCCTGTACACTATATAGCAGTGCCTTTATTAGCGGCATTCGTAATTCCTTTGTTTGCAAAATTAAACAGAGAATTCGTAAGAATTATTCCAGGAATAGTTCTTCTATACTTATCTTATGTATCTATAGTACTAATGAATCAGGTTTCCAGCACAGGAACTATTTCAGAGGTATTAGCTGGTTGGGCTCCCCCATTTGGTATAAATCTAGTTTTTTCAGCATTTAGCGGTTTTTTAGCTTCATTAATGACTTTTATGGGCTTGGTTATTTGGATTTACTCGTATAGATTCAAAAAAATTGACGATGAGCCGGCATTGAAATTCTATGTTTTATTTCTAATGCTTATTACTGGTGCAATTGGTATTGTACTTACAGGTGATATTTTTAATCTGTTTGTATTTCTTGAAATTGTTGGAATTTCGGCATATTCGCTCACATCATTCTACAGAAATAGAGATGGTGCAGAGGCAGGATTTAAATACTTATTATTAGGAGCATTTGCTTCTACATTAATATTACTAGGTATTATACTTTTATATTCAAGTATTGGGACTTTAAACATGGCAGATATTGCTCAAAAATCGCATCTTATTCCTACATCACTAAAAGTATCAATATTTATATTATTTGTGGTTGGATTTGGAATAGAAGCAGAAATGTTTCCACTTAACGGATGGGCTCCAGATGCATACTCTCAAGCTCCAGGTCCTGTTGGTGCAGCATTTTCAGGTATTGCTGTAAAGGCAGGAATGTACGTTATTATTAGATTAATATATACTTTATTTGATATAGAAGGTTCTTTCCAATTTTTAATTGTGATGGGACTAATTACAACTATTATTGCAGAAGTTTCTGCAATGAAACAAACAAACCTAAAACGTATGCTTGCTTATTCAAGTATTGGGCAAATGGGTATTGTAATGGTAGCTTTCGGAATTGGGACAAGAGAAGCTATAATTGCTGGTTTATTTTTAATGCTTAACCATGCAATAATTAAAGGATTATTATTTTTATCTTCTAGCTACCTTGTGTATAACGATGATAATAAATTAATTTCTTCGCTAAGTGGCTTAGGAAAAAGATTACCATTAGTATCCTTTCTGTTTGCTTTAGGAGCATTTGCAATTGTAGGCTTACCACCATTTTCTGGTTTCTGGAGCAGATTATATTTGCTATTGGCAGCAGCTGACAAAGAACTTATTTATTTAATAGCAATAATATTAATTATCGCTGTAATAGAAATAGTATATTATTTTAGAGTAATTAATAAATTATACTTCAAAGATATTAAGGTTAAGAGCGATGATGTGCAAAAGCCATCAATAAACGCTGTTATTTCTATGTCTATTTTAGGTATATTAATTATTGCAATTGGAATATATCCAGACTTAGTTACATCATATTTAGGCAATGCCGCAGATGCATTACTAGATAAAGCTGGATACATAGAAAATGTTTTAGTAGATATTAACAACTAAGAAATTATTAACGATATGAACACATATTTTGTAGTTTTATTAATTCTTTTTGGTGGCGCGATAATATCGTTTGCCATAAACAAAGTTTCGTACTTATTAAGCGGTATTGTTGCTTTTATTGCAACAGCTTCGGCAACAGTATTCTTTTACTTAAATGTGGATACTGATAACTTTGTACAGTTTTCTTTAGCAGGATTCGATTTTCAATGGGGTTTAAATAGCCTTAGCTTACTTTTTACTTATATTGTTTTAGGACTTGGAACTCTTGCCACTCTATACTCAATACAATACATGAGATTTAAAAATAATCTAGGATACTTTTACTTCAACTTTTTGCTTGGTATTGGTTCTATGATGGGAATATTGTTTAGTCAAGATTTTATTTCATTCTTTATTTTCTGGGAAATAATGACTTGGTCATCGTACCTAATAGTTGTATATAACGGAAATAAAACTCATAAAATAGGTATTAAATATATGATCTTTTCTGGCATAGGAGCTTATGCAATGCTTATGAGTATTGTAATGATTTATGCCGATGTAAAATCGTTCTTAATTGCAGACTATATAGACTATATCTCGCAAGTAGGTTTATCTGGTCACTATCTGCAAATTATTTTACTAATAGTTGGGTTTGGAGTTAAATCTGCATTGATGCCACTACATGTATGGGCACCAAAAGCTTATGCTAACTCACCTATGGGATACACATCATTATTTTCTGGAGCACTATCAAAAATGGGAGTTTATGGCTTGTCAATAGTTTTACTTTCGTTACTTACAAATTTTAATACTGGCGAAAATGTTTCTTTAGGAGGATTATTTGAGGGTATAAATGCCGAATTTATAAGAATAATAGTACAATGGCTTGGAGCAATTACAGCTGTAATGGGAACTTTATATGCTCTTAAACAAAATGACGCAAAAAAATTATTAGCATATTCTTCAATTGCTCAATTAGGATACATTATCACAGGTTTAGCAATAGGAACAGAATTAGCTGTAATGGGTGCTTTATTTTTAGCTGTTTTACACGCAATATTTAAAGGTGCATTATTTATGGCAATGGGTGCTGTTGAGCGTCAGGCAGGGACAACGGATATGACAAAAATTTCTGGATTAGTTCGTAAAATGCCATTCACATTTATAGTTACACTAATGTCTATTATTGCATTAGCTGGAATTCCACCTTTAGGAGGATTCGTAGGAAAATGGTTATTATACGAGGGAATGATAACATCTGGACATTATTTCTTAGTAGTATTAATTTTCTTCTCTAGTACAGCTGCATTCTTGTATTGCTATAGAATTTTATTTGGTATTTTCTTAGGACAAGAAGAAAAAGAAACTATTAATGTACGTGAAGCTCCTATATCAATGTTAATTCCAATGCTTTTACTAGCAATATTAACAATGGTATTTGGAACATATCCAGGTTTACTTTTCGAGCCAATCGCAAATGCAATGTCGTATATTGGTTATAACGATGTGGTTTGGGAAATGTCTACAATTTCGAATGTTTGGGGAGATAAAGTATCACTAGACTATGTTTCGCTTACAATATTCACAGTTTTTATTGTAGCAATGATATTTCTTACAATTAAAAATTATAAGGGAACTCGCTATGTTACAACAAAAGATATTTCAACATCAGGTGAAATGCCTACAGAAAATGAAAATTTAACATTCCAATTAAATTTCTTTCAACCGTTCGAAAGAGCTGTTGCGCCACTATACAAAAGAAGTATGGATAAAATATACAATACTATTGGTGAAAGTTTAGATGCTCTATTTAATTTCGTTAGAACAATATATACAGGGAACGGACAAACTTACGCTCTTTATGTTATTGTATTCTTAGTTATTATGTTAATTTTCAAAGACTCAATTTTTAATTAAAGAATTTATTTCAAGAAAAAATTATATTAATGGAAGATATTATATATAAAATTTTAGGTGCAATTTTAACTATCATTACTGCTTTTGTAGTGGGTATTACTTATGGTGGGTTAACAAGAAAAGTTATTGCACGTGTACAAAATAGAGTTGGCCCAAAATTCTATCAAAATTTTTTCGATGTATTAAAACTACTAAGCAAACGCACAGCAATAAACCACGGAGTAATGCAACATTTTGCTCCAATGTTTATATTTACATCAGCTGTTACAGTATTAATGTTTATTCCTATATTACATGATGGTTTATTCTTTTCAAACTTTAGTTTTCATGGCGATTTAATTTTTCTGCTTTATATTATGCCTTTTGGTCCACTAGGTATGGCATTGGGAGCAGGACAAACAGGTAACCCAAACTCTGCGATTGGAGTAACTCGTGGATTAAGCCAAATGGTAGGATTTGAAATTCCATTTGTTTTAAGCTTAGTAGCATTAATGGTGCAATTTGAAACTACTTCTGTAACCGAAATAGTAAATATTCAAGTAGAATCTGGCGTGTGGATGATTTTCTCAAATCCTTTTGCATTTTTAGCAGCATTATTTGCAATGTTCGGAATGTTTAGATACGCACCATTTGATATAGTTGGAGCTCCTGCTGAATTAGCATCAGGTCCTGCATCAGAATTTGGTGGCAAATATTTAGCTATTATGATGTCGTCTAGTTCAATTTTTACTTTTGCAAAACTTGTGCTTTACGTTAATTTATTCTTTGGTGGAGCAGAAAATTTAGTTGAACTATTAATAAAAACATTTATATTGTATATGGTTCCTGTAGTTTACGGATTAGTTTCGCCACGCTACAGAACAGAACAATCAATAACTTATTTTTGGAAATGGCCTTTAGCATTAGGTGTTATTGGTATGATTTGGGCTATTATCTAATTAAACAAAATAAAAATGAATATTGTTAAAGATAAAAAATCGCAACATATAGTAGATTACATAAAAGAATTTGCAAGAAAGAATTCATTGTTTGTAATGGCTTACGGCACAGGTTGTGGAGCTATTGAGATTCCACCAACAATGACATCTAGATACGATGCAGAACGTTTTGGAATTAGAGGAGCAGCAACTCCTAGACAAGCAGATGTACTTCTAATTACAGGATATTTAGCTGTTAAGACTCTAAAACGCGTAATCCGAGTTTACGAACAAATGCAAGATCCAAAATACATTATAGCTTTTGGTTCGTGCACAATTAATGGAGGGATGTATTTCGATAGTTACAATACAATTAATGCATTAGATAGGTATGTGCCTGTAGATGTTTACATAAACGGATGTATGCCTAGACCAGAAGCTGTAATTGAAGGATTCGTAGCACTTCAAGAGAAAATACAACGTGGCGATGCAGATAACGGAAAAAAATATCAAGAAAATATAGATTGGTATAGAGAGAATCAAATGAAAGTGATTAAAAACTGGAATATGCCTGATTACAATTGGTAATATTTAATTATACATTTTTTAATTATACAATGATAAAATTATTTAATTAAATAAAATGAGCAACGATTTAGTTTTAGAAAACGAAATACTTAATCTAATAAAATCAGCATTTAATGCAGAAGGTAATGTAATTAAAAGCCGTAGAGTAGAAGTATTTGTTAAAAAAGATCAAGTATCAAGCGTTCTTTTATTTGCAAAAGAACAAAGAGGTTATATACATCTCTCCCACTCTACCTGCATAGACTGGATAGAAGAAGGAGAATTCGAATTAATATATTCTATATTATCTCCTAAAGATAAAATTATGCTATATGTTAAAACACGTATAGACAGAGATAATCCAGTAATGGAAAATTTAGATGGTATTTGGCATCAACTAAATACATACGAAAGAGAAATGCGAGAAATGTATGGTATTGAGTTTCCAGGACTAATTGGAGATAAAGAATTTTGCTTAGAAGATTGGGACGAAATACCTCCTATGCGAAGAGATTTTGATACAGTTGAATTTGCACGTAAAACATTTTATCAACGACCAGGTAGAGAAGACGCTAAAGATGTAAGAAAAACGCTTACTGAACAAAGTGGAGAAAAAATCCCTGATTTTGCAACTAAATATTCAAGAGAGTAATGAGAGAAAAAGAAACTACGCTATATATTGGACCACAGCATCCTGGAATTACAGGAAATATGATGGTTAAATTAAAAGTAACAGGAGATACAATTATTAGCTCTTCTACTCACGTTGGGTATTTACACCGTGCATTCGAAAAATTAATAGAGCAACGAAATTGGCTGCAATCATTTACTATTCTATGTAGATTCTGTGTTCCTGAACCAGATCCAATGGAATTAACATATGCTAGAGCCGTTGAAGAACTAGAAGGAAGAGAAGTGCCAGAAAGAGCAAAATATATTCGTGTAATGGTAATGGAACTAGCACGTTTACAATCATTTATGCTTTGGTATGCAGGTCAATCAGGTTCTGCAGGTTTGTACACTTTAGGACAATGGTCTGTTGGTGATAGAAATTATGTTTTAGACCTTTTTGAGATGCTTACAGGTGGTAGAGTTTATCATATGTATATTTGGCCAGGTGGCGTAAGAAGAGATTTACCAGAAGGTTTTAAAGAAAAAACTCTTAAAACAATGGATTATCTTGAAAAACGTCTTGACCAATATAATCAAATGCTTTTCGATAATACAATTTTCCAGAAAAGAGCACAAGGCGTTGGTGTTATACCTAAAGACAAAGCCATTGAATGGGGTGTTGTTGGAGCTCCACTTAGAGGTTGCGGTATAAAGTCAGACGTTAGAATAGACGAGCCTTACGAAGTTTACGACAAACTAGATTTTATTGTTCCAACAGCAGAAGGTGGTGATATTTGGGCGAGAGCACTTGTTCGTAAAGAAGAAATAAGACAAAGTATTTCTATTATCAGACAAGTATTAGACAAAATGCCAGAAGGAGAATACTACAATAGAGTTCCAAATCCTATGAAATGGACTATTCCTGCCGGACAAGTTTACACAAGAACAGAAAGTGTACGTGGCGAGATAGGATTCTATGTTGCAAGCGATGGATCAGATAAACCAAGGCGAGTACACGTTAAAGGTGCGGCATATACCCATGGTGTTACTGTTCTAGACAAAGTATTAAAAGGACAAAATATAGCTGATGTTTCATTCATATTAAACAGCTTAGGTGTTTGTCCACCAGAAATTGAAAGATAATTAGATTTACTAATTATTATTTTTTATTTAATATTAATATAAAAAATAAAAAACTTGAATAAAGATGAAAATCTATTAAAATTAGAATTAATAGAACAGTTAATAAATGAAAGTAAAGAAATTACAGCAATTTTTATTGCATCAAGAAAAACATTATCAGCAAGATTAAATAGAAAATAATAAATAGAAAATAATAAATTAAAAGATGAGTTTTTTCGATTTAAAAGGATTATTACAACCTCTCACAGGAATTAGACAGTTTGGTAAAAAACCACATACTATTAAATTACCTGATTTATTGCTTAACACAGCAGATAGATACAGAGGTTTACATCATAATGATTTAGAAGCTTGTATTGGCTGTGGAAATTGCTCTACAATTTGTCAAAACGAAGCTATCGATATGATTAATTTAGAAAATATCGAACACAAAGATGGCGATAGCGGTTTACGACCTAGAGTAGACAACGGAAGATGTTGCTGGTGTGCATTATGTGTTGATGTTTGCCCAACAGGCTCGCTAAATTTAACTAAAGATTATATTTTTACATCAGAAGATGCTAACGACTTTTTGTGGATTCCGGGAGTAGATAATCCAGAAGGTAATAATAATTTATCTTTTACATCAGATACAAACACTTCCCTATCAATGTATCAAAGAGTTCCTATGCGAGAACTAGATGGCAAAGAAAGAGTAAAATCATTTGCCGAAGTAGTTTTAGGATACTCAGAAGAAGAAGCCAGACGAGAAGCACAGCGTTGTATTTCTTGTGGTTTATGTACAAACGTATGTCCAGACCATATGCATATTCCCGAATACATAAATGCTATTGCAAAAGGAAATGATGCAGATGCTCTTAAAATTATTTATGATAATAACCCTTTCCCCGAAATGTGTGGTAAGGTTTGTACAAGACGTTGCGAAGAAGTTTGTGCTATAGAAGTGCGTGGCGAGGCAGTTGCGATACGTTGGTTAAAACGATATGCTACCGAAACAGCACCAACAGCAGAAAAAATTAAAGAAATTGTAAATCCTGTAATTAAAGAATCTAACGGATTTAAAGTTGGTATTATTGGTGCAGGTCCTGCAGGTTTAACAGCGTCGTATTATTTAGCATTACGTGGATTCGATGTTACTATTTACGAAGCTCAGGCACACGCTGGTGGAATGACAATGTACGGAATTCCTAAATACAGATTCCCTCTTGATAGCATAGACAAACAAGTTGATTATATGAAGAGTATTGGAGTTAAGATTAAATATAATACCAAAGTTGGAAAAGATATTTCTTTCGAAGATTTATATAAAAATAACGATGCTATTTTCGCTGGTATTGGTTTCCAAAACGCTTGGACATTAGGCATAGAAAATGAAGATATTCCAGGTTCTATTCCTGCTGTAGATTATTTAAATATTATTAACCGAGGCGATTCTTACGATGTAGGTAAAAAAGTTGTAGTTATTGGAGGTGGTAATGTTGCAATTGATGGCGCTAGAGTTTCTAAACGCTACGGAGCAGATGTAACTATATTATATAGACGTAGAGTAGAAGATATGCCTGCAGATTGGGAAGAAATAGAAGGTGCAGAAGATGAAGATATACATATAGCAACACAAACAATACCAACAAGAATTATTAAAGGCGACGATGGTAAAGTTAAAGCCATAGAATATTTAAAAGCAAATATGGTTGCCGATGATAAAGGTGGTAGACCAAGACCAGTGGCAATTGAAGGAAGCGAAACAATTCTAGAATGCGATACCGTAATTGGAGCAATTGGTCAAGAAGCAGATTACTCTTGGTTACCAGAAAGTTTCAAAGACAAAATTGAGGTTAAGAGAGGTATGATGATTGTTGTTAATGAATTTAACCAAACTGGAGATCATAAAGTATTTGCTGGTGGTGATGCAGTTAATAAAACAGCAGATGCTATTTCTGCTATAGCTGACGGTTATGCAGCAGTTATTGGAATAGAAAATTATTTAGTTAAAAAATAGTTTTATAACAATTATAAAAAGGAAGCCGTTCTATGAAGAATGGCTTTTTTTTAATCGCAGGGCGATAGCCCAATGGGTTTAATTCTCCGACGCTTGTTGCATCGAGGTAGTTCATTAACCAAAAGTTTAAACAAAACTATTAACAATTTTTACGTTAGCCTATATATTACTGCATGAGCTGCTAACAAATATTTTAATCAATAAAATTTACAAATCCATTTTTTCAATATTTTCTACAGGCATTTTGCAAGTATTATTCACGCAATAGTAAAATAAAGTTTTACCTTTTTGATATCTATTTTTAAGCAAAGGACGGTTCTCGTTTTCTTTTTCTGAACCTGAAACAATAATTAAAGGATAATAATCTTGTAAAAGTTCTGCTCTTTTTTTGTTTGCATCTTTACCTACAATTACAATTTCTTTCTTCACCGAATTTAATTTAAGCATCAAGTTAAGCCAGTTATACGAATATGTTGGACTGTTTAGGCTTTGAGTTTTAGAATTCTTTACCATTTGTATTGCTCGAGATTTCATCTCTTTATTATCTAATAAAATAGATAAATCGAATAAATTATTTGCCATTACTGAATTAGATGCAGGAATAACATTATCAGTTAATTCCATCTTTCTGGCAACAATATTCTCGTTTTCTGCTGTATAGAAATACATTCCAGATTTAGAATCGAAAAACAGTTCATCAGTTTTTTTTATTAATTGCTCTACCCTTATTAGCCAAATATCATCGAAAGTAGCTTTGTGTAAATCTAAAAATGCTTTAATTACAATTGCATAGTCTTCCATAAAGCCAAGCACCGAATTTGTTTTTTTGTATAAGCGTAAAAGCTCACCATTTTTATTAATATGTTTTTTTACAATAGATTCAGCCGAGTTTTTAGCCATTTCTAGATACTCATTATTTCCTGTAGCGTGATATGCCTCGCACAATCCACTAATCATTAATCCATTCCAAGAACTTAAAGTTTTGTTATCTAAACTCGGTTTTTCGCGTTTTTCGCGTAAATCAAACAATAGCTTTTTAGACTCTATTATTGTTTCTGATGGTTCTATCATTTTATCAACATTAAGGATGTTTTTACCTTCGAAATTTCCTTTTGATGTAATACCATAGTAATTGCAGAATTCAGAACTATTCTCGCCTAAAATTGAATCTATTTCCAATTTAGACCAAATGTAAAACGTGCCTTCTTCACCTTCGCTATCGGCATCGTACGATGCATAAAAAAGACCATTTTTATTTGTTAAATCTCGTTTTGTATAGTTTGCTGTTTCTTCTATTATTCTTTTAAAAACAGGTTCTTTGGTTACTCTATACATTTTAGAATATAATCCTAAAATTTGTCCGTTATCGTAAAGCATTTTTTCGAAATGCGGAACTAACCATTTGCTATCTACAGAATATCGCGCAAAACCGCCACCCAATTGATCGTAAATTCCACCATAAGACCATTTTTTAAGTGTAAAAGAAATATGCTCCATTAATTTTTTATCGTTATTTACCAAAGCATATTCTAATAGCATTTCGTAAATTCCTGGCATTGGAAATTTCGGCTGACCAATAAATCCTCCATTTTCGAAATCGAAGCGTTTTTTTAGTTTTTTAATTGTGCTTTCTAATTCATCGTTAGATATTAATTCCTCAGTATTTTTTACCGTAATTAGTTCCGATTGAACAATGCCTCTAGTTAATTCTTCGGCAGAACGTAAATATTTAGCTTTGTTTGTTTTGTAACCCGATGATAAATTTGCGAGAATATCTTTCCAATTTTCACTTCTAAAATATGTTCCTCCCCACACAGGTCTACCATCAGGTAATGCAAAGCAGTTTAGTGGCCAACCACCGCTACCAGAAATTAATTGTATGGCATTCATATAAATCTGGTCTACATCGGGGCGTTCTTCCTTATCTACTTTTACACAAACAAAATTATCGTTCATTATTTTTGCAATATCTTCGTTCTCGAAACTTTCGTGCTCCATTACATGACACCAATGGCAGGCTGCATAGCCAATACTAAATAAAATTAGCTTGTCTTCTTTTTTTGCTTTTGCAAAGGCCTCGTCGCCATAAGGATACCAATTAACAGGATTATGAGCATGCTGTAAAAGGTATGGACTTGTTTCGTTTATTAGTTTATTTGTGTGTTTGTGCTGAGATTTGTCTTCTTGAGCACAGCTATTTTGAGTTATCATTATTATTAATATTAAGTATATGTATATTTTCTTTTGCATACCCAAAACTAATTCTTATTTAGAATTATTCCAAATAAGGAAGGGTTTTATTCTTTAAAATTCTTTTTTTGATGTTCCTTGTTCTTAATAAATACTTCTAATATTATAGACATGGATATGGTTTTTCTAAAGAAATTATTGTTGATAGGATTGTTTATTCTGAGCCTGAAAAATGGTGGATTGAGTATTGGTGGGTACTGATAAGCTTTATTATTATATCACAAATTTTATTAAAAAAACGATAATTATTGTTATATTTAAGACTTAAATGAAAATTAATATAAGAATGGATAAATACTTAAATGCAATAACTAATTATTTTAATTTTAAAAATAAAGAATGGCTAATATATTATTTTGACTTATATAAAACAACTTTAAATTGGCCAAAAGGACTTCCTCCTATTCATGACTGCTATTTAAATAATCCAGAGTATCGAACAAAAAAAATATTTAATCAATTATATGAAAGAACATTAAGGTCATATGAGTATGAATTTAAAAATTCTACAAGAGAATTAATTATCATTAACGATAAATTTAAAATAAATTAATGATTTTACTAGTAGTGATAGCCATAATTTAATTGATTTATACAAAGGATTTAAATTACACTTAGAAAAAACAATAGAGTAAATATTGATACCGTTTTTCATACTTCAGTTCTAAAAGATACCATCACCATCACAAAAAATAATCTACAAATAAAGCTTATTGAAATTAATGATACTATTTATTTGGATGCGGAGGTAGAGGCTGATACAATAATTATTGAAAAGAAGGTTGTTGTTGATAGGATTGTTTATGATGAACCTGATAAGTGGTGGTTTGAATATTTGATTATAATTATTAAACTAATAATTATAATACTCTTACTA
>DAOVTE010000176.1 GCA_030627705.1 Bacteroidales bacterium
ATGGCAAATCGTTGTAAACTGTTTTCTCGAAAGTAACGGTTTTTATCATATCGCCACCACCTTGATAGGGAGGTAAATCGTTCAACCATTTTTCTTTTCCGTACAATGCACCAATTCCTGTTGGACCATAAATTTTATGCCCAGAGAAACAATAAAAATCACAATCTAAATCTACAACGTCTACAGTTTGATGCTGAATTCCTTGTGCTCCATCAACAAAAACAGGAACATTTTTAGAGTGAGCAATCCTAATAATTTCTTTTATAGGATTTACTGTTCCTAGCGTGTTTGATACGTGAGTTACAGAAACTATTTTTGTTTTATCGGTAAGAAGTTCTTTAAATTTATCTAGATCTAAAGTTCCTTTATTATTAAATGGAATTACTTTTAATTTTGCTCCTTTGCGCTCGCAAGCCATTTGCCAAGGAACAATATTGGAATGATGTTCCATTTCTGTTACTATAATTTCGTCGCCTTTGCTTAAGTGTTTTTCTGTAAACGATGAGGCTACAAGATTAATAGAATGTGTTGTTCCTGATGTAAATATTATCTCACAAGATTTATCGGCATTAATAAAATTTTGTACAGTTTTTCTCGCACTTTCGTATGCTTGTGTTGTTTTTGCGCTTAAATAATGTACGCCTCTATGAATGTTGCTATTGTATTTTAAATAATAATCGTTAATAATATCTACAACAACTTGTGGTTTTTGAGTAGTTGCACCATTATCAAAATATATCAATGGCTTTTTATAAACCTTTTGTTTTAGAATAGGAAAATCTAACCGTATTTTTTCTATATTGATACTCATAGTTTTTGTATATTTTTTTTCAAATTTAGCGAAAATTCTAATTAATTACTCTTTGCGAACAATTTTTGCATAATCCAAGTTCACCATTTAATCTTCGTATAACTAAATCTTCTATATTATTTCTTAGTTCCTCCACTTTTATTTTACCAATAATTTCGAAAGCAAAAGCGTACATTAAAAGCATTTTAGCTTCTTTTTTACCTATACCTCTTGCTCGCATATAAAACATTGCGCTTTCGTCTAATTGCCCTACTGTTGCTCCGTGACTACATTTTACATCATCAGCATAAATAATAAGCTGAGGTTTGGTATTCATTTTTGCATTATTTGCAAGCAAAATATTTTTATTAGACTGCAATGCGTTTGTTTTTTGCGCATTTCTATCTACTAAAACTTTACCGTTAAATGCTCCTGTTGCGCTATCGTCTAAAATATTTTTAAATAATTGCGCGCTATCGCAATGTGCTTCTTTATGATGAATAAACGAATAATTATCCATATGCTGTTTTTTATCGGCAAGCGATATTCCATAGGTATTATTATTTGCTCCTTTACCATCTAACACAACTGTTAAGTTATTTCTTATTAATCCACCAATTAGCGATATGGTTACAGATTCTACATTAGAATTTGCAGATTGATGAATAAATGTAGATGAAATATTCGAAGATTTATTATGATCGTTTTGTACTTTATGGTAATTTAAATGAGCATTTTCTCCCACAAATATTTCGGTTACCGAATTTGTCAGAAATGTATTTTCGGTGAGAGAATCGTTACAAAAAATAATGTCTACTTTAGCGTTATCTTCAATAATAAATAAGTTTCTAACATTAGAAAATTCATCGTTATTATCGAGCAATAAATTTATTAGCTGAATTGGTTTCTCTGCTTTTACATTTTTTGGAACATAAATAAATAATCCATCTTGTGCTAAGCTTGTGTTAAGCGCAACTAATCCATCTTTTGTGCAATCTGCATATTTAGAATAATGCTTATTAAAAATATCTGGATATTTCTCCGAAACAGCTTTTAGACTACCAATAATCACTCCGTTATTGTAAGTTTTAATTTTCTCTGTATTCTGATACCAACCTTTAGATAAGTAAAATACATCAGCATCCAAATTTATTACGTCGCACTTAAATATGCTTTCGATATTTAAATTCTCACATTTTTTATTTAAATAATTTGTGTAATCTTTAGAAAATGTATTAGATAAATCGGTGTATTTATATTCTTCGTTAGATTTTGTAGGTATTCCCAATGTTTGAAATGCACCAAAAGCTTTCTCTCTAATTTGATTTACAAATTCGGAAGAATTGCTGTGCAGTATATCTTTATTTTTGGTGTATAAATCTATATATTTTTGATTTATATCTTTTATGTCTTTCATTTGGTTGTTTTTTAGAGCCTCACCCCAACCCCACTCCAATATGAGAGGGGCTTTTTGGCTTGTGCTTTTTTATTTTACCTGATTTCCCACTTTTGCGGAAACATTATTTCTATTTAGTTTTTTCTTTTAACTAAATTTTAATCAATCTCCCTAACCCTCTTCTCCAAGAGGGAATTTTGGATAAATTAATCTATTTGACTTTTAATCCAATCGTAGCCTTTTTCTTCTAATTCTAATGCTAGCTCTTTTCCTGCTGTTTTTACAATTCTTCCATTGTATAAAATATGCACAAAATCTGGAACTATATAATCTAATAGTCGTTGATAATGTGTAATTACAATAGTTGCGTTATCTTTTGTTTTAAGTTTATTTATTCCGTTAGCAACAATCCTAAGAGCATCTATATCTAAACCAGAATCGGTTTCGTCTAGAATTGCTAATTTTGGTTCTAGCATTGCCATTTGAAAAATTTCATTTTTCTTTTTCTCGCCACCAGAAAAACCTTCGTTTACCGAGCGGTTTGTAAGTTTTGCCTCTAGTTCTACAATTTCTTTTTTCTCGCGCATTAGCTTTAAGAATGCTGATGCAGTTAAAGGTTCTTCGCCACGAGTTTTTCTTTGCTCGTTTACAGCAGATTTCATAAAGTTTACCATACTTACACCTGGTATTTCTATAGGATACTGAAAACCTAAGAAAATTCCTTTAGATGCTCTTTTTTCTACTGATAAATTTAGTAAATCTTCGCCAAGATATGTAATTTCCCCTTCGGTTACTTCGAAAACTTCATTACCTGCTAAAACCGCAGCAAGTGTACTTTTACCAGAACCGTTTGGTCCCATGATAGCGTGCACTTCGCCAGGTTTAACTTCTAAATTTATTCCTTTTAATATTTCTTTATTGTTTATTGATGCTTTTAAATTCTTTATTTTTAACATTTGTTTTATCGTTTAAAGTTACAAGTTGCAAGTTGCAGGTTGTAAGGTTTTTTATTCTTTTTACTTTATAAACTTTCTACTTTTAACTAGGTTTACCCAACGCTTCCTTCTAAGCTAATTTGTAATAATTTTTGTGCTTCTACGGCAAATTCCATTGGCAGTTTGCTTAATACATCTTTAGCGTATCCGTTTACAATTAATCCTATTGCTTCTTCAGTTGGAATTCCACGTTGATTACAATAAAATATTTGGTCTTCGCCAATTTTTGATGTAGTTGCTTCGTGCTCTACTACTGCTGTATTATTGTCAACCTCAATGTATGGATATGTATGTGCTCCACATTTATCGCCAAGTAATAGAGAATCGCATTGCGAAAAATTTCTTGCATTTTCTGCGCCTTTTAAAACTTTTACTAACCCTCGGTAAGAATTATCGCTTTTACCAGCAGAAATTCCTTTAGAGATTATTGTTGATGATGTATTTTTACCAATATGAATCATTTTTGTTCCTGTATCAGCTTGCTGATAATTATTAGTTACCGCAACTGAGTAGAATTCTGCAATAGCATTATCGCCTTTTAAAATACACGATGGATATTTCCAAGTAATTGCTGAGCCTGTTTCTACTTGACTCCACGATAATTTTCCGCTTTCGCCAATAATACCACGTTTTGTAACGAAATTAAATATTCCTCCTAATCCTTCTTTATTTCCAGGATACCAATTTTGAACAGTCGAATATTTTACTTCTGCACCTTTGTTTACAATTATTTCTACAATTGCTGCGTGTAGCTGATTTTCGTCACGCTGCGGTGCTGTACAACCTTCGAGGTACGATACAAAAGAATCGTCGTCGGCTACAATTAATGTACGCTCAAACTGACCTGTATTTGCTGCATTTATTCTAAAATATGTTGATAATTCCATTGGAGAACGAACACCTTTTGGAATATAACAGAATGAACCATCGCTAAAAACTGCTGAATTAAGAGCTGCAAAAAAATTATCGGTATAAGGAACAACAGAGCCAAGATATTTCTTTACTAAATCTGGATAATCTCTTACTGCTTCGCTAAACGAACAAAAAATTATTCCTCGTTCTGCTAAGTTCTCTTTAAAAGTGGTTTTAACCGAAACGCTATCGATAACGGCATCTACAGCCACACCAGAAAGCATTTTTTGCTCGTCTAATGGGATTCCTAATTTCTCGAATGTTTTTCTTAATTCTGGATCTACATCATCCATACTATCTAGAACCTTTGTTGGTTTAGGTGCAGAGTAATAAATAATGTCTTGATAGTTAATTTCTGGAATATCTAAGTGTGCCCAGTTCTTAAATTCCATTTCTTTCCAATGGCGAAAAGCTTTTAGTCTATAATCTAATAGCCATTCGGGTTCGTTCTTTTTTGATGAAATAATTCTTACTACATCTTCATTTAACCCTTTGCCTATATCATCGTTATCAACATCAGTAACAAATCCGTACTTGTAGTCGCTGTTTGTTACCTCGTCTAATATTTTATCTTCGTTTTCTTTCATTTATTTACATTAATTAGAATTATTCTAAATAAGTACAAATATATAATGTTTTTTCTACATTTGTGCAAAATATTTTTCTTAACGCGCTTAATAGGTAATTTTAATATTATTTAACTATATCAACAAATACACAAGGTTTATGTCGGAACAAAAAATATCAGAAATAGGAGAATTTGGATTAATAGAATATTTAACCAAAAATATTAAAATAAAAAACAAAAGTACCGTTTTTGGAGTTGGCGATGATGCGGCAGTATTAGAAAACAACGATAGTAAAATATTAATTACTACCGATATATTAACAGAAGGAATTCATTTCGATTTAACTTATACTCCATTAAAACATTTGGGCTACAAAGCTGTTGTTGCTAACTTGTCTGATATTTATGCAATGAATGGGACACCCGAGCAAATTACGGTTTCTGTTGCTATGTCGGGGAAATTTACTTTAGATGCTATAAACGAATTGTACTCGGGAATTTATTTAGCTTGCGACAAATATGGTGTAGATGTAATTGGTGGCGACACTTCATCTTCGATTACAGGACTAACGATTAGCATTACTGCTATTGGCAAAGCAAACCCAGAAGATATTGTTTACAGAAAAGGTGCAAAAATTAACGATTTAATTTGTGTTTCTGGTGATTTAGGTGCAGCATTTTTGGGTCTGCAAGTGTTAGAAAGAGAGAAAAAAGTTTTTGAGGTAAACCCAAACTCTCAGCCAAATTTAGATCAACATTCGTACATAATTGAGCGCCAATTAAAGCCAGAAGCAAGAAAAGATATTATTGATATTTTTAAAGATAAAAATATTAAACCTACTTCTATGATTGATATTTCTGATGGATTATCGTCGGAATTAATTCATATTTGTAATAATTCTAATGTTGGTTGTACAATCTACGAAGAAAAAATTCCTACAGATCATACTGCAAATGTTGCTGGGTTAGAATTAAATATTTCGCCTGTAACTTCTGCTTTAAATGGCGGCGAAGATTACGAATTACTTTTTACTATGCCTTTAGCAGAATACGAGAGATTAAAAGATATTAATGAAATCGCAATTATTGGTCATATTACTGATAAATCGCAAGGCAAGAACCTAGTTTTACGTACCGAAAAAGTTGTTGAACTTACTGCTCAAGGTTGGGGTAATGATAATGTAGAATAGAAATTGGTATATTAATGTGAACGCTTGACTAAATTTCTGAAAGGGAATAAATGTACAACACTTTCAATTACGGAGCAGCCAAGTTTTTAAATTTTTTTTTTTAAAAACCAAATTAAAAATTTGGTGGTACTTATTTCTTGCGCAATATTCTCAAATTAAGCATGCTGCCCTTTTTGAATTTATCTTTTGTTAGGCTGTGTTAATTTTAAATCATTAAGTATATTTTCCAAATTATTTGGATCTATATTCTGTTTTGATAATATCTGAACTGTCCTTTCTATTGTCGAAACAATATGTGGTTTAATTTGAAAACTTTTA
>DAOVTE010000100.1 GCA_030627705.1 Bacteroidales bacterium
CGACAACTATGGAACAAAAGATTGAATTTATCTGTGAATGGCGAACCGGAAAGTATACCCTCCCAGAACTTTGTAATAATCTACCAACGATAAAAACAACGAAAAATTCATTTATCAATTAGGGGGATTTATAGAATAATTAACCTTTTTAGCTTTTGCTTCGGTTGTGCTTTGGTTAAAATGACTAAAGCAAAATTTTGAATTGGGTCTGATATGGGTAGTGCTTAGGTAAAATCGACTAAAGTAATGTCTATAGCGTAATTGTTTTAGTTTAAAGAACTGTAATCTATTGTATATTAAGGCAATAAGCATAATTGCGTTAAGTTTCGTTTATCCGACCAGTACTTTCGTCTATTCAACGAAAATTAACGAAAACCTATTGTGGTTACGGGAATTTATTGCATAATTAATCTTTTTAGCTTATGCTTCGGTTGTGCTTTGGTCTTGCTTTGGTTAAAATGACCAAAGCAAAATTTTGAATTGGGTTTGATATGGGTAGTGCTTAGGTAAAATCGACTAAAGTAATGACTATAGCATAATAGTTTTAGTTTAAAAAACTGTAATCTATTGTAGATTAACGCAATAAGCAAAATTACGTCAGGTTTCGTTTATCCGACGAATACTTTCGTCTATTCAACGAAAATTAACGAATTTTCAAATAATTTTATTCGCTATTTTATCTAAGAATATAGTTTTAATACACATTGCAACCCCATTGATTAAAGCACTTTGGGTCTTGTAAGTAATCTATTGTGAGTAACGAACCTGCCAACGATAAAAACAACGAAAAGTTTTCGTTACTAACGGAATTTAACGAAAAACCATAATAATATAAGCTTTTTTACTATTTATTATTTTGCTTTGGTTAAATAGACTAACGCAAAAATAGTTTTTAAATATACTAATTTTCAAAAATAACCTACGCTTCTTTACGATGGTTTGAATAATTATTACTATGTTTGCTCAGAATTAATATTAAACAATAAATAAATGATAAATTTTTTAAACTCAAAATATTTAGACAAGCTAATTGAGATACCCGATTTTATAGACACATTTCATAGTACAGACTTTAAAATTACAGATATTGTAAACAATGATATGTATAGAAATATGAATGATTCGGGCTTATTTGACTATGACTATATTGATAGAGGAGAGAAGACTGTAAAAGGAGCAACGAGAAAAGCATCTACAACTAATCTTGTTTTTCTTATTTGGTTAATGATAGTATTAGACTTAAAAAAATTTGGCTTTAAAATCGACCAATTAAAAAAAGTTAAACAGTATCTTTTTAAGGAGTTTGATATACTTGAAAATATAAATTTTCCTATTGACAAAGAGAGTTTGTTAAAGAAACTTAATAGTTACGAGTTTGAAAACAAGGAAATTAAGAGTGAATTATCTAAAAGGATAAATTCAGGACAATTTCTAACTGGAGTACAAGGACAAACAGCATCTTGTATGTTTATGACATTATATAAAATGATTGTAACAGGAAAAGATATACAATTATACATTAATAGTTCAGGGGAAGCTATATTTATAGATAAATTTGATTTATCTGATGAAGATATTGAAGAACTTTCTTTTGAAAGCAGAATTACTTTACCATTAAAAAAGTATTTATGCTATTTTATTGGAGAATATGCTCCTTTAGAGTATTTAACTAGGTCTAAGATATTATTAGAAAAGGAAGCAATGTTGCTTGATGAATTTAGACGAAATGATATTGTAAGCCTTACTATTAAATATCATGATGGTGAACCTAATACAATTGAAACTAGGAAATATAAGAAAATAGTATTGCAGAATAAATTATCTAATATTTTTTTACAAAAAGACTACGAGGATATTATTATTAAAACTCGTGATGGGAATATCTATTATTCAGAATTAACAACAAAATTAAAATTATAAGTAAGATTAAATTATACCACCTGATAAGCAGGTTTGATTCTTAGTAGGGTTTCCAGTACTTTATGAGTACTCTAGCTCTTATTCAATCAAATAATGATTAACGGAAAAAGAAACGAAAAATTTAACGAAAGTAACGAAAAAGAAAAATTAACAGTAAATAAACTAAAAGAACACAGAGGGTTAGAAAATATTTCAAATCAAGAAGCCGAACAAATAATAGATGGGCTTTATAGATTAGCTAGAATATCCTTTATTCTTTACAACAAAAACGATACTTATGAATATTGATTATTTTGAAAAATTTCTAAACAAAGAAATCCAAGAAAAAGAAGTTAATAACGAGGTTTGGATTTACACTAGAGTTAGTAGTAAAGACCAAGAATCAAATAGTAGTTTACAAAATCAAAAGGAGTATGCGGAAAAATATGCAAAGAATAATGGTTTAGTTATCACTAAAGGTTTTGGTCATACCTACGAAAGTGCTAGAGGTGATTTTACTCGAAAAGAATTTAAAAAACTAACGGATGAATTAAGAAGCACAAAAAATAAACCCTATGCTATTTTAATTTATATAATGAGTCGTTTTTCTCGTAGTGGAGGCAATAGCATAGGTCTTGTTAACGAATTTAGAGAAATAGGAGTCCATATTATTGAAACCCAATCAGGAGTAGGAACTCAAACTGAAATGGGAGAGTTTCAGATTTATCAAAAGTTATTAGAGGCAAGAAAAGAAAATATGGACAGGCTAAAATCAACAATTCCTGGACTAAAAAGGTTTGTAGAAAACGGCAATTATCTAGGATATGCTCCTAAAGGATTTACATTATATGGAACAAGAACTGTAGATTTTAGATACCGAGCAGAAAAACAACGTATGGTAATTAATGAAGATGGCAAATTAATAAAAAAAGCTTGGGACTGGAAAGCAAACGGAGAAAGGGACTTTATAATAGTAAAAAAACTTGAAAAATTAGGTTTAATAATTCCAAAACAAACCTTAAGTAGTATATGGAGGAATCCTACATATTGTGGTATATCAACAAACAAATTATTAGACAAGCCTATTAAAGGTAATTGGTCTGCGATTATTTCTGAAAAGAAATTTATGAAGGTTCAGAGAATCCTTGACCAGTATAAAAGCGGTTATAAGATTGAACGAACAAATAACGAAAGGCCTCTAACAAAGCATATTCATTGTTCAGAATGTAATAAACCATTAACAGGGTATAAAATAAAGAAAAAGGAATTAAACTATTACAGGTGTCAAACTTGCAGAGGAGTTTCAATAAATGCTAACGATACAAAAAGATCAATAAACAAAGGAGCACACGAATTATATAGTGAATTACTATCAACGTATAAACTTCAGAATATTTTAGTTGAGCCATTTAGAAAAGTATTAAAAGAAATATTTACTCAAATGGGAGGGGAAAATAATTCAATAAGAGAAGCGTTAAAAAAGAAGTTAAAGGAACACGAAATTAAAAGAGAGAAATTAGCAGATAAATTTATTGATGATTTAATTGATAAAGAAATATACAATAAATTGAGAGGGAAAATATATAAACAAATTATTGAAATTAAGAGAGAATTAAACGAATCTGAAAATAAAATATCTAACCTAGATAAATTTATTAATAAAACAATTGATTTTTCTCAAAATATCAATAAATACTGGGACTTAGGTGACCTAGAGTCTAGAATAAAGCTGCAAAATTTGATGTTTCCGGAGGGAGTTGTCCTTGATGTAGAAAAAAGACAATATCTAACCAAAAAAACAAATTTGATTTTTTCTGCGATTAAAGATTTAACAAGGATTACAGAGGGACAAAAAAAAGACGAATTAGTTTTTTTAACTAATCCGTCTAGCCTAGTAGCGGGGAAAGGATTCGAACCAATGACCTTTGGGTTATGAGCCCAACGAGCTACCACTGCTCCACCCCGCAATTTGTGGGTGCAAATATAGACTTAAATTTTTGTTATCCAAAATAAATATAATAAAAATATTTTTAAATTATATTTATCACGTGCTTGTCTTCGTAACAATCAAATAACAAGCTTTTCTACTCAGTTAATAAATTAAGATTTCAACCTTATTACATTAACATTATTTAAAATAATTTACTTTAGGTCACAAGTCAATATTAAAACATTTGTGTACCTTTGCGAGATTATAAAAGTTACATAGTTCTTTTTGATGGAAAGATCAAACAAAAAAATATTAAACAAGCTAAAGCAGAAATATAGGCTTATCATAATTAATGATAATACTTATAAAGAAGTTTGGTGGATGCGATTATCAAGAATTAACGTAATAGGCACAATTATTTTCTTTCAGATTGCTTTTACTTCTGTTATTATTTTAACTATTGCATATAGTCCTTTAAAAGAATTCATACCAGGATACCCCGATGGAGAAGTAAATAAAAATATAGTTCTAAATTCTATAAAAACAGATTCTTTAGAAAATGCTTTAAACATAAAAGAACAATATTTTAATAATCTAAGAGCGATTATTATGGGTAGAGATGTTAATAATTACGTTAATAATTCACTTACAGACACAATCAAAGATTCTACAATTAGTGTAATAAATTTAGAACACAAGATATCTAAAGACGATTCTCTTTTGCGATTACAAATAGAGAAGCATGACAACTATAATTTGTCAGAATATATGTTGTATAATTCTGCTCACAATGAATTATCTGAATTACACCTAATTGCCCCACTAAAAGGAGTTATTACAAATAGATTTAATAGTTCGAAAAAACATTATGGAATTGATGTAGTAGCTGCAAAAAATGAGCTTATAATTTCTGCATTAAAAGGAAAAGTAGTTTTTTCGGGTTGGAGTGTTAATACTGGTAATATTATTCATATTCAGCACGAAAACAATTTAATTACAATATATAAACATTTGGGGAAAATTACAATAAATCAAGGTGACAAAATAGATAAAGGAGAGCCTATTGCAATTGTTGGCAATACTGGTGAAGAAACAACAGGACCTCATTTACATTTCGAGCTTTGGCATAAAGGAGAAGCAATTAACCCAGAAGAATACATAATTTTTTAATCTCATCTAGTGAAAAAAAGAATTGCAATTTTAGGCTCAACAGGTTCCATCGGAGTTCAAGCATTAGAGGTTATTTCTAACAATACAGATTTATTCGAAGTTGATGTTTTAACAGCAAATTCTAGCACAGAACTATTAATTGCACAAGCAAAACAATTCGAGCCAAATATTGTAATTATTGCTGATGAAACAAAATACAACGAAATAAGCAATGCTCTTAAATCATTACCTATAAAAGTTTTTGCTGGTGCAGATTCCATTGCACAAGTTGTAGAATCTAGCGAAATAGACATTGTACTAACCGCAATGGTTGGATACGCAGGACTTTTACCAACAATAAACGCAATAAAAGCAGGCAAAAAAATTGCATTAGCAAATAAAGAAACTCTTGTTGTAGCAGGCGAATTAATTAAGGATTTAGCACTACAAAATAACGCACAAATTATACCTGTAGATTCGGAGCATTCAGCAATATTTCAATGCTTAGTTGGTGAGGTAAACAATAATATAGAGAAAATTATTCTTACAGCATCTGGCGGACCATTCAGAGGAAAAGACAAAACTTTTCTTGCAAAAGTAACCAGAGGCCAAGCTCTTAAGCATCCTAATTGGGCAATGGGGAACAAAATCACAATAGATTCTGCAACTCTTATGAACAAAGGCTTAGAAGTGATTGAAGCAAAATGGCTTTTCGACATTAAGCCCGAACAAATAGATGTAATTGTACACCCACAATCAATTGTACATTCATTAGTTCAGTTCGAAGATGGTTCGCTAAAAGCTCAACTTGGTTTACCCGATATGAAATTACCAATACAATATGCATTTGGGTTTCCCGAAAGAATAAAAAATAAGTTCGACAGATTTAACTTCATAGATTATCCAGAACTTACTTTCGAGCAGCCAGACAAAGAAAATTTTACTTGTCTGCAAATAGCATACGATGCTTTAGATAAAGGCGGAAATACAGCTTGCGTAATGAATGCAGCAAACGAAGTTCTTGTAGACGCATTTTTAAACAATAAAGTAGGATTTTTGCAAATTCCCGAATATATTCAAGAAACAATAATAAAATCTAATTTTATAGCAAAACCATCGTTAGATGATTACATCAATAGCAATAAATTAGCTAGAGAAATTACACAAAGTTTAATAAAATC
The DNA here is from genome assembly GCA_030627705.1 of Bacteroidales bacterium. Taxonomy (GTDB): domain Bacteria; phylum Bacteroidota; class Bacteroidia; order Bacteroidales; family JAFGXI01; genus DAOVTE01. The sequence continues at coordinate 6,160 of DAOVTE010000100.1, forward strand.
AACAAAATAATAAATGGAAATATTAGTAAAAGCAACACAGTTAATTTTAAGTTTATCTATATTAGTAATATTACACGAGTTTGGACACTTCTTTTTTGCCAAACTTTTTAAAACTAGAGTAGAAAAATTTTATTTATTTTTTAATCCTTGGTTCTCGTTATTCAAATTTAAAAAAGGCGATACAGAATACGGAATAGGTTGGTTGCCACTTGGTGGATATGTAAAAATATCTGGTATGATAGACGAATCTATGGACAAAGAGCAAATGAAACAGCCTGCACAAGATTTCGAATTTAGAGCAAAACCAGCATGGCAACGATTACTTATTATGATAGGTGGTGTTCTTGTAAATGTACTTCTAGCTTTTGTAATTTACATATTTGTGCTTTTTGCTTGGGGCGAAGAATATTTACCAAATGCCAATGCAAAGTATGGTATTATGGTAACCGAAACCGCTAAAGAAATTGGTTTCAATAATGGTGATAAAATTATTAGCATAGATGGAAAAGAGGTTGAGAAATTTAGAAATATTACTCACGATATTGTTGTAGAAAATGCCAAAACAGTTAAAGTAAATCGTAATGGTAAAATTATTGATATTGAAATCCCCGCAGAAGCAATTGGTAAAATCATTAAAGATCCTAGATTTATTTCAGCAAGATTTCCTTTCGAAATTGCAGAAGTTGGAAGAAAAACTGCAAAAGAAGCAGGTTTGTTAGCAAACGACAAATTAATTGCTTTTAATGGAGAAAACGTTAAGTTCTACGATGAAATAAGAGAAAAACTGCAAGAAAATAAAAATAAAGATGTAGAAATAATTGTTCTTAGAAATAGCGAAGAAATAAGTTTAACAATTCCAGTAAACGAGCATGGAACTATTGGAGTAGGAATGCAAAGTTTAGACAAGTTTTTCGAATATAAACTCACCGAATATGGTTTTATTGAGGCAATTCCTGCTGGAATTAAAAAGGCATTTAGTACTATAGATAGCTATATAAAACAACTTAAATTATTGTTTAATAAAGAAGCTAAAGCATACGAATCTCTTGGTGGTTTTATAACAATTGGTAATATTTTTCCTGGAGTTTGGGATTGGCATGCATTCTGGAATCTTACAGCCTTTTTGTCAATAATATTGGCAGTAATGAATATATTACCAATTCCTGCACTTGATGGCGGACACGTAATGTTCTTAATTTACGAAATAATTACAGGGCGAGAGCCTAACGAAAAATTTATGGAATATGCACAAATTGGAGGAATGGTTCTACTTGTAGGTCTACTACTATTTGCAAATGGTAACGATATTTTTAAGTTATTTAATTAAAACTAAAAAATAATAAATGAAAATTGCTGTAAATACTAGGTTGCTTTTACCAAATAAGCTCGATGGAATTGGGTGGTTTACGTTCGAAACACTTAAACGAATTACTACTAATTACCCAGAGCACCAGTTTTTTTTTATTTTTGATAGAAAGCCATCCCAAGAGTTTATTTTTAATTCTAATGTTACACCTATAATTACACATCCACAATCTAGACACCCCGTTTTATGGTATTTATTTTTTGAGTGGGGAGTTCCAATGGTTTTAAACAAAATAAAACCAGATATATTTTTATCGCCAGATGGTTGGTTATCATTAAATACAAGCGTTGCTTCATTGCCAGTAATTCACGATTTAAGTTTTGTGCATTTTCCGAAGTTTGTGCCTTGGAGTATAGGTAAATATTATAATTACTATTTTCCTAAATTTGCAGAAAAAGCAAGTAGAATAGCAACTGTTTCGAAACACTCTAAGCAAGATATTATTAACCAATATAATATTAATTCAGATAAAGTTGATGTTGTTTATAATGGTGCCAACGAATCATATCTGCCCCTTAACACCTCAGATCAAAATATAATTAGGAATAAGTATACCAATGGTAATAAGTTTTTTCTTTTTATTGGAACAATTCATCCACGAAAAAACCTAGTAAATTTAATGCTTGCCTTTGATAAATTTAAGAATTCAGATAATCAAAATATTAAATTACTAATTATTGGAGCAAAAAAATGGGTTTCGAAAAAAGATGAGCAATTATTACATAATTTAAAATACAAAAACGATATTATTTTCTTTGGGCGCGCTAGCGAGAGTGAACTTAAAGAAATTATTCCTTCGGCTTTGGCACTAACATACCCATCTATTTTCGAGGGTTTTGGCATTCCAATTATAGAAGCTTTCTATAGTGGAGTTCCAGTAATTACAGCAGATAATTCATCAATGCCCGAGGTTGGTGGTAATGCTGCAATATATGTTAATGCAGAGTCTATAGATTCTATTACCAACGCATTATTAAAGATTTCTAAAGATGCTGATTTTGCAAAATCATTAATTGAAAAAGGACATATACAAAAGCTTAATTTTTCTTGGGAAAAAACTGCTAACAATTTATGGAACTCTATTATTAAAGTTGTTGATGATAAATAAATAGTATAAATATTTCTTGCCATTTTCTTAGTAGAATTACACTTACACAAAACAATCTGTATCCATTATTATGAACCAATTTGCCACTGCTGCCGCACGATTGTTTCGATTGGTTTTGTAGTAAAGCATCTTTTTCAAACATTCATTAATTTCAAATATAGTAAATATTATTTTAAAATTAAGATTAGTTTAGAACACTATACAATCGTGCAACAGCATGGTGTAAAGCAGTATAAAACTGCTTTACAATTAAATTCCTACTGCTTAACCCACTTACCAGTTTTTAAAACCTCGCCTTTTACATTTGTAATTCTATAAATATAAATACCATTTTGCAAACTGCTTGTGTTTATTGTTTTGGCTTTTGTATTTTCTGACATTACAGTTTTTCCATTAATATCGTATAAAGAAAAATTACTGTAATCTACATCAGAATTTATACTAATAAAATCTGTACCTGGGTTTGGAAAAATATTTATTTTTGGGTTTATATTTATTTCTTTCTCCCACATTATTGTTCCATCTGAGGCTAGTTTTACTACATAAAGATCCATCTCTTCGTTAGTTTGCACAGTATGGTCGTGACGAGCACCTATCATTATACAACCTCCGTCGTTGGTGGCAAGTATTTGTGAGGATTGGTAATAAGCATCGTCTCCTATATGTTTCTCCCAAATTGGAGTTAAATCTTCGTTTAGTTTTATAATATGAAAATTGCTTGTATCTGTACTTGCATAAATATTAGAAGTAGGGTCAGGCTGATCAGAGCCACCTAAGTAAATATTATTACCTTTTTTTGACAAACCTCCATTCCAATTAAATCTACAGTATGGGTAAAGGCCTGCAAAACCATTATAATTTATTAAATTTAGTGCAGTATCGAAGGTTTGTACTCGCAATTCATCATATTCGCCAGCCTTTATGCCTCCCATAACGAAAGTGCTATCGTTTAAATAAAAACCATATAAATATTGAGTTATATATGTTTGCGATCCAAAAAAAATAGGAGGTATACTTTTTGCCGATACAGAATCTAAATTTTTGTTAAGTTCAAGTATTCTATGAAAGGACTCATTAGGGTAGCTAGCCGTATTTACGAAATCACTTACAAAAGAATAATAACCTGTTTTGTCTAGTTTCTCTATTATTTGACGTGTGTCAATTATTCCTCCTACATTTCCCTCAAACTCATTATAAGAAATAGAATCTCCTGCTTCTGTTAATTTATAATAATAAATACGTCTGAAATATGAAGTACTAGTTTTAACGCCTGCAATTACAATATTTGTATCGGAATCTATTATAAACGATTCTGTATAAAAATAACCATTAAAGATTATGTCAA
>DAOVTE010000188.1 GCA_030627705.1 Bacteroidales bacterium
TGCCATCACAAATATTATTAAGAATTTCTAGCATTTTTCTTGTTCCTATTCTACAGAAGGTACATTTTCCACAAGACTGATCTTGAGTAAATTCAACAAAATATCTGGCTATATCAACCATGCAATCAGTTTCATCTAAAACAATTAATCCTCCAGATCCCATCATAGCATCTGCTTCTAATAATGATTCGTAGTCAATAGCTGTATTGCCTAAACTTGCAGGTATACAACCACCAGAAGGACCACCAATTTGAATTGCTTTAAATTTTCTATTATTTGTAATTCCTCCTCCAATTTTATTTACGATGTGATTTATAGAAATTCCCATAGGAACTTCAATTAAACCACCACGATTAACTTTACCTGCTAAAGCAAAAACTTTTGTTCCTTTACTTTTTTCTGTTCCAATAACTTTAAATGAATCCTCGCCATTTCTAATAATCCAAGATATTAATGAGAATGTTTCGGTGTTATTTATTAAGGTTGGTTTATCCCAAAGTCCACTTTCTGAAGGGTACGGTGGTCGAGATTTTGGGAAGCCTCTATTTCCTTCTATTGAAGCAATTAATGCAGTTTCTTCTCCGCAAATAAATGCTCCTGCTCCTTCAAATAACTCTATATCGAAATTAAAATTACTATTTAGTATGTTATTTCCTAAGTACCCGTTCTCCTTAGCGATTTTTATTGCACTTTTAATTTGTTTAACGGCAAGTTTATATTCGGCTCTTATATAAAAAATTCCTTTTGAGGCACCAACTGCATAAGCTGCAATAATCATCCCTTCAATAATTCTGAACGGGTAAGACTCTAGCAACATTCTGTCCATAAAAGCTCCAGGATCACCTTCGTCACCATTGCAAATAAGATATTTTGTGTCTGATTTAATATTTTTAACTAATTCCCATTTTTTTCCTGTTGAGAAACCTGCTCCACCTCTTCCTCTTAATCCAGATTTAGTAATTATTTCAATTATTTTTATAGGGCTTAATTCGTTTAAGGATTTTTTTAAAGCCTCAAAACCTTCAAAATTTACATATTCTTCTATATCTAAAGGTTTAAGAATTCCTCTTTGTTCTGTTGCAATATTTATTTGTCCATCTAAAAATTCGCTTATTGGCGAATTTGGATTTTCAATTGAATATCTTTTAATATTATCAGGAATATCCTTGTAAATAAGACTATCAATAAAAGTGTTTAGTTTACTTTTATATTTGTTTAATATACCCTCTGGCTGAAAGTGGTTTAATATAATTTTCCTTACTTCGTCTGCTTTAATTTGTGAGTAGACAGTCGTTTCTTCGCCTGGCTTATCAAGTTCTATCATTGGAACCTGATTGCAAACCCCAACGCAACCTACGTTCTTAACATTTACTTTTATGTTATTGTTTGTTAGTGTTTTTTCTAATTCGTTTTTTACATCGAAACTACCACTTGCTACACAACAAGAACCTAAACCAATTCTAATCTCGCCTTGAACTTGTTTCTCTATTCCTTCTAATGCGGATGATTTTTTTGCGGGATTATTTGTTGAGTTCTGGAAGTCTTCTAGAATTTCTTTTATTTTTTCGCTTCCTACATTACCGTATGTAATATTGTCTATTTGTACAGCAGGAGCTATTGTACAACATCCCAAGCATGCAACTTTGTTTAATGTATAAAGACCATCTTTGTCAGTATCATCATTATCATCAATTTTTAATTCTCGTTTAAAAGCATCGAAAACAAACATGGCACCTTTAACATGGCAAGCGGTGCCTACACAAACATTTATTAGGTGTTTTCCTACAGGTTTAAGTCTAAATTGTGAATAAAAAGAAGAAACGCTAAAAATCTGAGATGCTGATATATCGGTTGTTTCACAAACTCGTATTAATGCCTCTTCTGGCAAATAATTAAATTTATTTTGCACAGCTTGTAAAATAGGAATAGCTTTAGAACGTTCTGTTCCTATTTTTTGGATGATATTGTCTATTATTTTAATCTCTTCCGTATTCATTTATTCTTCACCAATACAATATAAATTATTACCTGCTCTAATGTATATTCTTCCATTTGCAAAAGCTGGTGTACAATCTGTTTTTTCACCAAGTTTAGGTCTCCCAACTAATTGAAATGTTTTATCTGCTTTAAAAATATGCATTACTCCATTTTTGTCAATTAAATAAATTTTATTGTCGACAAGAATAGGAGATGAGTATATTCCAGACCCAAAGTCTTCTATCCAATTTTGCTCACCTGTTTTAGCGTTATAACAAACAATTTCTCCGTAGCTTGTAGCTACAAACAGAAGGTCTTTTGTTGCTACAGGACTTGGAACATCTGATAGAAACTCATCATCTTCCCATAATATTTTTGCTTGCCCATTACTAATATCTATTGCTACAAGTTTAGCATATTCGTTTAATGCGAAAACCCTTCCAGAAGAATAAGCCAAAGATGGACCTACTTCGCCATAAGTGCATTCGATTTCCCAAAGTTTTTCACCAGTTTCAGAGTCGTAAGAAGTAGCGTTAGGATTAGATAATACAATAACTTCAATTCTAGAACCTGTATTAACTACGATTGGTGAAGCCCATGATATCTTTACGTTTCTATCTGCACTCCATACGATATCACCAGTTTTTGTTGACAGGGCCATTATTTTAGGTGATTTTTTAATATCATATTGTACAATTAACTTATTGTTAACAATGTATAACGAAGATGAATGTCCGTAATGATTACCAGTTGAACCAAGGTTTTTTGACCATAATTCGGTGCCTGACATACTTAAAGCAATAATATCGCCTGAAGAGAAAATTGCATATACAGCTTTACCATCAGATGTTACAGATGCCGCTGCATGTCCTGTATCGTCGGTTACATCAGGTTTTTTTTCGGGTGTACCTTTGATTTTTGATGCTTCTACAACCCAAATAGTTTTTCCATTAAGTCTATTAAAGCAATATACTTGTTGTTTGTTTGCATCAGCTCCAGATAAGAAAATGTAATCTCCCCATATTACTGGTGAATTGTACCCATGAGTTGGAATTGGTATCTTCCAAAGAATATTTTTACCGCTTTCACCATCCCAGTTTTCTGGTATATTTGTTTGATATGCTATACCATTTCCTCCAGGCCCTCTAAATGCAGGAAAATTTCTTTTCATTGCAGATGTAGGATATGCCATAGAAACAGTTTCTTTTTCTTTAACTTCTGTGATGCTTTCGGTTTTTATTGTATCAATATATTCTTTTATTACTAGAGTGTCGATAACTTCTTCTTCAATTAAAGAATCTTGAGTAAGATAAACAGGCTCTATAATAGTTTCTGCTTCGGATTTAATAACTTTTTTAACAGTAGTAGAGAATTTGTTGTTAATTTTTTTATGTGATAAAAAGGCAAAAAATAGAGTTATTAAAGCAAATGTAATTCCTCCAATTGTGATCCATTTTCTAGCTTTTTTCTGAGTTAAATAATATTTCTCATTTTCTATATTAGTATTTAGTTGAATATTATTTTTGCCTGAATCAATAATTTGTAAGGCAATTAAAAGAATAATAATGCTAATTAATAACATATATCCACCAGTCTTTATTTGCCAGTTATTTGTGAAATATGCTTTTCTTGCAAGCAAATCTAATTCTCTAATTTCGTTACGCAATTCGGCGTCTTCTGGATTTTCGTTAAGTCTTTCAATCAATACATTTATTACATTTGTATTTACAGGATCGAGCCTTGCAATTTGTAAATAGTTTGCTATAATAAGAACACAAATTACAAAAGAAAATATACCAGAAATGTATGCAACAGCATTCCAAAGTTTATTATCTATATTTTTATTATTTTCCATTCTATTCGTTTTCGTTTTTTACAGGACAATAATCAATACATCGTGCACAACTATGACAAGTTGCTTTGTTTGGGGTGTAGTCTTCTCTATATTTAAATATTGTTAAACTTATTAGTGTTAATCCAAAAACAAGACCAATAAAGCTACCAAGAATCCATGAACCAATGTAAAAATCATCGATAATTGAATTAGCTTCTTCGTATAATGCTTCTATTTTTTGGCCAGAAGTATTAAAAGCTGTTATTTCTAATGCTTCTGTATTTTCAACTCCATAGTTAGAATTATTATAAATTTCATTAGCGAGTTTTACTTTAGGGTTTACAATAGCAAGGTTATTATGAAAGTTTGAAGTTAAATAACCTCCGATAAGCATAAGAAGAGGAATAATTAATGATAATAATATAAATCGTCTTTTTGCTGTTTCTGGTTCTTCTCTGTCTTTAAGAGGAGTAGGCTTATTTATAGCTACTACAGGGCATGAGCTTTCGCATAAATTACAATTTATACATTCAGTAGGAGTAATTGTCATGTGTTTTCTAGAAAACCGGCTAACAATATTAAGTATTGCACCATAAGGACATAAAAACCTACAATAAGGTCTTGCAATAAAAATACCAATAATAAGAAACAAACCTCCAATTACAAACATCATAAAAGTAGCGTCCATTCTAAAAAAGCCAACAAAAGGGTCGTATTTACATATAATAAAGTCGGTTCCTGTTGCAGCATATAATATTGCTAGTCCTAGATAAATAAAAGGTAAAATACCCAATGTTTTTTCTAACCATGATTTGAGGCTAATTGGTTTAAGTGCAACTATATCTTGCAAAGCACCCAGAGGACAAACTCCTGCACAAAATGTTCTTCCAAAAAATAAGGTATATAAAATCGGTAAAATAAAAAATAAAAATGCGGATATTGTTATTCTATAAGTAGAATCAAAGAGTGCAAGAGTAATGTTTTGAATAGAACCGATGGAGCATACACAGCCTTCCCTATAAAAGCCAAAATATAGTAAGGAAAATACCGTAATCCAAAATACACCTTTTCGGGAACGTTTTTTTAAAATAAACCATGTTATTAATGATAAAGCTGCAATGAGCATGAAAATATCTAAATACTCTAATATTACGGCTCTAGCAGAAGTAAGAACTGTTTCTGGTTGAACATACCCAGTTTCGAATTCAGGCTTAGGAAATCTGTTTTTTGCGTCTAAACTAAAAGATGAAAACAAAAGAATTGTTAAAAATAAAATATGCAATATGTTGTTTATTTGCTTCATTAACTATATGTTATTTTTATTATTAACTCCTAAAAGCATATATGGTTTACTTGCAGAAATTTGAGAAAATGCATCTGAAGGGCAGTCTATAGCAACTGAACATTGATTACAGTTATCGCATATATCATGATCAACCTGTAATTGTAATGATCCATTTCCAAAAGCATCACAACCCGCTACGCATTTAGAGCATCCTATACATAAATCTTTATCTATTTCGTATTCGAAAAAAGGCTCCTCAATAAATTTTCGTTTTATTGCACTTGTAGGACAAAGTTGATTTTCTGCAGCTGTTGTTAAGTCTTTTGTGTTAGGTCTAAAATATCCGCCACATAAGTCACA
>DAOVTE010000070.1 GCA_030627705.1 Bacteroidales bacterium
AATAACTAACTCCAACTAAAGCATTAAATCCTTGTGATGGGTAGTAATTAAAGGTTTGATATTTCGTATTTGCTATATTGTTTAGCTTTACAAAACCAGATAAAAGTTTTGTGTAACGGTATTCTAAACCAATATTTACATCAATAATTCCTTTCATTAATTGTTGATTGTAAACAGGTTTGTTTGCAGAATTGTAGGTCACACTCTCGACATAATATTGTTTGCCAATTGAGAAAACATCTAGGTTTAATAATACTTTATCTTGCAAACTATATTTTGTTGTAAATGTAAGCTTATGCGTTGGTTTATGCCAAGCATAACCATCTGCTAAATTATATTGATAATAATTTCCGTGTATTAAAAAATTTAATTTTTCAGATTTATTCCAGGCAATTTCTCCATAAAAATTAAAAATATCAACATCTTGGTAAATTACATCGAATTTGTTTGTTGGCCTTTGAATGTGCGGAAAAGTTGTGTCAGAATATGTATCGAATTTATTTACGTAGAAATACATATCTTCTACTCCACTGTATTTTGCTTTTAAATTGTATGTAACATTTGACGACACTTTTCCTTTTAGTCCTGCTTCTAGAATTAAAAAATGGTTAGAATTTGTAACTGTAGTTGAAGGGTCTATATAAGGATTTTCAAATATTATTTTTCTGTAATTATTATTTTCTATTTTTCCGCTAAGTTTAATATAAGGAATTAGTAATTCATCTATTACATTGTAACTTACATCAACATTTGGAAAAAAATGATAAGCAACATCGTCAGGATAAATATTAGAATAGAAATTTAATCCAGCTCTTATTCTCCAATTGTTCCCTTTTTTATTAAAGTATGGGTTTAAACTAACAATTGTATTATTTAGTGTATCTGTAGGTATTTTAGCATGTGCATAAGATATATCATAATCTAAACCAATTATTTCTTTTTTGTAAAACTTATTAAAGTTACCGTGTAAAAAAGAAACAATAGATAGGTTTTTATTAATATCCTGTAAAAATTCTAAATCTAAATTAACATCATAATTTAGTCTAGTTTTATTTTTGTGTATACTTTTTAAACTTATTGTTTTAGTAAACAAGAATAATGTTTGTTTTTCTATTAGGTCTTTATTAAGTAACTTATCGCTAATTGTATCTGTGTAATCGTAGCCGTAGTAATTGTACGAGTTTCTTGCAAAATTGAAACTGGAACTTAATACTTTGCTCTTTTTAAGAAACTTTTTGTAATAAATTTTGGCTCCTGTTTCACTAAACCCTGAGTAAACTTTATTGTCGTCGGGCATTTTAATCTTGCCGTGTGATGAGTAATGTCTTAAATTAATTCCATAAATATATGACTTAGACCTTAATGAATTATAATTTATTTCTAAATATGGTGTTAAATAATTTCCTAATCCAAACCTCACATTAGTATTGTAAAGTTTTTTAAGAGGTTCGCCAACCATAATTGCTGGCTTAATTGCTGCTACATCAAAGTTTACTTTTACGGGTTTAGATTCTATTCTGTAATCGAAAGTATGTTTTGTAAGCTCTACTGTATCTGTAATATTTGGAGTTTGATTGTATCTGTATGCATCAGATATAATAGGTTTATATGGCTTTATTATCTCAACATCTTTATTAAGCTCTGTTTGCGTATAACTTAAGTTTGTTATTATAATTATTAAACTTATTGTAAATATTAGATTTTTCATCTTTTTATTTTTTTTGAATTAAGATATTAAACTTAAAACTTTATTATATTTATTATTTTATTTCCGTACTCCTTTTGCTAAAAGGAAATAGGCTTGTGTATTTTAAATTATTGTATTTGCACATTAATTAATTTACTCATTATTTTCTTCTATTGCTTCTTCTTCAACAACCTCTATAATGGTTTCTGGTTCGTCGTCTTTAAATAAATCCTCGTCCATTTCGTTAAAGAAATTTATTTCGTCTTCTAATGCTTCTTTAATTTGTTTTTCTTCTGCCTCTAGTTCTAATATTTCTGTAAGCATTTGTTTAGCACTTTCTATAATACCATCGGTTTGATTTTCATATCCATCAATTACACTTCTGAGGGTAGATTTTGCTTGAAAATAGTTTTCTTTTTCAGCATATATTTCAGCCCAAATAATAAAACTTTTTGCCAACCAATATTGATGCGGCGTTCCTTGTTTTACAAAATCTAGAATTTGCTTTTCAGATTCGTCAAAATCTTTTTTTAATTTTAAGATTTCTATAATTCTATATTTAGAAATTGCACCATTTTTATTTTTTACATTTTGGGCAAGTATTTGATACTCATCAAAAGCATTTTCGAAATTATTTTTATTGAAATATGATTCGGCAATAATAAAGTGGGCATATTTATACGTTTCGTTAGAAATCTTATCTATACCTAAAACTATTTTAGAATATTTTAGTGCATTATCGTAGCTATTAATTTTATATGCAGATTTCATCTTACCTATTTTTGCTGTTTGTACATTTTTATCGTATTCAGCGTATTTTTCAAGCCCTGTGTAAGCTACAAGAGCTTCGTTATACTTCTCTAATTTGTAGTTTAATTCTGCGGACTTTAATAATGCAAATTCTGTAAAATCGCTTTTTGGTTTGCCAATTACATAATCGTAAGATATTAGTGCTTCTGTTTCATTTCCAGCTTTCAAATTGCATTCTGCTTTATAAAAATGCGCATTTAAGACATAAACTCCGTGTTTATATTTATTGATATAATCTTCAAATAAAGGTCTAGAATCGTTGCAATTACCAGCCAAGTATAGCTTCTCGGCAGATAAATAAGTAAGTGAGTCTTTTTCGTTAAGACTTACTTTTGTTAATCCATCAACATTTTCTACAAATATAAAATATTGTTCTACAGAGTTAGTTTCTACATAAATATTTTTAATGCTAGACAAAGCATTTTTTGCTTCGTTGGTTCCAGGGAAAGAACGAACAGTGCTTTTGTACACATTTAAAGCTTCATCGTTATCGTTATTATTATAAAAAATAAGACCTAGTTTTAAATATGCTTTTTTTACATAACTACTATTTGGGTAATTATCAATAATATTTTGATAACTGTTTAATGCCATTTCTGAGGCGTTGATATTAGAATAAGCATTTCCAAGTTCAAAGTATGCATCATCAATAAAAGATGAATTTGGATAATCGTTTACAATCTTGCTTAAACCAATTATTTCTTGATTAAAATTTTTCATTAACCCATACGAATAAGAACTTTGAAATAAAGCATAATCTACATTTGCTTTATTAATTTCTAGAGATTTATTATAATAATCTATTGCATAATCATAATTACTGCTTACGTAGTAACAGTCTCCAACTCTATTATATGCATCACAAACGTATTTTGTTTCTTCTTTTTCATTTCTATCTGCATATTTTCTAAACCATTTGATAGCTTCTTTATGATTATCTAGCTTAAAATATGAATATCCAAGATTATAGTGTGCAATTTCGTATTCGTTTTGTGTAATTGCTCCTGGACTTAACAAAAACTCTTTAAATCCTTTAATTGCATCGTAATATTGTTTTAACCTGTAGTGAGCATCAGCTTTCCAGTATATAGAAAGTGCAGAAATCTGTTTATTATATTTAGAATTATTTATAGATTTATCAAATAATGAAATAGCATTATTATAATCCTTTTCGTTGTATAATTCTAGTCCTCTATAAAACGAAACTCGTTGATAAATTAATTCTGATTTATCTGAAACTTTTCTTATCATTTCTAATGATACTATTGCTTCTTTATAATTTTTTGTTGAAAGATAGATTTCCCCTAAATAAATGTTTGCAGCATCTATATTTTCTGAATTTGGAAATTTTATAACAAAATTAGTAAATGCTTTTATTACGTTATTAAAAGGCGAAAATGTTAATTGATATGCAAGCTTTGAATAATTCCAAAGTGCATCTTCTTGTATTTTTTTATTAAAATCAAATTTTGATGATAATTCAAACGCAAGCATTGCATTATTAAAATCGTTAAGCTTTGTGTAGCAGTATCCTATGTGGTAATATGCGTTCTGAGATATTGAATCATTATCAAAAGTTACGTCTACTAATGATTCTATAGCGTTACTATAATCTCCATTTCGAAAATATGCATATCCTAATTCGTAAACATCGGCACGACTCAGTTCTATAGTTTTTTCTTTGTATATCTCTAAATAAGGAATAGCTTCCTTATAATTTCCCATTTGATAATATGCTTCGCCTATAACTCTTGCAATTTCTGGTTGGCGTTTTGTTGTAGCAGAATCTAAAACGGAAGGTGCATACTCTATTACTTTATCATATTTTTTTTGCAAATAATAAATTTGACTTATATAATATGGAACAATTGGAGCAAATAGTTCATTATTTGTAAGTTTTAAAAATCCTGTTAGTGCAGTTTCATAGTTTTTATAATAATGCTCTATATGTGAATAATAATAAAGTGCAGGAATTACATATTTATTTTCTGAATCTTTAATTTCATAAAATGCATTTGAAGCTTCTTTATATTTTTCTTGTATGAAATTACTATATCCAAACTTAAAATAATATTCGGCTAATTGCTTATTGTCTAGATCGTATGTATTTACTTTTTTTAGCCATTTTATTGCTTTGAGGTATTTCTTTTTTCTATATTGAAAAATTCCCATTTCAAAATACGCGTCTTTTACTTTAGAACTTTCAGGATGGTTATTTATAAAATTTTGAATTAAATATTCAGCATCTTTATTAAAAAGTTCAATTGCACAAATAGCATAATAGAATTCAGCATCTGTTTTTAAATTATTATTTTCGTTATCAAAATGTTTTATAACAGAAGCAAATTTATCCTGAGATGAGACATATTTTTGCTTGTTAAATAAATCTAATCCATCGTTAAAAGTATAATCTATACTATTATAAATAGTTGTTTTCTGAGCATTTACAGATGAATATCCTGCAATAATAGAGAATATTAATAGATAAAAAATGAAAATATTTTTGTGCATTATTTACGTTTTTAAATTAAATACGAAAAAAAGAATAACAAAATTCATATTAAGAGTAAAAGTAATTTTTTTACGTTTATCTTAGTAGTCGCTAAAGGCTTTTAATTAACAATTAGGTGTTGATTACTAGTATGTCGTTTTAAAACAGTATTTTTTTATTAATATTGTACTTTCATGTAAAGCAAGTTGTATGTATATCTTAAAAACAAAGGGAACAGAAAAAATACCTGATTATATTCAAATACGTAACAATGAGTTTGTTTTGATTTATCATTTTAGAACAGATAGGGTAGAGGATGCTCTAAAAGGCAGTAAATGTAAAATGCATATACAAAAAATACAAGAAATTGTAAGTAGTTTAAAATACGGCAAATTAGAAAAAATGGAATTATAATGAGCAACGATAATATTATTTCAATAAAAAATGCATCAATATTTCAACAAGATACTTTAGTGTTAAAAGATATTGATCTGGAAATTAGCAAAAATGAATTTGTTTATCTAATAGGCAAAGTAGGTAGTGGCAAATCAAGCTTGATTAAGATGTTAAATGCAGAGATTCCATTAAATAATGGAACTGCAAATGTTGTAGGTTATGAAATGAGCAAGATTAAAAGAAGGCAAATTCCATATTTAAGAAGACATATTGGGGTGGTGTTTCAAGATTTTCAATTGCTTACAGATAGAAACATAAAAGCAAATTTAGAATTTGTATTAAAGGCTACAGGCTGGAGTAAAAAAAACAAAATATCTGAAAGAATAAAAGAAGTTTTAGACAAAGTTGGCATGATTGATAAAATTTTGAAAATGCCCAATACTCTTTCTGGAGGGGAGCAGCAGCGTGTTGTTATTGCACGTGCATTATTAAATAATCCGCCACTTATATTAGCCGATGAACCTACAGGGAATTTAGATCCAGAAACTTCAGAAGAAATAATTAAAGTGCTTCAAGAAATTAGTAAAAAGGAATGTGCTGTAGTTGTAGCAACACATAATTACAATCTATTAAAAAGTTTTCCTTCCAGAACAATAAAGTGTGAAAATAAGATTATTACAGAAATAGATAAAAAGAAAAATGTAATTGATTTTGAGATAATATAGATAATATTTAAACTATTAATATATACTGAATATTAATAATTAAAATAATAAAGAAGTATTATTGATATATTTTGTATTTCGCAGTAATAAAAATATTGTTGTTTAGTTAAAAATAGCAACTAAAATGTTAACTTGCACTCTTTACACTTTATGCGTACACTATAAATAATGAAGATAAAGATTATTGCAATATTATTATTTGTTTTAACTCATCTATTTCTAAATACAAAAGATGCCAAAGCACAATGTTGTGATACAAGTTTAGTTAGAACATTTATTATAGATTTATCATCAAATCCTGATTCTGTTTGGATTAGTCCGGATGTCACAAGAAATGGATTGTGCTGCGGTGCAACAGGTGAACAATGTATTCAATTTATTATTTATACTCACCCAGCATCAAATCAAGTTGCTTTTGGTGTAGCTTCGCCACCCGATCCTCCTGGTCAATTTTTTTCTATAGCTTGTGCCGATTCTGCACATATGGGACAGCCAGTTTGTATAAATGGTGGCGACTCTGTTTGTATTGTCTATTGCAAAGGAGGGAATGATGCAAGTGAATATGCAGTAACTGTTACCAGCACAATTGCAGCTTCACCAGATATTTATGTAAGCGACGGATGTACAGCCGAAATTTGGGCAAAAGGTTTTCAAGGTTATGTAGAATGGAATTCTATTGCGCCAGGAACATATGGTCAGTATAATTCATATTTAGATTGTCAAACGTGTGATACTACAGGAGTTACACCTTCTGCTGGATATCCTCCGTTTATAGATTACGAAGTTAGTGGTGATGTGTTTACCCCATGTACAATGTTAGATTTAGTTGATACTGTAAGGGTATATTTTGTTGATGAGAAATTTCTGCAAATTATTCCTGATACACCAGCAGTTTGTTTTGGAGGTTCAGATATTATGATTACAGCAGTACCAACAGGTGGAGCTCCACCTTATATTTATAAATGGAACACTGGAGACTCAACTCAATCAATAACCGTAGGTGGAGGTACTTATTGGGTAGAAGTTACGGACTCTACTGACTGTCCACCAATATATGATACAGTTACAGTTTTGGAATTTTCAATACCAATTAACGCTGATGCAGGATTAGATCAAACCCCTTGTGTTGGTACAACTAATGTAATTTTAGATGGAACTGTTGATATTGCAACAGGAGGAATATGGAGTGGTGGAGCAGGTTTCTTTTCAGATAATACAAATCTAAATGCAACATATTCACCTACACTATCAGAAATAAGTAACGGTAGTTTTTCGCTTACGTTAATAACAACTGGTAACTGGACTTGTCCGGCCGATACTGATATAGTAAATTTTGTTTATCTACCTGATCTTACAGTTGATGCAGGACCTGATAAGTTGGTTTGTCAAGGTGAAACAAGCGTTGCACTAAATGCAACTGTTTCTAATGGAGTTTCATCTGGAATATGGCATACACCAAATGGTACTGGGTCTTTCTTTCCCAACGACACATCAATAAATACATTTTATTTACCAACTGCAATAGATACAGCAAACGGTACAGTTTCAATAGTTTTTTCATCGGATGGAACATTCGATTGCACACCAAAACTTGATACATTAATTTTATTTTTTGGAATAAAACCAACAGCAGATTTTGTTTTGCCAACGGCATGTAATTTAGATTCTATTAATTTTATTGAAAGCTCGTTAGGAGCAGTTACTTGGTTGTGGGATTTTGATAATAGTAATTCTAGTACTTTGCAAAGTCCACCAAATCAACTTTACAATTTGTATGGAGAGTATGAAATTACTTTAACAGTAACCGATAGTATTGGTTGTATGGACACCAAAACTGATACTTTACATGTTCATGATACACCAAATGTAAATATTTATAACGATATTATTTGCGAAAATCAAATAGCTAGTTTTGTTGATATTTCATCGATTTCTAACGATACAATTATTAGCTGGTTTTGGGATTTTGACAATTCAAGTACAAGTAGTCTTCAAAATCCAAGTATGGTTTTTGATACTGCTGGAACTTATAATGTTTCATTAACAATATCAACGCCATATTGCACAAATACAGATACATTACCTATTGTTGTTAATCCTTTACCAATTATTGATATTCAAACAAGCTCAACACAAGGCTGTAATTACTCTGATATTATTTTTACTAATAATACAACAGGTGCAAATAGCTATTCGTGGAGTTTTGGAGATGGAGTAACTTCTACACTGACATCGCCAAGTCATGTTTTTACAAACAATACAAATTTTGATACAACATTTGTTGTAACTTTTATTGCATACACTGCAAATGCTTGTAGCGATACATCAGTATTCCCAATTGTGATTTACCCTACACCTAAACCTGTAATGGAAATTGGCTCATCTGTAGGTTGTAGTCCACTTGATGTTACGATTGTAAATTCAACAACAGGTGCCGGTTCATACTTTTGGGATTTTGGTGATGGCACAACTTCTACAGCTATTTCGCCATCGCATACATATGTGAATAATAATTCTTATGTAGTGAGTTATAATCTTATTTTAACAGCAACATCCCCTTATGGATGTACAGACTCAATTAATAATTTTGTAACCGTTTATCCTAACCCTGGTGCAAATTTCTTGTTAAACTCTGATACCTCTTGTAATCCTGCAAATATGACATTAGTAGCAACGCCTAGTCAGTATTCTTACGAATGGATATATGGTGATGGTATTTCAGAATTTGCTGGTGATAATGTTAATCATACATATTATAATTATTCTGTAAACGATACTTCTTATGATATTACTTTAATTACAACTACAATTTTTGGATGCACTGATACTATTGAACAAACATTAGTTGTTAGAGCAACCCCTGTAGCTGACTTTATTGTAGATACATTGAGTGGTTGTACAGACTTAACAATAAACATATTAAACCAATCCATTGGTGCAACATCATATACTTGGGATTTTGGAGATGGGAATACAGGTATTATTTTATCAAATAATTTTTTGCATACTTATGTAAACACTTCATTTGTGCCAATAAGTTATATTATTGAATTAACTGCATCAAATTCCAAAGGTTGTTCAAATAGCGAAAATAAAACAATTACGGTTTACCCTTCGCCAAATACATCATTTACAGTAGTAGATTCTGTTGGTTGTTCACCGTTAGTAGTCGATTTCTCAAATACTTCGATAGGTTCGAATCAATATTTTTGGGATTTTGGGGATGGACAGATTTCTACCAATACAAATCCTCTAAATACATTTGTAAATCAAATAACTGTAGATACAACATATACCGTTGTTTTATCTTCTAGTTCTATATATAATTGTGTAGATTCTACTATAAAAACAATAGTTGTTCATCCACAACCTGAATCTTTATTTGGATTAAATTCTAGTGCTGGATGTGCCCCTTTTACAGTAGATATGACAAATAATTCAAATGGTAGTATTAATCATTATTGGTATTTTGGAGATGGTGATAGCTTGAGTTCTAACAATAATTTAATAAACCATACATATGATAATACAACTGGGTTTCCATTAGACTTTCAGATTGACTTAGTTGCAGAAAACACGTATGGGTGTTTTGATACAGTGATGCAAACAATTTCTGTATTTCCTGTAGTGTTCGCTAATTTTATTGCAGATACGATGGGTTGTTCACCTTTTCTTGCTAATTTCATAAATCAATCGCTGGGAGCAACCACATATGAGTGGAATTTTGGTGACGGAAGTTCTTCAAATAATTTTAATACAAGTCATTCATATGTTAACTTGAATGCAACTAGTATATTAACTAATACAGCAACTTTAGTTGTAACATCAAATTATAATTGTAAAGATTCGCTAAGTGTAGATATAGATATTTTACCAGTTCCAAATGCTGTTTTTGCAATAAATAATATTGTTGGTTGTAGTCCATTTAATGCAATAATTGATAATAATACAATTGGTGGGTCTAGTTTCATCTGGGATTTTGGCGATGGTACAAACTCTACCAGTTCTGATACATTACTTACACATGTTTTTGAAAATTTTTCAGGTAATGTGACTACTTATGATATTGAGTTAACAGTTTCAAATATTTACAATTGTACAAACAGTACAAGTAATATAATAACTATTTACCCAGATATTACTGCCGAATTTACTCCAGAAGCAGAGGGTTGCAGTCCACTAATAGTTAGTTTTACAAATTTATCGCAAGGCGAGGAAACAAGTTTTTGGGACTTTGGCGATGGAGCAACATCTGGTGAACCGCATGCAGATCATACATTTACAAATTATGGAATAAATAATGTTAATTACAATGTAACTTTATTAATAGAATCTGAGTTTGGATGTTTAGATAGTTTTGTAAATGTAGTTACTGTATATGCTACACCTCTTGCCGAGTTTACTGCTACGCCTACATATCAGATGTATCCAAATTCTATTGTTACAATAAATAACTTAACACAAGGTACTTGGGTATATGATTGGAATTTTAACAACGAATACACTACCAACGATGTACAGCCCGGAACTTATGATTTTCAAACTTGGGGTGAGTTTGACGTAACTTTAATTGCACAAGCTCAAAATTGTTCAGATACATTAACTCATTCTATTATTATAGATGCTCCTCCACCAATTGGTAAATTTGAAGGAGATGCAAGTGGTTGTCCACCCCTTACAGTAAATTTTGCAAATTCATCGCTTTATGCTACCTTCTATAATTGGGATTTTGGTGATGGAGGAACCTCAAACCAAGAAGAGCCAAGCTATACATTTTATAATTCAGGAACATTTGTAGTAACCCTTAAAGTAGAAGGGCCTGGTGGAGATGATTTAGCCGAAGATCGTACTATTGTAGTTTATAAAAATCCAATAGCAATTTTTAAAGCAATTCCTGCTTATGTTGTTGTTCCGAACGAAGAAGTTACATTCTATAATTTATCAGAATATGCAAGTATATATTATTGGGATTTTGGCGATGGAACAACTAGTACAGAAGAACAACCAATTCATAAGTATACCTCAGAAGGAGTTTACGATATTTCGTTGTTTATTGAATCTATTAATGGCTGTAAGGATACAATTTATTTAGATAATGCTGTGATAGCAGAATCTAGTTGTGATGTAATTTTCCCAAATGCATTTTCTCCAGCAGGAAATAATAGGGCAGAAAATGGATTGTTTAAGCCAATCTTTAAAGGGCTAAAGGAATATCAGCTAGAAGTTTTTAATCAATGGGGGGAGCTAATGTATGTTAGTAATGAACCAGATGAAGGATGGGATGGATATCATAAAGGAGTTCTTAGCAAGCTTGATGTATATGTGTGGAGAGCAAGTTGGACTTGTGTTAACGGTGAAGCTTTTGTGAAAGTTGGAGATGTAACATTAATAAGATAGTGAATAAGATAAAAAGTATTATATTAGTTTTTTTGTTTCTGTTTTTAAGTTTTTTTGACTTAAAAGCTCAAGATGCAATGTTTTCCCAGTATTATTCTGCTCCTTTATATTTGGCACCTTCTTTTGCAGGTTCTACTGATGGTAGCAGAGTAGTATTAAATTACAGAAATCAATGGCCAAGTGTTCAAACAGCTTATAACGTTTACTCTTTTTCTTACGATCATTATTTTGCTGGTTATAAAAGTGGTGTAGGAATATATATGCTTAGAGATGTTGCAGGTAGTGGTAATCTTAGTAAAACAAATGTTGGTTTACAGTATTCTTATAAAGTAAGACTAACAAGAGAATGGTTTCTTATTCCTGCAATTCAGTTTCAGGTATCGCAATTATCTATAGATTTTGATAAACTTGTTTTTTATGAACAATTGACTTTTAATGGAGTAATTCCACAAAATTCCGAAACAAATACAGTTAATGGAGTTAAATATCTAGATGTAGCAGCCTCTGTTATTGGTTTTAATAAGAATCAGTGGTATGGTATAAGCATAGATCACTTTAATAAACCAAACGAATCGTTAAAAAATTCAATTGGAACAGTGCCTGTAAGAACAAAATTTTTTGGTGGTAAAAAGTTCTATACAGATAACAGAAGCTCTAAGTATAATAGAGAAAGTTTTAGTGCATCGTTTATTTTTCAAAAGCAAGAGAGTTTTATGCAATTAGATATTGGTGGTTATTGGTCTAAAATGCCAATAGCACTAGGATTATGGTATAGAGGAATTCCTGTAAATAATAAAAAAAATACTGGGTACTATAATAACGATGCTATTTCTCTTCTTTTAGGATATCATTTTCAAGATTTAAGAATTGGATATAGTTATGATTTAACAATATCAAGACTTGTAGGTCACACTTGGGGTTCGCACGAAATATCTATTATTTTAGAGTTCCTTCAAGATAAAATGCCTAAAAGAGTTAGAAAGAGAGCAATTATTCCTTGTCCTAAATTCTAAATAAGCTTAATTATTTTTTTTAATAATTTTTACTTAATAATAAACTTGCCTGTATATTTTTCGCCAGTAATATTTGTGATTTTATAAATATAAGTTCCAGTTTTTAGTTTATTACTTACAAATTTGAAGTCTTTTGTATCTATATTATTTATTGTTTGAACTAATACCCCTAATATATTATAAACCTCAATAGTGTAATTTATTATATTTGATTTGTTGTTGGGTAAGTTTATGGTTGTATACTCAGAAAAAGGAT
>DAOVTE010000091.1 GCA_030627705.1 Bacteroidales bacterium
AAATGCACCTTGCAGTGGATTTTGATTTTTAGCTTCTCCCAATTCGTGATTAATAATTAACTGTATTGCCATTGCTCTACGCACCGATTCTTCGGTTGGAGTAGTAATAGCCTCATCGTAAGCATTCGTATGCAACGAATTACAGTTATCGTAAATTGCATAAAGTGCTTGTAATGTAGTACGAATATCGTTAAAATCAATCTCTTGTGCGTGTAACGAACGACCAGAAGTCTGAATATGATATTTTAACATTTGCGAACGTGCATCTGCTTTGTATTTTAGTTTCATTGCTTTTGCCCAAATTAATCGAGCAACACGACCAATTACTGCATACTCAGGATCTAATCCGTTAGAGAAAAAGAACGATAAGTTTGGCGCAAATTTATTCACATCTAAACCACGAGAAATATAATATTCAACGTAAGTAAATCCGTTAGCTAAAGTCAGAGCCAATTGCGTGATAGGATTTGCACCTGCTTCTGCAATATGATACCCCGAAATAGAAACGGAATAGAAATTACGAACATTATTATTAATAAAATATTCTTGAATATCGCCCATTAATTTAAGTGAGAAATCTGTAGAATAAATACAAGTATTTTGTGCTTGATCTTCTTTTAAAATATCTGCTTGAACTGTACCACGAACAGCAGCAATAGTTCTAACTTTTATATCTTCGTAAATATCTTTTGGTAAAACTTGCTCGCCATTTACACCTAAAAGCATAAGACCTAAACCATCGTTTCCTTCTGGTAAATTGCCTTGATATTTTGGTCTTGCAGTTCCTCGTTCTTTATAGATTGCTTCAATTTTTGCATCTGTTTCGGTTTCTAAACCTTTTTCTTTAATGTAAATTTCGCATTCTTGATCTATGGCTGCATTCATAAAATATCCTACTAGAATTGGAGCAGGACCATTAATTGTCATAGAAACCGAAGTTTTTGGGTCGGTTAAATGAAAGCCTGAATATAATTTTTTTGCATCGTCTAAACAAGCAATTGAAACTCCTGAATTACCAATTTTTCCGTAAATATCTGGTCTAACGTGAGGATCTTCGCCATAAAGCGTAACGCTGTCGAAAGCTGTAGACAAACGTTTTGCAGGCATTCCTAACGATACGTAATGAAATCTTTTATTTGTTCTTTCTGGCCCACCTTCACCAGCAAACATACGAGTTGGATCTTCGCCTTCACGTTTAAAAGGAAAAACTCCAGCAGCATAAGGAAATTCGCCAGGAACATTTTCTTTTAAGCTCCATCTTAAAATTTCGCCCCAAGCTTTAAACTTTGGCATTGCAATTTTAGGAATCATTGTGTGCGAAAGACTTTCGCTATGAGTAACTATTTTTATTTCTTTATCGCGAACTTTAAAAATAAAATGTTCGTTTTTGTAATTTTCTTTCTTTGCATGCCAAGCATCAAGAATTATTTTATTTTTTGGATCGAATTCTAATTCTGTCTCGTTGTATGCAGATTCTATTGCAGTTTTTGCATTATCGTCACTAACTAAATCTTTAGCTTGATTTAATCCATATAATTTATTTGCTGTATCCGATTGCTCTTCTGTCCATTTATTGTAAGCTCTTACAGTTTCCGAAATTTCTGATAAATATCTAGTTCTATTAGGCGGAATTATATAAACCTTTTCGCTCATATCGCTAACAAGATTCATGTTTGTTTTAAATTCTGATGATGTTTTTTCGGTAATCAAATTTAAAATTGCTACATATAAATGATCAACACCTGGGTCTCCGTATTGCGACGCAATTGTGCCAAAAACAGGCATTTCTATAGTTTCTTGCTCAAATAGTTGATGATTTCTTTGATACTGACGTTGAACATCACGCAAAGCATCTAATGCCCCACGTTTATCGAACTTATTTAATGCAATAATATTAGCGAAATCCAACATATCTATTTTCTCTAGCTGCGTTGCTGCACCGTATTCTGGAGTCATAACGTACATAGAAACATCGGAGTGATCTACAATTTCGGTATCGGATTGACCGATGCCCGAGGTTTCTAAAATTACTAAATCGTAACCTGCTAATTTTACAATATCAACAGCATCTTTAACATAATGCGAAAGTGCTAAATTAGATTGGCGGGTTGCTAAAGAGCGCATATAAACTCGCTCGTTATTTATCGCATTCATACGAATTCTATCGCCTAAAAGTGCTCCCCCTGTTTTACGTTTAGATGGATCTACAGAAATAATTGCAATAGTTTTGTCAGTAAAATCAGATAAATATCTTCTAACTAATTCATCAACTAAAGAAGATTTTCCTGCGCCACCTGTTCCTGTAATTCCTAAAACAGGAATTTGCATTTCATTAGCTTTTTCTCTGATTGTATCTAAAATTGCTTTGTTTTCTTCTGGCTTATTTTCTGCCGCAGAAATCATTCTTGCAATAGCATTAATTTCTTTATTTTGAATATTCTCAATTTCTTGAGTTTCTGCACCTGTTGGATAATCAGATTTTTCTACTAAATCGTTAATCATTCCTTGCAAACCCATATCTCTGCCATCGTCTGGCGTATATATTTTTACAACACCATAATTGTGCAATTCTTCAATTTCTTCCGGGAGAATAACTCCACCTCCACCACCAAAAAGTTTAATGTGTCCACAGCCTTTTTCTTGCAAAAGATCGTGCATATATTTAAAGAATTCTACATGCCCACCTTGGTATGATGTAATTGCAATTGCCTGAACATCTTCTTGTACTGCGCAATCTACAATTTCTTGCACCGAGCGATTATGTCCTAAATGAATTACTTCTACTCCTGTAGATTGAATAATTCTACGCATTACATTAATTGCGGCATCGTGTCCATCGAAAAGCGCAGCTGCTGTTACTATTCTAACATTATTTTTTGGTACGTATCTTTCTATCTTTTGCATAATTATATTAAGTTAAAAAGTTCTTAAAGTTGATAGTCTATTAAGTAATATTCTTATAATTCTCGCAAATATACTTAATTTGAATTTAAAAATAATAGATTGGCTAATCCTAAAATAGGTTGACAGGTTTTTTCTTAAGATGTTTATATAATTCTTTTACTCGTCATCCTCATCTTCTTCGAAAAGCTCGCTATTTTCGTCTTCGTTCCAGCGGATAATAAATTCGTCGTTTTCAGTTTTAACGTTATTAGGGTTATTAGATTTTTCTATTTCTTTTGTATGGTTATTTTTTATTGTGGTATCTTTTTTAAACCACCCAAATTCTTCGTTTAAAATATTTTTGATTGTCTGTTTTTCTTTTACAAGACTTTCTTTTATATGCTCTTTTACCTTTTTAGAATCATATGATACTTTGTAATCGTCAACTGTTCCTTTTATGGCAATAAACAAACTTGTTCGGCCTAGTCCATCGTCTTCTTCGACACCAAATTCTTTGTTTTGTGCTTTTTTCTTTTTTGCTTTTTTAGAAAGAACATCTGATAACAAAACTTTTAAATGGTAATCTATATCGTTATCAAAACTATGTTCACCAGACAAGTCTACATCAAAAGCCGAAGACTCGATTTTCATATCTGGAATTAATATTTTTCTGTCTTTAATTACTATTTCATTTCTTAAATCAGAAAATTTTATATTCTCTAGTTCAGATAATTCAATAAATTTTGCTAGCTCTTTTGCTGGCTCGAAATTATTTAATTCGCCATTTTTTATTGATAAATTACTTTCTACATTTATTTTATTTTCATCTATATTAAACTTATTATCAAAATCTGAATAGAAATCTAAATCAGCAGTAATGCTACCGTTTAAATGTTTTTGTGTAATATAATCTTGACCAAAATTATTAAACGAATTAAACAATTTTGTAATATCTACGTTTTTTAAACTTAGTATTGTTTTTAGTCCTATAGTTTGTACATCTTTTTTTAATAATCGTGCTTTGCCAGAAATTGAGCCTTGCATAGATTCTAAAGCAAAATTTATAATATCAAGATTATTATTTTTATAAAAAATTATTGCTTTAACATTATCGGCAATAAATTTTTCGTACTCGAAATGTTTTATTTCTGAGTTTAATCTAATTTCTATATTTTCGGGGAAAATTTCTTGAGATTCTGTATTTTCTGTTTCGGAGAATAATAGAATTAGCTCATTAAAATCTATATTATTTGATTTAAGTTTACCTACAATATAGGTTTGTTCATCATCAAAAAGAATGTAGTTAATAAGGTTCTTAAATTTGCCGTTTATTCTGAAATCGTTATTATTTATATTAAAATTTAGACTGTCTACATTAAGAATATTATTGCTAAAAGATAAACTAGAAAATATATTATTGTAAAAAACGGAACTGTTGATAAATGCAATATTTGTACTATCAAATACTAATTTACCTTGTAAATCGGCATTTCTAAAGTCGTTTGAACTTATATTAGCAATATCATTAATCTTACCAGAGAAGTTAATATGTAAATCTAAATTTCCATTAATTTGCGAAATAGTATCAATAGGGAAAAACTCGTTAAACTCCTCTAAATCTAGATTAGCGTAAGCTATAAATTGTATATTTGGGTTATTAAAATCTTCTATTAAATAATTTGCTGTAATTGTACTTCTCCCGAGATTACATGAGAAATCTGAAACTTTAAATAAGGTTGTGCTAATACTACTATTAGCTCCATTAGTATATCTTCCTGTAAAATTAACATCGGATAGCACTAAATTTGAATTATTTTGTTCAATTATTCCATTTGTTATTCCAAAATTTGCTTCTATGTGCGGAATGTTTCTGCCAGAAATTTCTCCTTTTATTTCGGACTTAAAATATAGTTCGCCTGTGCTATAATAATTCTCAAATTTTAGTTTCAAATTTTCTGGTATTATCGAAAGAAAAGAATTAAGATTTAACTCTGCACCTTCAATAGTCATATTTATACTGCTTTTATTGCCTAAATAAAAATCGCCATTAGAAACAAGTTGCAAATCAGAAATCCCAAGTTTACCTTTCTTAATACTGTAATTATCGCCCTTTACATCTAATACTAAATCGACATTAATATTTTGATTTTTTAAATAATTTATATCGTCAATAATAAGGTTATTAACATATGCTGTTCCTTTATTTGATAAATTAAATTCTTTGTTTGAGAATTCTCCACTTACAATTAAATCGTTTATGTTTGATGTAAATTCGAATTTATTGATATTATTTTTTATTCGTATTGTAAAATCTTTTATATGAATATTATTTAAACTTAAATTAAAATTTGATGCTGAAGATTCAGAATCTGTTTTCCAAAAAATATAATTTTCGTTACCATAATTATCAAATAAGATGTTCGATGTTCCTTGGCTTAGTTCTATAGTTTTTATTGAATAATTATCGTTGAAAATATCCCAAATATTAAACATTAAATACAATTGTTTTGCTGATATAAGAGTATCTGAAAAAGAATCTTTAAAATCTGATTTTTGGAATTCTATTGCGGGTTTTGCTATTATATTAACAAATTCTATAGATGCATTAGGGAACTTTCTGAGTACAGAAAAATTTACTTTATCTACATTTATTTCTACATTTATTTTTTTGTTTAATTCTTTAACTATATAATTTGTAACTTTATCGTTATAAAAGTACCCAATAACAAAACCCCCAGCAATTATTATTGCTACAATTGTAGATATTGTAATTGCTAATATCTTAATAATTTTTTTCAATTTTTTTCTTTTTAATAATAACGTAAAAAATACAATTACAAATATACAATTGTATAATTAAAAATCGTAATATTCGTTTCTAAGCCAGGTTCTAATACCAAAAGAATAATAATTTGTGGTCTTATTATCTATACTATTAATGTAAGTTCTATTGTCAAGTCCAATAAATAAATGAAGATTTGTGTTTTTGTTTATCAAATACCCAAGCTTAAAGCCTTTATGTATTATCGAAGTTTCTACACCTCTACCAATACTAAGATCATCGTTATAAGTAATGTCATTAAACGAATTAAACACATTACTTCCATAATTTACATCTAAAGTATCTGTGCTTGTTTTTGCAGAATTTAATTTAAGCTCAATAAAGAAATTTCTATAATTGTAATTAAGCATTGCAATAAATTCGTTAAAATTTGCTCCTAGTGGGTGTGCAATTTCTTGATTAAAATTTGTGTAACTTTGATATTGTTCTTCATGCGAATACGTGTATGGTTTTACGCTATTGTATTCTGCTTGCAAGTATAAGTTCTTTACTGAAAGAAAATCGAAGAACTTAATTCCTACTTGATATCCTGTTTTGTTCTTAAAAATATTTGTGTCGGGTTTTAGTTTAATATCATCAACAATAAACTGACCATAAGCCTGAACACCTCTAGAAATCTTTAATTTGAGGTTGATTCCTGAAATTACATTATTGCTGTGATCTAAGCCGTATTGAAAAGTTCTGAAAAATATTAGGGGATTAAAGAAATTTACATCTATGTAGTTGTCTGATTTAGCATAGGCTGTTTTCCATAAAACTGTTTCGAAAAAACCTAAATGCAGTCTATCAGAAATTATCCAATTTAGAAAATTTGTTGATGAATATTTTCTAGCGAACACCTTATGTTTAGTATCGTAAGGCAAAACAAACATTTGATAATTGCTTAATATATTAGTGTACTGCCATTTTTTATGTGTTTTTGTAAGTCGCAAATATGGATAGGAATGCGAATTATCAGAAATCATCAATGATCGGTAACCATCGCCAATAAAGTTTTTTCCGTGCCCAAGCTTTATATTAAATGTTTTTGTTGGATCTATAGAAACATTTCCTGTTGCGTATGCAAAATCACTACCCCAAGTTTTAAAAGCTCTATTACTGCCTTGCCCTGGAACCACCCTTCTTTGCTTTATATCGTCTCTAACATAATCTGGAAAGAATGCTTGGTTTTCGAAAAAAGTACTTTGAAATGAAAAACTTTCCCCTATTTCGCCATTTATAAAAACTCCACGTGTATTTACAGATAGCGCCGAGTCTGTAATTGAGTTTTTTCCTTGATTAAAATTAAAAAGTACATCAATTGTAAGATAGAAATCTCCAGTATCTACAACTAAATTATTTTCGACAAATACCTTTCTTAAAAACTTATTTTTTTGTTCAAATTTATTATATCGTTCAACAGAAAATGCAATAGTATCAAGGTTAATACTATTATATACTGTAGATTTTATTATTGGTTTAATTGTGGAATGTAATTGTGCATTTTCTCTATTTAGGGCATTATTTATATTGTAATTAAAATTATGATTTAATGGCGAATTGTAATGTTGAGAAAAAGAATTAGCAGAGAAAGTAAACGTTACTAAAATAGACAAAATTGTATTTATAATTTTTTGTTTATTCATGCTGATAATAACGATATAACTATTTTTTAGAGTCTTTCTTTTTTAATAAGAAAAATAATACTCCTACAAAAAGGAGCGATAGAGTGAGTAAAATTCCACCTAGAAAATAATTACCAATATCTTTCAATAATAAAGCAATTACAATCATTAAGACACTAAATATATTAATAATAAATGTTGAGTATGAGTGCGATAACCCCAAAGCTAACAACATATGATGTATATGATTTTTGTCTGGGCGAAATGGAGATTTGCCATGTTTTATTCTTAAAGAAAAGCTTCTAAGTAAGTCGAAAAGCGGAAATAATATTATTGCCATTGCAATTATGGGAGCGCTTTCTATTGCATACGAACCAGTATAATAAGTGTTAATATTAATAAATTCTATAGCAAAAACCGCCAGTATTAAGCCCAGTGACATAGATCCAGTATCGCCCATAAATATTTTAGATGGACTAATATTAAATCTTAAGAACGCAGCTAACGCCCCAGATAAAGCAAACGCTACAATTGCTAATTGCGAATTAGGGTCAACAAGGTAGAACCATACTCCAAATGTTGTTGAAGCAATTATTCCTGTTGTTCCAGAGAGGCCATTTATTCCGTCTATTAAATTAAGCGAATTAATAATAACTAAAATTGTAAAAACAGAGAAGAATATACTAATAATTTCTGGTAGCTCTCCAATTCCAAAAATTCCAAACATACTCGATATTCTAATATCACCCCATATTGTAATAACAAAAGCAGCGAATATCTGTCCCATAAGCTTTTTAAATGGTGATAAGCCAGAGATATCATCTTTAATTCCTAATAAAGAAACAATTGCTAATGCTGCTATAATATACTGTAGTTGAGGGTATTCTGAGAATTTTGTCCAGAAAGTGATAGAAAAAATTAAGCCTGCAAAAATAGCAATCCCTCCTAGTGTTGGTATTGGTTCGCTATGAGATTTTCTAGCTTCAGGCACATCATACAGGTTTTTTGTTTTTGCAATTTTTATTAGTGCAGGAATAGCTAAAAATGTAATGCCTAAAGAAGTTATAAAACTATATATTACAGTTTCTATCATTTTGCAAATGTAGTAATTATCTAAATTTAACTACTATAATAAGTTAAGTATTATTAATGTTTAATATTATTTGATTATTTCAGCACCACTTTCTCGAGGTATACTTTACTTTTGGTAATTATTTTTATAAAATATATACCTTGAGAATAACCTTTTAAATCAATAACAAAATTATTTCTATCAGGATTTGATTTAATTATTGTTTGTCCGCTTGTATTTAATACTTCAAAATTTAAAATATCTAATCCTTTTACTGTTATAATACCCGCAGTTGGGTTTGGATAGATTTTAATCTCCGATTTAATATTACTTATATCTGATATTATTACGATATAACAATTAGAAATTTCTGAACAATTATTTTTATTAATAATTACTGCATAATTACCAGAAACTATTGGTGAAAAAGACTGATTTGTTTCTCCTGAAATTACACTATAAGAATTATTGCAATCAACCCATTGATAAACAGCTCCAGCTTCGTTGGCAAACAATGTGCTACCAAATTGTGATACCGAAGTATCAACAGGTACAATAGATAAATTTACTGTTATTAAACTATCGCAACCATTTAGGTTTGGTATTGTATCGAAATAACTACCTGAGCTCGACCAAGTGTAATTTCCACTAGGCGATGTATAACTATTACAAGATGTTTCGGTAATTGTAGAATATGTATTATCATTAACTGTTAAGTAAATAGTAATTATACTATCGCAGCCATAATTATTTAAAATTGTATTGTAATAAACTCCAGAACTATAATATACGCTACCATTTGGCGAAGTATACGAATTACAAACGCTTTCTATAATTGTTGAACTTGTATTATTACCAATAATTAAATTTATTGTAATTATACTATCGCAGCCTGTTACATTTTGAATTGTATCTATATAAGTTCCTGAGTTTGTCCAAGTATAATTCCCGCTTGGCGATATATAATCTCCGCAAGATATTTCGTTAATATTTGAGCTTGAACTATTTGTGCCAATAGTTAGATTAATATTAATGATGCTATCGCAACCGTTAGCTCCACTTAGAGTATCTACGTAAACTCCTGAGTTATACCAGGTATAGTTTCCGCTTGGTGAAACATAGCTATTGCAATGTATTTCGTTAATTGTAGTATATGTAAAATTGTCTATAGTTAAATTTATGGTAATAACACTATCACAATCATAATGAGCTACTAATGTATCGGTGTAAACTCCAGACGTTACCCATGTATAATTTCCACTTGGAGAAACGTAATTATTGCAAGAGGTTACATTAATAGTTGAATTAACAGAATTGTGGTCAATTATAAATTCTGCTCTATAATTGTATCCAACAGTACTTTGGTTTATTACCCCAATATTACAGTTTGTTAATGTTCCATTTACATTATTCCACGATAGCACAGAATTATCATTTCTCGAAAAAATATTGCTACATGGCGAACATGGATAATCTGAAAAATCATAATTTAAATCAAATGTTCCAGAAATATCTGTAAAAAAAACACCGTAGTAATTTCCTGTTGATGGAGAAGATAAATTAGTTGTTGAATTGGGTAAGGTATTAACTTTATAAATATGAACACCTTTTGCTAAAGAACTTATGTTATTTATTAATAATTCGTCGCCTACTCCTGTGTTTAGGGTTAGTGTTTGCCCCGAAACTGATGTAGAATTGTAAACGTATGTACTTGTATCTCCTATTGGAGCTCCTGAATACACCCAATTTGAATTGGTCATACTTGTAAGTGTGCCGTTATATTAGTTTGTACGGTTATCAACTAAAGTATTTCCTGTTCCTGTATCAAACTTGTAATACGCTCTTAACCCTATCTCATTTCCAACTAATTTCGAACACATATTATTACGCAGTTCTGTTTGGGTTCTTGCTGTTGTCCAAAATCTTACTTCGTCTA
>DAOVTE010000066.1 GCA_030627705.1 Bacteroidales bacterium
GGAGCTTTAAAACATATAAATAAATAACAGAAAAAATAACATGAAAGCAATTATTAAATATATAATTATTGGAGTATTATCACTTATTATTCCTGACTTATATTCACAAAACAATTCATATTTCACATATTTAAATAAAGTAAAGATTGATACTTCTTTTAATATTGTTTTTGGTTACGATAAATCAAATACGAGACTTATTAATAAGCCGTGTTATGAACTTGATAAAAACGACCCATTTTATTGTAATACAGAAGAAATTCCTGTTTTTGGCATCTTAGTAGCAAAGTTTAAGAATGAAAATTTTGAAGATAGTTTATATATTATTTATGATCAGGGATTAAGTGCTGACCCTTCCTTTGTAATTTCAACTGATAGAGCAATAAATGATAAGCTTGAAGTATTTGAGTGCTTAGAATTATATTTAACTTCGACAGGAAAAATATATACTGCAGGTCATACAAATAATATGTTTAATAATAGAAGGAAGTTTCAAATTAAACAAAACTCAATTGTTGAGATTAAACAGCCTTATTTGTATGTAGGAATAAAAGGAAAAACAATAAGCCCTGTTATTTTATATGGGGATAGGAATGGTAATTCGATTATTGCTAATTTGCCAGAAAACTATGAAATAGAAGTTCTTTTAGCAGAAAACATAATAGATGATTTGAACTTAGAAAACATTTACTTAGTAAGGACATCTTTCGGATTAGTTGGTTGGTTAAGGTATAAAGGATACGGAAAAGGAATTATTAAAGGGTTATATTTTGCAGGTGATTAAACAAGGTACAAACCGACAACAATAAAGTCTCAATAATCAAAATCGGGTAAATCTTACAAATACTGCTTTAAAACTGTTGATATTTCTAAAATTGATTACGAAGACAAGAAAGGTATTCAAGTATAAAAAAGGAGAAACAGACCATAGCCAAAACAACCCAATATAAAAAGCTCTTAGTTTTTTTTGAATTTATTATTAATTATTTTTCTTTTCCATTCCTCTCCAAATAAATTAAAAACATTAAGAGAATAGATTCCTAACAAAACTCCCCAAGAAAGTAGTATCCACAAAAAAATATTCCAATTAGATGAATCATTAACGGCAATAATAAAAGGAACTACCAAACTGAAAATTGCAATTGCTAAAAGTTTATAAAATCCTTTTACATTTTGAACATACTCTTCTTCTTTTCTAACCTGTTCTAATTCTTCATTCTTATTTGAATCTACAATGTTCGTTTCAAAAACTGCCGCCAAAGATTTCAATGATTCTAAACCTGCATTTTCCCCATTTTCAATTCGTTGAATAGTCCTTATACTTAACCCACTCATTTCTGCAAGTTGATCTTGTGACCAATGACGTTCCAATCTCATTTTTTTAATATCTCTTAAATTAATTATTTCAGAATTCATTATTCTTTTTTTAGATTTTATAAATATTTATTGAGCAAAAGTAAGCTTTAAGTTTTTATTTAGATTGCAAGCATTAAGTCATAGATGCGACAGTTATGTGACAAAAACCTGACTTTTTTATAACAGAATAATAATCATTTAAAAATAAAGACTGCATTCAACTAAATTTGCAACTAAAATTTACTACATAAGTTCAACAATAGTTTCTACTCCTCCACCATCAACTGCTTATAATAAAAGCCACCATCATCTATTAGGTTTGGGTGAACAAGACTAATAATATCTCTTAAAATAATATCTGGGTTTATTACACCTGATTCCCAATAATCGTTACCACCAAACTTTGTTATTCTAACTGTATTTGCAAAAATCTTATTGTTTTTATAGGCAGAAAATAGTCTATATCTTTCGTCGGTAACAATAAAATTATTATTAGATGTAAAAGCCTCATTTGTAAACCAAAAGTCGGCATTTAATCCTCTTAAATAAACATCTTCGAAGCTAAAAGGCACACTTCCTTTACTCGTATTATTACTCCATAAATAATTTAACCCTGCGTCTTTATAGATATTTGCAACATAACTTTTTCCACCAGGTACATACCACGAATCTCCTTGCATATTTCCGTGCAAAATTGTTGGCTTATCTTTAATCGTTTTTGCTTTATTCTTTAAATCATTATAATTATCTACAATAGAATTAAAAACACTGTCGGCTAATTCTTCTTTATCATAAAATGCTGCAATAAATTTTATCCATTCTGCTCTTGCCAAAGGTGTGTTTTCTTGCCACTCTATAACATAAGCAATTGGAATGTTTAGTTTCGATATTTTATCTAATGAATTATTAAACTTATCCCAACCTGTAGCAAAAACAATATCTGGCGACATAAATATTATTTTCTCGTAATTTAGATTCATTACATCGCCTACTTCTTCTACTCTTTCGTTTTTTACTTTATTTAAGATATTTCTATTAAAGATATATTTACTATCGCTTACAGCTGAAATTTTGTTCAATAAATTGAGTTTGTCCAGAAATGCAATTTGAGCTCCCGATAAAGCAATAGTTTTCTCTAATTTAGATTTGATATTAAAAACTTTTCCTGCTTTTACATTATTTATTTCTGTAGAATCTTTATAAATATAATATTGCCAATATACTGCATTACTATCCCAAGGATTATAAACCGTTATTAGTTTATAGTTGTTAAAATATTCAATATCAAAACCTTTGGCATAATCTATACTTGTCTTATTTTTAATTAATACACTGCTTTTATGTTTTGTTATTATATTATCATTATTCTGGGTACACGAATAAATAAAAAGAACTATAAATAAGAATATTATTATGCGAATCATAAGCAATAAAAGAAATTATGTTTAGTAAGACATTACTTACTGTTTTGAATAAACTGCTGTAACTGTGTCTTTATCTCCACTACCATCATCAACAATGTAATCTAAACTAATTGTTTCGTAATCAGACGAAATATTACCCGAACCATTAACTACAAATCCATCTATATTTTGCGAATAAATACTTAAATTTAGACCGCTCATATTTGCAATTGCTTCATTATTCATTCCAATATTATAGAAATTTGCAATTATTATTTCGCTTGTTGTAGATGTATCATTAAGAATCTCTACTTGGTAATTTTCCATTGTAGATTTTACTTCTATTTGATTTGTTTCTACTACGTCCCAAATACCAACAATTTTGTCTCTTGAATCGTCAGAATAATTATCTATTTCATTGTCTTCTAGTTCGCAAGAAGAAAAAAATGCTACCAATATTGATAATAAAAAAATGGCTTTAAATTTCATATTTTATGTAAATTATTATTGTAGATTAATTTATTATTAATGGTTTTCTATCTGAGAAATAATACACGAACGGTATTCTCTTGCTTACTTCGGTTTCATCTTCGTAATATTTATAAATACTCATAACAGGTGCTATACCAACTATTTCTTTTCTTATACTATAATTATTCTCGTCTAAATACCAATCCTCAATAAATATTATATTCTCAACTTCGTCATAATAAATTGTGTTTTGAATTACATGTTTACTTGTCTCTCCTGTTTCTGGATCTTCAATTATTATTGTGTCTTCTTCTAGCCCTAAAGATTTATCTATATCATCTTTACTCATAGTTTCTAAATTATCAGGATTATAAACATTCTTGCTTTCATAAGCTCTGTTAATTAATACTTCTCTAAATTTATTTATATCCATTCCCGAAAGAATTGTGCTTTCTAAAGTATCGTTAAAGCAATATTCTGAAATTATTCCACTGGCAAGTATTTTTTCATTATCAATATTATATTCATTATTTCTAACTGCAAAACCTAAAAATTTTGAATATGCATTAGTATCAATATTTGATAATTTTGTTAATACAGGATAGTACTCAATAATTTCTTTAGTGAATTTAAATTCCGATTCGTTAAAAAACCAATTCTCTTTAAAATACATTCCTGTAATTTTATCGAAATCTGCTTTTCCTTCAATTACTTTAGTCTCTATTTCGAAAGTTTCTGCATTCTCAATCATTACAGTGTCGTTATAATCTCCAAAAGAAATTTTAACCTTATCTATAGATTCCTCTTTTCCATTATAATCGTATACCTTTATATTTCCCTCAATAACAAAATTATATAAACTAGTATAAAATTCTTTTGCTTTAAAGTTCTCTGTCCAATGATTAAATGTATTGTTTACATTAATAAACTCGTATTCCGAACTAACATTTTTTGGTAATAAATCGTTTGTAGATAATGTTTCTTTTGTATTATTATTGTTGCAAGAAAAAAGTGCAATTAATAATATTAAAGATAGCATTAATAAATTCTTTTTCATTTTTTTCGTTTTAACTTGGATTAATACTCATAACAGGGATAGTAGACAAATGAATTATTTCTTTAGCCAACGATCCTATAAAGAAACTCACAAAATCGTTTTCTTGTTGTGTCATTATTAAAATAATATCTCCTTTCACTCTATGCGAGGTCTCAATTATTCCATTTGCAATATCTTTTTTATCACCGTCAAGTTTAATAAGCTCTATATCGCAAATAATGCTATAATCTTTAATTTGTTTTTGAGTATCTTCTAATATTTTTTTTGCTTTTTTTGCGTTCTTATTATCTTTAGTATGCACTACTGTAACAAGAGTTATTTTTGCATTAAAAAAAGACGCAAACTGAATTGCATTATTAATCTTTTGTAATGATTTTTTTGTTGTATCTATTGGTAGAATAATATTTTCACAATCATTGTTATGTAATTCACCTTTTATCGTAATTACAGGACAAGATGCCTCTTTAACCAGACGTAAAGCTCTAGAACCAATAATTTTTTTTCTAATATCGGAAGAACCTGTTGTTCCCATAAAAATAAAACTAGGGTTAATTTTATCAACTGTATCCAGAATCTTGTCAATAATATTTCCATTTTCAATTAAATAAATTACATCTACATTTACTGATTTCTTTATTTCAGCAACTAAGAATTTTAATCTTTGTTCAATTTTAAATTTCATTTCTTCCTTTTCGGACACATTTAACAATCCCCACATAGGAGTTTGCTCCTTAATTACGTGCAACAAAACAATTTGAGAACTAGTTAATCTAGCCAAATTATATGTTTGTTTAATCGCAATTACAGATTGTTGTCCAAAATCTACTGGTACTAGTATCTTGTTATTTGTAATTTTCATAATTTAAATATAGTAAAAAAAATATTATTTCAAAGATATACTGTTTTTTGTATAAACATTACTTTTTTTTAGTTAGATTTGATTTTAGAAAAATAAGAATATGAAAAGAATTGGAGACTCAGAATTAATATTAAACAAAGATAAAAGCATATTTCATTTACATTTAAAAAAAGAAAATATTGCTGATGATATTATTCTAGTTGGAGACCCTAGAAGAGTAAAAATTGTTTCTGATTTTTTCGACAAAATTATTTTCACTGCTGAGAATAGAGAGTTTGTTACCCATACAGGTTTATATAACGGTAAAAAAATAACCGTTATATCTACAGGAATTGGCACAGATAATATTGATATTGTTGTTAATGAATTAGACGCAATTGTTAATATTGATTTAGAAACAAGAACAATAAAAGAAGAACACCAAACTTTAAATTTTATACGGATAGGTACTTCTGGCGGATTACAGTCTAATATTGATGTAGATAGCTACCTTGTTAGCGAAAAAGCCATAGGGTTTGATGGTTTATTAAACTTCTACAAAAAAAGAAATTCTGTTTCAGATCTTGCTTTTGAAGATAGTTTTAAGCAATTTACTGGCTGGAATAATCTATTAACATCACCTTATGTTGTTGATGCTTCAAACAATCTCTTAAATAGAATTGGAGAAGGTTTAAGAAAAGGAGTTACAATTTCTGCTCCTGGATTTTATGGACCTCAAGGTAGAGAATTAAGATTAGAAACTAGAGACAAATACCTTAACAATAAAATTAAAGATTTTGAATTCAATAAGCTTAAGATTACAAATTACGAAATGGAATGTTCTGCAATCTATGGTTTGTCTAATATGCTAGGGCACAATGCCTTAACTATATGTGTGATAATTGCAAATAGAGTTAATAAGGAATTTAGCAAAGACTATCATCCTGTAGTAAAAAATCTTATTAAACTTGTTTTAGACAGACTTACAAAATAGAAAATGAACCAAGAAAAATTTAATGCATTAGTTAATTTAATGGACGATCCCAGCGATAATGTTTACAGTATTATAAAAAAACAATTGCTTATAGAGGGTTACAAAATTAAACCTTTGCTAGAAACTGCTTGGGAGAATCAAACTAATGAATTAGCTTTAAAAAGAATCGAAAATATTATTCAAAAAATTGAGTTTAATTATATTGAAAACAAATTTAAAGAATGGGTAGATAACGATTCTAATAATTTAGCAATTGGTGTATATTTAATTACTAAGTTAAATTATCCAGAATTAAGTTTTTCTGATTTCGAAAACAATTTTGAACAAATAAAAACTGATGTTTGGTTAGAAATAAATCAAAATTTAACTGCTATTGAGAAGATTGATATTATTAACAAAATATTATTCAATTTCCATAAATTAAAACCAAACGCAACAAATTCTAAAAGTATTCAGAATGCCTACATAAACGAGGTTTTTCAATATAAAAATGGTGATGCTTTTTCAATTGGGCTAATTTACCTAATTCTTGCTCAAAAGCTAAATCTACCAATTTACGGAGTAGATTTACCAAACACTTTTATTCTAGCATATAAAGATAACACAAATGATATTTTCGATGTTTTTGATAAAGACACAAATGTTTTATTTTATATAAACCCATTTGTAAAAGGAGGTAAATTCAACAAAAAGGAAATCGAATTGTTTATTAAACAACAAAAATTAACTTTTAAAAAGAAATATTTCAAGCCATGTTCTAATAAATTGGTAATTAATAAGTACATTAATTATCTGAAAAACATGTACTCAAAAATAAATTCAACAGAAAAAATAGCACAGTTAGATAAGCTTTTGTCATATATTGATAAATCATTATTATATTAGCAAAAAAATACTTTAGAATCTAAATGAACGACAACAACGAAATAAACGAGCAATTTGAAAGTCTAATGGGCAAAATTCCTGATAATTTTAGTTTATTAGAGAAACAAATTGATGTTGACATACAGATGGAGTACTTTAAAAAAGCTAGCAAATCTAGAACTATTAAAAAAACAGAATTAATAGAGAAGCAAAAGCTATTATTCAACGAAGAAATTGCTAACGATGAAAAAAAAGAGATTCTAACTCAACTTGCAGGTATCGATGATGTTGAAATTTACAGAACAATAGAAAAGTTTTATAATTACGAAAAGAATACTATCAAAGATTGGACATATCTAGCTCTTACAGAAAGTAAACTTATACTAGAAAGCTCTTTACTAGACGAAAATAAAGTGTTCATTTCTACAGGACTAGGCGGAGTTGGTAAAAGATTAAGATATTTTGTAGTTTTTGCAAATATCAATAAAATACCTTTTAGCGATTACCAAAAAAAATTAATTAAAAATGAGGTAGAATATTCATTAGAGAAAAATGATTCGATAATAGAAAAAGTAAAATTCTTTAATAATTATTGTTCTATTAAAGCATTAATTCCTTTAAATTCAACGCTTCCGCAAATTTTTAAATCTGCAATTAAAGAGTGTAATAGTATAGAAGAATTTATAAACGAAAACTTTATTATTACGAATGTTAAAGAACTATCAGCAAAGGATATTACAGATTTTATTAATAAAAAAACCAACAATAAAGAAGATTAATAATTGTAAATTTACTCTTCAATAATATTTTTTACCCTACCTACTTCACCTGATTCCAACATTACTTTTATTCCGTGTGGATGATTTTGCGATTTAGTTAAAATTCGTTTTATTACACCTTCGGTTAATTCTCCTGTGCGTTGATGTTCCTTTTTTATTACTTCTACAAAAAGACCTATTTCAATATTTTTTCTGCTTCTTCCGTCCATAATAATTTACTTTCTTCGTTTTCGTTTTTTAGATGGCGAACCTGAATTTTGTTGCTTATTTTTTTCAGACTTCTCATGAAAAGCTCCGTCTTGCGGTTTAGACTTTTTAATTTTCAAATACGTTTTATCGTAAAGTTTTGGCCTTTCTTCATCAGTATAAGCATATGAAACTTCAACCTCTTTAGGAATTGGTTCAATATGAATCTCTTTTTTCATTAATTCCTCAATTTTAGTTTGGTTTTCTTCTTCAAACTCAGAAATTAAACTTATTGCAATTCCTTCTTTATCTGCCCTACCTGTTCTGCCAATTCTATGTATATAATTTCTTGGAACATCTGGAATATCAAAATTTATTACATGCGTAATATCTTTAATATCAAGACCTCTAGCAATTACATCTGTTGCAATTAATATTCTTATCTCGTTAGTTTTAATTCTTTTAAGCGTATTTATTCTAAAATTTTGCGATTTATTAGAGTGTAAGACTCCTACTTGATTTTCGAACTTTGCGTCTAATTTAGAATGTAAGTTATCTGCTAGTTTTTTATTATCAACAAAAATTAAAACTCTGCTTAATTCCTCTTCATTTTTAAGTAAATGTTCTATTAAATTTAACTTAGTATTATAGTTCGGAACTTGATAAGCAAGCTGTTTAATTTTTTCTATTGGTGTGCCTGTACGGGCAATTTCTATTTTTACTGTTTCCCTTAAAAAACTTTCCATAACATCTTTTACATCATCTGTAAAAGTTGCAGAAAACATTAAATTCTGTCTTATTGGTGGCAATTTATCAATAAAATTATCTATTTGATGACGAAATCCTAAATCTAACATTTCATCTACTTCATCTATTACTAGTTTTTGTATAGATTTTAACCTAAGAATTCCTTTCATTGTTAGATCTATAAGCCTACCAGGTGTTGCAACTAAAATATCTAAACCATTATAAACTAATTGAGCTTGAGTATTAATATTAGTTCCCCCATAAATCCCAGCAAATCTAATATTTATATATTTTGTTAGCTTTTCTATTTCTTCTATTACCTGCAAAACAAGCTCTCTTGTTGGTACAACTATTAAAATTCTAGGATGCCTTTGCTCAGAATGTTTTAATTGTTTTAACAAAGGCAATAAATAAGCAAACGTTTTTCCTGTTCCTGTTTGGGCAATTCCTATTACATCTTTTCCAGATAAAATTACAGAATAAGACTCTTCTTGTATAGGAGTTGGGTAAACATATCCCATATCAGAAAGTGCATTCCTTAATGGTGTGTTTAAGTTTAATTCGTCGAAAGTCACAATTATTTTTTTTACAAAACTAATATTTTTTTCTCAGTAATTTGTTAAAAAAAATAATCATACTATTTAGTCTTTTACATTTTATAGTAAGCATAGAAAAGTTTTTTTCTTGTTAACAAAATATATTTATTGTAAATTTATAAAATATTTCACTTTTTACTACATAATCGATTATGAAACAAGTATTTACATTTTTACTTATATTATCTTTTACAAGTCTGTTTTCACAAATATCAGAAAAAGCTACTAATAATTTTCATATTTGCTCCCATCA
This sequence comes from Bacteroidales bacterium, assembly GCA_030627705.1. GTDB lineage: Bacteria > Bacteroidota > Bacteroidia > Bacteroidales > JAFGXI01 > DAOVTE01. Next base: position 9,545 of record DAOVTE010000066.1, read on the forward strand.
TAAAAGTTTTAGCTCCAAAGAACTGCCAAGCACAAATCCCCTACTACAAAGCTACGATATAAAGTATATGAAACCCGATTTAAATGTTAGCATACATACATCATATATTTCTGGTAGTGTAGAAATCATTTCGCTTGCCTTGGAAAATATAAATAATTTTGTGCTAGAATTTAACGATTCTACAATGATTGTTGATTCTGTTTTGGTAAATGATACATTAAGAATATTTACTCACAATAATTCTGAGATTAATACAAATGTTCAAATTCAAAATGGGGATTTATTTAATTCAATTATATATTATCACGGAACACCATACTCCGATAGATATACAAGAGGTGTAATAAATAATTTAGACAACACCTACTTTCTTAAAACCACTTGGACTTTATCGGAATCGTATCACTTAGCAGATTGGTTACCTTGCAAGCAAGATTTAAAAGATAAAATTGATTCGGCAGAATTTTTTATCACAATAGATACATCTTTAATGGCAGGCTCTAATGGGTTGTTAAAAAATATCACTATTTTACCAAACGGAAAACATAGGTTCGAGTGGGAAACCCATTACCCTATGGATTATTATTTAATTTCTTTTGCCGTAGCAGATTATACCGAATATAATATTTATGCTCATCCCCAAGGTTTATCAGACTCCATACTTATTCAAAATTATATTTACGACACACTTGATTGCTTAACAGATTATAAGGTAGAAATAGACAGAACAGCAGAATTTATAGAAGTCTTATCAGAAAAATTCGGAATGTACCCTTTTAAAGATGAAAAATATGGGCATTGTATGGTTGAAGTCGGCGGCGGAATGGAGCATCAAACAATGACAACTTTAGGATATTTTAGCGTAGGATTGGTTTCGCACGAACTAGGCCATTCGTGGTTTGGCAATAGCGTAACTTGCGCCACGTGGCAAGATATATGGATAAACGAAGGCTTTGCAACTTACTCCGAGTATCTAGCAAGAGAATTTACAGGACTTACACAAGAAGCTAATGATTGGCTTGTGTTCGTTCATAATAAAGCATTAGAGTATGATAATGGTAGTATTTATGTTCCTTTTGCAGAATTAGACAGCGAAAGTAGAATTTTCGATAACAGGCTCTCGTACAAAAAAGGTGGTTCAATAATTCATATGATGCGCTATATTATCGATAACGACTCAATATTTTTTCAGACTTTAAAAGATTTTCAAAACATTTATAAAGATAGCGTAGCAACTGGTGACGATTTTCTAAACATAATAAACACAACTTCAGGTATTGATTTTACTACTTTTTTCGACCAATGGTATTATGGCGAAGGATATCCAATTTATAATATTTATTGGTCGCAGAATAACGACACTCTTAAAATTGAGAATACACAAACAACCTCCGCAGCAATAACCCCACTTTATAATGTTCCTGTTGAATTTAAAATCTACACTTTAAATTCTGATACAATAATTCGATTTAATCAGAATCAAAACACAGAGAATTACACAGTATATTTCTCCGAAAACATAACAAATATCGAGTTCGACCCAGATAACTGGCTACTAAAAAAAGTAGATACAATATTGAATATTCAGAATTTTACAATTGATAATAATATTAAGATTTATCCTAATCCTGCACACGACTTTGTCTTTGTTAAAAGCTCAAAGTTAAAAGTAGAAAGTTGTTCTGTGCTTGATGTTTATGGTAGAACTATTCAAGAATTTAAAATTCAAAATTCAGAATTTAAAATTCAAATAGAAAATTTGTCAAACGGAATCTATTTTATAAAACTAGAAACAGAAAACAATATTTTTGTTAAAAAGTTTGTTAAGAAATAATCCTTTAAACGTGCTAAAGCCTCTATGTTTAAATTAATTTTACATTTAAACAAGTTTTAAAATGGCATTAAATTACATTTGGTTTGGTTTTTTTGCAATTGCTTTTGTTACTGCGGTAATTAAATTCTTCTTTTTAGGAGATGCTACTGTTTTTAACGAAATTATTAACAGTACTTTCACAATGTCGAAAGTTGGGTTTGAACTATCATTAGGCTTAACAGGTGTTATGACTCTCTGGCTAGGGATTATGAAAATTGGCGAGAAAGGTGGAATGATAAATATTCTAGCCAAAATTGTTGGTCCATTTTTTAATAAATTATTTCCTGAATTACCAAAAAATCACCCTGTAATAGGTTCTATATTAATGAACCTTTCGGCAAATATGCTTGGCTTAGATAACGCAGCTACACCGCTAGGTTTAAAAGCAATGACACAATTACAAGACCTAAACAAAGAGAAAAAAACCGCATCTAATTCTATGATAATGTTTTTGGTTTTAAACACATCGGGTTTAACCTTAATTCCAATTTCGGTAATGGTTTACAGAGCACAATTGGGCGCAGCAAATCCTGCAGATGTATTTATTCCAATATTATTATCTACATTTTTCTCTACTTTAGCAGGAATAATTGCAGTTTCATTATATCAAAAAATAAATTTATTTAGCAAGGTTATTTTGCTTTATCTAGGAAGTTTTACAGTTTTAATAAGTCTAATAATATACTATTTTAGTACAATTCCACAAGAATCAGTAAATTCTATATCGACATCAACAAGTAGCATAATTCTTTTTTTAGTTATAATAAGTTTTTTATCGCTTGCCGTTTTCAGAAAGGTAAATGTTTACGATACTTTTATTGATGGAGCAAAAGAAGGTTTTGGAATAGCCATAAAAATAATTCCATATTTAATTGCAATGCTAGTTGGAATTGGAGTTTTTAGAGCTAGTGGCGCAATGGATTTTTTAATTAATGGTATAGAATATATTGTCAATATTTTTAGTACTGATACCGAATTTGTTAAAGCTCTACCTACTGCAATTATGAAACCCTTAAGCGGCAGCGGAGCAAGGGGTTTAATGGTTGATACAATGACAACTTACGGTGCCGATAGTTTTATTGGTAGATTAGCAAGCACATTTCAAGGAGCAACAGACACAACATTTTATATAATTGCAGTTTATTTTGGCTCTGTAGGAATTAAAAATACTAGATATGCAATAACCGCAGGTTTAATTGCCGATTTAGCAGGAATTATTGCTGCAATTTTTATTGCTTATATCTTTTTTGGGTAATTTAAATAACTTTATTAAATGCAAAATTATAAAGCTAAATTAGAGACAAACAATTATTATCATATATATAATAGAGCAAATGGTAAAGATAAATTATTCTTAACTGATGATAATTATAAATTCTTTTTGCAAAAATATGATATGTATATTTCGCCAATTGCAGAGACTTTGTCATATTGTTTAATGCCAAATCATTTTCATTTTTTGGTAAAGATAAAAAGTGATGCAACATTAACAGCCCTGTCAGGGCTTAAAACCCTGACAGGGCAAGACTTAAGTAATAAACTGAGCCAACAATTTAACCATTTATTTAATTCTTATACTCAATCTTTTAATAAACAGCATAATAGGTTAGGAAATCTATTTGCAAGACCTTTTAGAAGAATTAAAATATCATCTGAAGAATATTCAATAAACATTGCAAATTACATACATCAAAATCCTGTTACTCACAACTA
>DAOVTE010000213.1 GCA_030627705.1 Bacteroidales bacterium
ATGTTCTGGTTTTTTTAATAATTGTAGTATAATTTTTCCAGATTTTGTTTGACTTCTCTTTATTGTATCAATACTAGTTGGAGTCAACGAAAAGAAAGCAACCTCAGAACCTGAAATAAGAGCTGAAATAATAAGTAAAATAATGAGAATAAATAATCCAATAAGAAAACTAAATCCTATAGGATTTACGATTATGCTAAGTAAAATGGGCTCTGGTTCCAAATTAATATTTTTACAGAATTGATTATCAACGCTTTTAAGCGTATAATTGTTTGTCTTTTATTTATTAAAACTTTTTTAGAAGAAAGAAGATTGATCTTATATAAATAATAGTTCTCAATCTTCTTTCGCTAATTAATTATTATTTTTCTAGAATGGAAGATCGTCTGACTCTTCTTTTTTATTAATATCATTATCAGCTGTAGATACAGAACCTTCTTCTTTATTATTTTCTTCACTATTATTAGAACTTTTCTTATCTAACATTTGAAAATTATTTGCTACAACCTCTGTTGTATATCTTTTATTTCCTTCTTTATCGTCCCAAGAGCGAGAAGTTATTTTACCTTCGATAAATAATAGCGAACCTTTTTTTACATACTTTTCTGCTACTTCGGCTAATCCTCGCCAAGCAACTATATTATGCCACTCTGTGTTTGAAACTCTTTCTCCGTTTTTATTTTTAAAATTCTCGGTTGTAGCTAAAGAAAAATTTGCAACTGCTGTTCCGTTTTCTAAATATCTTACTTCTGGGTCTTTACCTACGTTTCCTAATAAAATTACTTTGTTAACTGACATATTTTTATATTTTTAAATTTAAACTAGAAGTAAAATTACAATTATTTATTAATCTCGCAAATATTTTTAAATTTTTATAACAAAAGTTGCAGAAAGCTACATAAAGAAGGGGGAGCTAATAAACTCCCCCTTTTTCTATATTTGATAATTGTATTATCCTTTTTTTGCTACATCTTCTAACATTGCTGTAGTTAGAGATTTTGGACGTTCAAGTGCATATCCTAAAGCTCTATCCCAAGTAATATTTGCTAATACACCAATTGCACGACCTACACCAAACATTACTGTATAGAAATCGTACTCAGTAATTCCGTAGAACCATTGTATAACACCTGATTGAGCATCAACATTTGGCCATGGGTTTTTAGCTTTTCCTTGTTCTCTTAAAATATCAGGAACAACTCTGTAAAGCATATCAACATACTTAAAGATTTTATCTTCAGGTAAATGCTTTTCGCAGAATTCTCTTTGTGAAGCATAACGAGGATCAGTTTTACGTAAAACTGCATGACCGAATCCAGGGATTACAGCACCACCGTTTAATGTTTCCCAAACGAATTTTTTCATTATTTCTTCTGTTGGCTCAACACCATCAAGCTTAGTAATTACGTTTTGTAACCATCCTAAAACTTCTTGGTTTGCTAATCCGTGTAATGGTCCAGCTAATGCGTCCATACCAGCAGATAACGAATAGTAAGCATCAGATAATGTAGAAGCTACTAAGTGAGTTGTGTGTGCGGATGCGTTTCCTGACTCATGGTCTGAGTGAAGGATGAAATACATACGAGCAACATCATCGTAAGGAGCATCAATACCCATCATTTTCGCAAAGTTTGTTCCCATATCAGATTTAGGGTTAGCAATAATATCGCCACCTTTATATTTGTATCTGTAAATAAAAGCTGCAATTTCTGGTAATCTAGCTAAAAGATCAGTTGAATCTTCGTACATAGAATCCCATGCATCCATTTTATTGAAACCTTCGTTATAGAATTTAGCAAATTTAGATTCTTTTTGCATTGCTAAAATAGCAGTATTAAACATTACCATAGGATGCGACTCTTTTGGTAAAGCTTTAATTACATCGTATACGTAAGAAGGAACTTCACTTCTAGTTTTGAAATCTTCTACTAAGTCAAGAGTTTCTTCCAATGTAGGAATATCCCCAGTTAATAATAAGTACCAAAAACCTTCAACGTAAGGATAATCTTTTCCTTCTGGTTTAGGTAACGCAGCCATTGTCTCAGGAATTGTATATCCTCTAAAACGGATACCTTCCATAGGGTCAAGATAAGAAATGTCTGTAACTAAACATCTTACACCTCTAGCTCCACCAATAGCTTGATCAATTGTTACTTCACCAACTTTTACATTACCAAATTCTTTTAATAATTTAGTAGTTCTTGGTCTGTGTTCTTGAATTTTCTCGAACAGTTTTTCTTTTAAACCCATACTTCTATTTTTATATATTAATAATTCTATTATTTTTAACTGGCTTAAAATTACAACTTTTTAATATGATTTTTATCATAAAAAAATATGTTCTACAATAGAGCAAAAAAAAAGCTACTCAAAAAGAGTAGCCTTATTGGTGTTGCATATAGTAAATATTCTATAAAACATATTTAAAATCACGCCCAAGGAATCTTGCTGAGTTTCCTAGCTCTTCTTCTATTCTTAATAATTGATTATATTTTGCAATACGGTCTGTTCTAGATGACGAACCTGTTTTAATTAGTCCTGTATTTAAAGCTACTGCTAATTCTGCAATTGAAACATCTTCTGTTTCGCCAGATCTGTGACTAATTATTGATGTATAGGAATTTGCATTTGCTAATTGTACTGCATTAATTGTTTCGGTTAGTGTTCCTATTTGGTTTACTTTTATCAAAATAGAATTCCCAACTCCCATATCAATACCTTTAGAGAGCCTTTTTACATTAGTTACGAATAAATCGTCTCCTACAATTTGAACTTTATTACCTATTGCGTCTGTAAGCTTTTTCCAACCTGCCCAATCGTCTTCTTCTAAACCATCTTCTATTGATAAAATTGGATATTTATTAGACCAATCTTTCCAGTAATTAACCATATCATCAGAACTTAACTCTGCTCCTGTTGACTCAAACTTATATATTTTCTTGTCTTTATCGTAAAATTCAGAAGCTGCAGGATCTAGTGCAATATAAATATCTTTACCCGGGATGTATCCTGCTTTTTCTATTCCTTTAAGTACAAACTCTATAGCTTCTTCGTTAGAATTTAAATTTGGAGCAAATCCACCTTCGTCGCCAACATTTGTTGAAAAGCCTTTGCTTTTTAATACTGCTTTTAAATTATGAAACACTTCTGTTCCCATTCTAAGTGCTTCACTAAAATTATTAGCACCTACTGGCATAATCATAAATTCTTGAATATCTATTTTATTATCGGCGTGTGAACCACCATTAAGAATATTCATCATTGGAATAGGTAATGTATTTGCATTTACCCCACCAATATATTTGTGTAAAGGCATTCTACTAACTTCTGCAGCAGCTCTAGCAACTGCTAAAGAAACTCCAAGTGTAGCATTAGCGCCAAGATTTGCTTTGTTTTCTGTACCATCAAGTTCAATTAATGTAGCATCTATTCCGTTTTGATCAAAAATATATGCTCCCTTTAATTCTTCATTTATAACTTTATTTACATTATGTACGGCTTTCTGAACACCTTTGCCCAAATATCTCTTTTTATCACCATCTCGTAATTCTACAGCTTCGTGTACTCCTGTTGATGCTCCCGATGGTACAGCTGCTCTTCCCATTAAACCAGATGTTGTGTACACATCAACTTCTACTGTTGGGTTTCCTCTAGAATCTAGAATTTCTCTTGCGTGAATATTTGCTATTTGTGACATAGTTTTTTTTTATATTTTATATTTTTATAAAATTACAAAAAAAAAGGAAATAATAAACTTAATCTCTTCATAAATTAACTAATAATAATATTAAAATTTATTTATTTCTTAATTTATATATTTTCTTCATTTATTTCTTATTAATATATGATCTGATTTAACTGAATAAAAAATATGATTTTGATATTATTTAAAAATATAATATACTATATTTGCAAACTAAATTTTAAAACGGCGAGGTAGCTCAGGTGGTTAGAGCGCATGATTCATAATCATGAGGTCG
>DAOVTE010000210.1 GCA_030627705.1 Bacteroidales bacterium
ACGTTTTTATTTTTATCTTCTATTATTGCTGTAACTCTAGAATTAATGTTTATTTCTGGATATATTTCTTTAATATCTATTGCTTTTTGTGTTTTAGGGTCAATTAAATCAATTCCGACTTTATGCCCTAACCATATATTTCCATCAGATAATTTTTTAATTATGTATGGATAATTATTAGAGATTTTATTAATACTATTTTCATCTGCACTATAATGTTTGATTGAGTAATATCCTTGTGTTTGATTTTTCAAATCAATAATATTTAATCCATAACCCCATAACCCCACATAGAAGTATCTATCCTGATCGATATACATACCTGCGATTTCTTTGTGTGTAAGACCATTTTTAACAGAGATAGAGTGAATATTCTTTTTTTTAATATCAATTTTATTTAATCCTCCTCCGTAAGTTCCAACCCACAAAATGTTTGATTTATCTAAAAATAGCGAATATACCGTATTGTGGCTAATGCTTTCGTAATTATTTGTAGAATTTGTGAAAGAATAATACTTATTGTTTTTTACATCAAGTTTATTTAATCCATTACCATCTGTACCAATCCAAAGATTATCGTGTTTATCTTCTATTATACATTTTATTCTGTTGTTATTTAGAAAATTTGGGACTTCACTATAAAAATATTTAGTACTCGTTTTTGTTTCTCTATTAAATTTATTTAGTCCATTTGCGGTCCCAACCCAAATATTATTATTTTTATCGATTAATATTGATTCAACAATATTATTACTAATATTTGCTTTTTGTACATTGTAATATTTAAATTGTTCAAAATCTCTATCAAAATATAATAATCCATAATCAGAACCTATAAATAAGTTTCCTGTTTCATCCTCAACTATAGGAAGTCCTCTGTCTGTATTAATATTATTAGACATGTTGTATGCATGCTCATTAATATAAAACTTCTCGGTTCTTGGATCAAATTTATTTAGTTCGTGTGTCGTTTTAACCCAAATATATCCATCGTTACTAACTAAGACTCCTTTAGCAAGATTATCGCTTAAAGAGTTTGGATCATTATCGTTAGCTAAATAACGAGTAATTTTATTAGTTCTTTTGTTTAGCTTATTTAAACCAGACTTGGTTCCAATCCATAAATTTCCATAATTATCTTCATCTATAGAATAAATCCAATTGTCAGATAGTGAATTTATATTTGCTGGATTATTAAAATATTTTATAAAAGGGTTGTATGTTGTTCCTGAATACTTATTAAGTCCACTTTGTGTTCCAACCCAAATAAAACCATCAGAGTCTTGAAATATACAATTTATAGCCAATTGAGATAATCCATCTTTTAACCCAATATGCTCGAATCTTAATTCATTAACTTGAGATTTCAAATTAAAGCTTAATACCAAAAAAGCTAATGTAAATAATGATGTATATGTTATTGTTAATCTTTTCATTGCTGCAATCGGCTAATTTAATAATTCTTTATATTTTTTCAATAAGTTAATAGATATTAATTATTATTCGTTAGCAACGGCACCCTCATTTATTTTCATTTGTTGATATTTTTTACTTGGAGATTCAATAAAATTCCCAATATTTAATGATGACCAATTTTTATCAATTTTATTAATTGTTTCGTTGTTAGATGTAACTATATTTGGCCAATCTCTTTTAAAGTTATCTGTAGATTTTAGCTTTCTAGTGCCATCAATAAATAGGGTTGATAAACCGTTGTTATTTTTAATATCACAATCTCTAGAAGCGTCTATATTATTAGAAATTACCCAGGTTGCAGAGAATAAATCATAAATATCTAGATTGTTGTTTACAATGAAAATAAACTTTATTTTATTAAAGTCTTTATCTGAATTAAGTCTTTTTGTAAAATCTTTAAAAGAGAAATTTGTGTCTTTTTTTATCGATATAATTATTGCTGAAATTTCATCTTTAAGCAGTTCTATATTTATGTCAGAAATTTCTGCAAAATTCTTGATTTTTTCGTCTTTATTTATGTTTATTTTTTTTATTTCAATTTCTTGAATTTCAGAGTTTCGCTCCTCTAGATATTTTATGGTTGCATCGAAAAATATTTTGCCTCCAAAAGCATACTTTGCTGCAGAGTGATCTAGAATATCTAGGGGCCCTTTGCTAAAATACACATCTTCGGCAGGATAAACATTTTTTGTAATTTCTTTGGCAACTTCTATATAATCGTGAATATTTACGTCTTTTTCGGTAACAATTAACGACTTGTTAAACATCATTTGTCCTGCACCCCAAAGCGAGTTCATAATTTTTAATGCGTGACCAGAAAATGATTTGTTTAAGCTTACAACTGCAATATTATGAGCAACCCCTGCAACTGGTAAATCCATATCGGCAAGCTCTGGTAGCATTGCTAATTTTATAGGTGTAAGAAAAATGCGCTCTGTAGCTTTTCCTATCCAAGCATCTTCTTGCGGAGGAATGCCAACAATTGTTGTTGGATATATTGCGTCTTTTTTATGAGTTATACAAGTAACGTGAAACTTAGGAAACCAATCTGCAAGGGAATAAAATCCTGTGTGATCGCCAAAAGGGCCTTCGTAAATTAAGTCTTCCGACGGGTCTACATAACCTTCAATAATTATATCTGCATCGGCAGGTACTTCCAAATTGTTTGTGATGCATTTTACAAGTTCTACTTTCTTTTTTCTAAGAAAACCTGCTAACATAAATTCATCAATATTATCTGGTAATGGTGCTGTTGCAGAATACATATAAGCTGGGTCGCCACCTAATGCAACCGAAATTGGCATTTTTGTTCTAAGTTCTTTGTGCTCGTTATAATGTCGTGCGCCAACTTTATGTTTGTGCCAATGCATTCCTGTTGAATTTTGCTCTAGTATTTGCATTCTATACATTCCAACGTTTCTTATTCCGTTATGTGGATCTTTTGTAATTACTATTGGTAAGGTGATGAATTTGCCTCCATCGGCAGGCCAACATTTTAGAATTGGTAGAATATCCAAATCTGGATTTGTATTTATTACTTGTTGACAAACTCCTTTGCCTGATTTTGATTTTGGCATCCAAGAACTTAATTCTTTAAGTCTTGGTAGAATTTTTAATTTGTCTAAAAAGCTTTCTTTAGGACTAGAAAGCTGTTTAAATAAATCGTTTAGTCTTTCTCCAATATCATCTAAATTGGTTACTCCTAAAGAAAGGTTAATTCTTTTTTCAGAGCCTAAAGCATTTATTAATAGGGGAAATTCTGTCCCATTGTTTTCGAATAAAAGAGCCTTGCCTCCTCCGTTTTGTTTAGAAATTCTGTCGGTAATTTCGGTAATTTCTAAATCGGTACTTACAAACTCTTTTATTCTTATTAACTCATTATTTTGCTCTAATATTTCAACAAATTCTTTTAACGATGAGAATGCCATATTATATTAATAATTAAAATTGTTTAATTTCACTAAAAACTAAATAAAAGTAATATTAATATATGATTCACATCGTAAAAAATCACATAAAATATTTGTAAACTATAAGCTATTCAACAATAAGTCTTAATACGTTTATGTTATTATTAGTAATGATTTTGACAAAATATATTCCTTTATTTAAAATAGAAGTATTTATTTTTATCTTTTCAATATTATAGAAATCTTTTATTAACATTGTTTTCCCACTTATATCATTTATTTCAATGTTTACAGATTCAGTTATTTTCCCTAAGCTAATGTTAGTTATATTATTTGAGGGATTCGGGAATAAACTAATGTTATTATAATTTGATGCGCTAAATCCTACACTTGTTATTTGATAACATGCGGATGTATCTTCACAGTTTCCATTATCAACAATAACAGCAAAACTACCATTGTAAGAAGCAACGAAATATTGATTTGTTTCGCCATTTATTGGTATGTTTGCGTCGCAATCAAACCATTGATAGCTTGCTCCAGTTAGGTTAGCAATAAGAGAATTTGTTCCTTGAGTAACCGACAAGTCAACAGTCTCAATAGTTAAGTCTATGTTTATAACACTATCGCATCCAGTACTGTTTGGTATTGTGTCTACATATGTGTTTGTTGTATTCCAAATTTTGCCGCTAGGGCTAACATATTCATTACAAGCTGTAACAGAGAATGTATTTGTAGAAGGTTGATTTATTG
>DAOVTE010000160.1 GCA_030627705.1 Bacteroidales bacterium
AACAATCCTGCAAATGTAATTAGCCTAAACCAACAGAATATAGAATACACAAGTTTTAATAAAGCTATAAAAATAACAGAAGGCAATTTTGAATTACAAATAAATTACGGACCGGAAAATAATAGAAAGAAAACAACTCTTTTAGAAAATGGCAATATTATAAATAAAAGGATATTTGCAGGTAATTACGAAAAAGAAATACATGCCGATGGAACAATAAAAGAATATCATTATATAACTGGACCAGCAGGTTTAATCGCTATTTTTATAAAAGAAAATGGAGCTAATACAGGTACATTATATTATACCGTAACCGATCATCTTGGCTCGATTGTACAGATAATAGACCAAAATGGAAATTTAATAGAAGAGACAAATTATGGACCTTGGGGCAGAGTTAGAGACCCAAATAATTGGCAATATCCTATAAATATAGGTTTTACAGAGAGTAGACCTCTTTCTTCGTCTATTAGAGGATATACGGGACACGAACATTTACCTCATTTTGCTTTAATAAATATGAATGGACGTATGTACGACCCAATTCTTGGACGTATGCTTTCTCCAGATAATTATGTACAAAATCCTAATAATCCACAAAACTATAATAGGTATGCTTATGTGCTTAATAATCCATTAAAATATACAGATCCTAGTGGAGAACTTTATTTAGTTGACGATTTAATAATAGGTGGAGTAGCATTTGCTGGAGGATACATTTATAGTGGTTTTAGGACAGGAGACTGGGGTTGGAGTTCTGTAAAAACAGGAGCAATATGGTCAATTACTTCACTTATAGCACTTAATACAATGGGATTATCACTTAGTCCATCTCTTGCTCTAGAGGTAGGAGTCCAAATGGTAGGAACTAACATAATTGCTGGATTCTCTCCTTCATTAGGGATTCCTATCGGAGATAACTTGACATTATATGTAAGTCCTGCTATAGTTTTAGGTTCACATCAAGTTGGATTTGGATTAAGTACAAGTTTAACATATCAGAAAGGAGATTTCTCTTTTTCTACAGGAATTAGTTCAAAACAATATTTCAAAAATTATGGACCCTCTGGAAATTCTTCTGAGCTTGCTGCTTTTTGGGGTGCTGGTTACGACAATGGAACATGGGGTCTTTCATATACAGTTTCTGCTTACGAAAGTGGAGAAACATCTCAGGTATTAGGTGCCCTAAAATTTAGGCATAATGATTTTTCAGCTACTTACCAAAACGATTATATGTTTGGTTTACCTGCTGATGGTGGTGATAGATACAGAACTGCTTCTGCTCAAATAAAATGGAGAGAATTTTCTGCAGGTGTAAATCTGTTTACAGGAGATCCTGGTTTAGACGGAAATGACAGAGAGTCTGATAATGGTGAAGGACAATATCATGAAGGTAAACAGGTTTATTATTCTGGGACATCAGACAAGTATCGTGCAGGAGTTGCATATATTGGTTATGGTAACTTTAAAGTAGGAAGAGATTCTGAAACTATCAGACATATTGTCCAGAATAGAGTAGCTCACGATGGATTAGCTGGTCTATTTGGATTAGGAAATAATCCTTCACCCCATTTTAAAGTACTTAATAAAAATCCTATTGGGTTTTACTCAATAGGAACATCTAACCCTTATTCATTATGGTAAAAAGAATATTTTATATATTACTATTTTTCTTGGTAACTGTTCTTGTTCAATCATGTTTAATAAATGCTACAGGTATACTTGACGACAGATTATCAATCGAACAAACAGAATCTAGAGATAATAAGCTAAGACTAGATGGGTATTATTATTACGTAAATTATAATGAAAACTACGATAAAGATTATGCTAGCGGTACTTATTTCTTTTATAATAATGGAATTATTGTTACTCTTGGAGGGTTTGATATTTTAGATAAATGGGAAAAACATGAAGAACGAATCTTAACAAATGAATTGATTGATGCTGTACAGAAAATTAAATATGCTTGGGGATTATTTAATATAGACAATAACATTATAAAGTTTGAACGTTGGTATCCTTCTTCGGGAGGTCCATTAAAAGCTTATGTTAGAAAAGGAATAATTTTAAACGATACTACTTTTGTAATAAAAGAAAGTTACCGAATGGTTAATGGAAAAAAAAGAGATTTAGATAAAGAAAATGAAACATATCACTTCAAGCAATTTAGCCCAAAGCCAGATAGCACTAATAGGTTTACGCAATAACTTACCTTATCCTAACCACCTCCAAATACCCCCGCTAAGCGAAGTTTGTAAGTTTGTCTTTAACCAATACCAATTTTGAAAAAAAATATAATTAATATTAAGTTTGGTAAAAAAATAATGTATTTTGACATCCTAGTTGCAAACTAGGACGAGGCGGAGAGAAAGTAATAAAAATCAATAAATCATGAATAAAATCAAAAATCTAATAATAATTATATTGCTGTTTGTTAGTACTAATATTTACAGTCAAAATAACCCATGTGTAAATTACAATAACTATAAAATTGTAGTTTTAGGTTCATCTACAGCAGCTGGTGCGGGAGTTTCAAGTGCAGATAGCGCATGGGTAAATAGATATATAAATTATTTGCAAACTATAAACCCAAATAATGAAGTAATAAATTTGGCTGTTGGAGGATACAATACATATAAAATAATGCCAACAAATTATTCGCCACCAATAGGGAGACCTTATTCAGATACAAGTAGAAACATAACTGCTGCTATAAATCATAGTCCCGATGCAATAATAATTAATTTACCTTCTAATGATATAGCTCAAGGTTTTAGTGTAAACGAGCAGCTATTTAATTTTGATACAATAGTACAAATTTCCGAAAATAATAATATTCCTATTTGGGTATGCACAACTCAGCCAAAAAACTTTAGCGACCCATTATTACGACAATTGCAAGAAGATGTTAAAGACTCAATAGAATTATTATTTTATCCACATACAATAGATTTTTGGAGCTTTTGTGCTACAACAGACAACTATATTGATTCTATTTACGATTCTGGCGACGGAACTCATCTAAACGATGCTGCACATAATATTTTGAATCAACAAGTAATAAACACAGGAATCTTAGATACCATATACGTGCCAAGCGTAATAGTAGATTACGAATTATTAGATATAAAAAGAAATCAGCAAAATGCTTGTGGAGATATCAATGATAATTTTTCGGTAATATTTGCGAACATTGGAGCTCAAGATTCAACAAGTATAAAAGTAAATTTCGAGTTTAAAGAGTTAAATACTAATGTTACTATATTAGATTCGTTTATTGTTAATAGCACAAATCCGTGTAGCACAGATACAATCAGCTTTGTAGGAAATACTTATATTCAAGGAGATTATAAAGTAAAGTGTTATTTAAGTAACATTAATGACACAATAAATTACAATGATACTTTAGAATATTTGTTTAATACAAGCGGTCATCCAAACTTAGTGTTGTTAGGAGATACTTTTTGTAATGGAGGAAATGCAACATATACTGCAATACATGATTTTGGAGATACAGTTTATTGGTATCATAATCCTGCAGATACAATACCTGTGGCATACGGTAATCAGTTTATAAGTTCATATATTAATACTAATGATACTATGTATGCAGAATCAATTAGAGGAGATTTGTTTTATAAAGATAATGTTTTTACTAGCTCAACATCTAATATAAATTGGAATGGAACAATGTTCGATATTGTTGCTCATCAAGATATAATAATTGATAATTTTGATGTTAAAATATACTCAACAGGTTGGCAAGGTGTTAAAATATATTACAAAAGCGGATCATATATCAGTTTTGAGCAAAACCAAGCTGCTTGGACATTACTAGACACAGCCTATGTTTTTGTTGATACTTTAAATATATTTGCAAATGTGCCAATTGGAAACTTATCTATTAATACAAACGATACAGTTGGAATATATATAAGTATGATAAATTCTAATGCAAGTTTATCTTACCAGAGTATAGCTAATACAAAAATTAGACAGAACCAAGAAATATCTATGATTACAGGAAGTGGAATTAGTTATAATTTCTCTAATTCATATTTTGCAAGAGATTGGAGTGGTAGAATAAACTATCACTTTGGGTATAAACCTTTTGGTGATTGTAGTTCTGGAAAAATAATGGTTAAATCAGAAGTAGGTAATAATTTAATTGATTTAGGTAATGACACAATTATTGATATTAGCGATACATTAGTTTTAACAGCACCAACAGGTATGAACTACTATGAGTGGAACAATGGATTAAACGATTCTGTAATTAATATTTTAGGAGCTAATCTTGGTATAGGTTCACATCTTGTAACGCTAGAAGTTATTGATAATTTACAGTGTAATTTTACCGACTCTGTAATTATTACTGTTGCTGATTTAAACACCATTGATAATAATATTACAGATAATAAAGTAAATATTTATCCAAATCCAACAAAAGGAAATATCTTTATTGATAAAAATGATGTTGTTAGACTCGAATTGTTTACCTTAGACAACAAAAAACTTATGATTAATAATAATTCTAACAATATGTTTATTGGCGACTTGAAAGATGGTTTTTATATCTTGAAAATATACTTTAAAGATATAATTGTTGAGAAAAAAATTATGAAAATTTCAAATTAGCCATTGAGCGAAATAACAAAAATATTAACCAAATACTGGGGCTTTTCTAGTTTTAGACCACTACAAGAGGATATAATAAATTCTGTTTTAGATGGTAAAGATACTTTAGGATTAATGCCAACAGGCGGGGGAAAGTCAATAACTTTTCAAGTTCCTGCTTTGCTAAAAGATGGAATTTGTATTGTTGTAACTCCGCTTATTGCTTTAATGAAGGATCAGGTTGATAATCTCACAAAGCAAGGAATTAGAGCAGTTGCAATTTATTCGGGAATGTCTAATCACGAAATAGATTTAAGTCTAGATAATTGTGTTTATGGTAAATATAAGTTCCTTTATTTATCGCCAGAAAGATTAAATACTGATATTTTCAGAGAACGACTTAGGTTAATGAATGTGAGTCTTTTGGCAATAGACGAGTCGCATTGTATTTCGCAATGGGGATACGATTTTAGACCATCATATTTAAGAATTGTAGATATAAGAACAATTTTGCCAAACGTTCCAGTTTTGGCACTTACAGCAACTGCTACATACAAGGTTGTAGACGATATTCAAGAAAAACTTGGCTTTAAAGAAAAGAACATTTTTAGAAAAAGTTTCGAGCGAAAAAATCTTATATATATTGTAAGAAAGGTAGAAAATAAAGAAGATTATCTGCTAAAAACCATCAA
This sequence comes from Bacteroidales bacterium, assembly GCA_030627705.1. Classification (GTDB taxonomy): domain Bacteria; phylum Bacteroidota; class Bacteroidia; order Bacteroidales; family JAFGXI01; genus DAOVTE01. The sequence goes on from DAOVTE010000160.1 coordinate 5,313, forward strand.
ACGAATAAAAGGCACAGGAATAGTTTATGTTAGAAGTAGAAAAAAAACAAAACAAATTGCAAAACTTCTTTTAGATAACGGAATTTCTGCAGATTTCTACAATGCAGGAGTTTCTAACGAAAAGCGAGAAATTAAGCAAATAAATTGGAAACGAGGAAAAACCAGAGTAATAGTCGCAACAAATGCGTTTGGTATGGGAATAGACAAATCTAATGTAAGGTTTGTTGTGCATATGGATATTCCAAATTCGCTAGAGGCGTATTACCAAGAGGCGGGTAGAGGTGGCCGCGACGAAAAAACCGCTTATGCAGCCTTGTTCTATAATAACGAAGATATTGAAAACTTGCGAAAGCAAATAAAAACAAATTTCCCAGAAATAGACGAGATTAAAAAGGTGTATGTTGCTCTAGGTAGCTATTTAAATATTACAATAGAATCGTCTAAAAATGCATCGTTTGATTTCGATATTAACGAATTTGTAAATAGATTTAGGTTAGATTTAATGTCTACTTACAGTTCTATTAAAGTATTACAGAAGGAGGGTTATTTGGAATATTCCGAATCAGTTTTTGTTCCATCAAAAATAATATTTATTACAAAACGTAACGATTTATACAATTTTCAAATCTCTAACTCTAAGTTCGATAGCTTTATTAAATTGTTGTTACGAACTTATTCTGGTGTTTTTACCGATTATGCAAGAATAAACGAGGCACAACTTGCAAGGCTCACAAATTCTACCGAGGAAATAATTAAGACCTATTTAATCGAACTAAGCAGAAAAGGTATAATAAACTATGTTCCGCAAAAACAAAAGCCATCTGTTTTCTTTAATACAGAATATTTAGATATTAAGAATTTAAAGATTTCGAAAGAAAATTATGGACTACGTAAGCAAACTTTTATTACAAAAATAGAAAGCGTAATAAACTATTCTGCAAGTAATAATAAATGTCGTAGTCAATTACTTTTAGAATATTTTGGCGAAGATGACTCTTACCGTTGTGGTAATTGCGATGTTTGTAATCGTAGGAACGAACTAGGATTAAGCAAATACGAATTCGATGTAATTCTTAAAGAAATTAAAGAAATAATTCAGAAAGAAGAAAGCATTCTGCTAAACGAATTAGTCAACAAAATTAACTACCGAGAAGTTAAAATTATTAAAGTTATACAGTGGCTATTCGAGAACGACAAGTTAAGACAAGACGATAATAATGTGCTTTATTGGAAATAAGCAGGCAACTATTTTTAATATAAATTTGTCTAAATACAAACATTGTTAATAATAAAAAACAAATAACATGAAAAACTTGTTTATATTAATCTGAAGCCTAAGCATAAATTTTGTTTTTGGGCAGTTTGGTCCCCCACAAGATATCGCAGAAAAGAATAATATTAGCTCAATAGATGTTTATGCCGCAGATATTGATGGTGATGGTGATATGGATTTGCTTTCTGCTTCATATAGTCTAAATAAAATAGCCTGGTACCAAAACGATGGAAATGGTAACTTCGGTACCCAACAAATAATAACTGCTAATCTAAATGGAGCAATTTCTGTTTATGCCGCAGATATCGATGGAGATG
>DAOVTE010000073.1 GCA_030627705.1 Bacteroidales bacterium
ATTATTTTTCAATTCCTTTCGGATTTTTTTAATTGTCTCAATACCATTCATTATTGGCATTTCAATATCCATTAATACAATGTCGTATTTGTTTGTAAGAAGCTGATTAATTGCTTCATTTCCGTTACTTACTATGGTGACATTATATTTGCTAGCAATAAAGGTTTGTTCAATTAATAGTTGTAGAAACTCTTCGTCCTCTACTATTAAGATGTTTTTTATATCCATATTTATTGCTTTCTAATTTCTATTAATAATATTTAATACTGATTTTATTATTTTAAAAAAATATTCCGGGGCAAATGGTTTAACCAAATAATAAGATACGCCATTATCAAAAGCTCTTTTTTTGATACTCCAGTTAATATTTCCTTGTATCATCGCAAAAATAGGATTTTTTTTAAATATTCTCTTTTGTTTTACTTTTTTCAACAAGCTCAATACCTATCATTTTTGATATGTTAAAATCTAGTAACATTATCTCTGAAAAGTATTGTTTATACATATAGTAAGCCTCTTGTCCATCTCGTGCAATTAGTAATTTTCAATATGCTTAAATAATTTTTGCATTATATTAATATTAAATTCTTGGTCGTCTGCTAATAGTATGGTATTCATTCTCTTCTTTTTTAAAACTATGTTTTAATTTTGTTCGTTAATATACATAAACTTACACAAAGTTAAAATTTAACTTTACACTAAATTGCTGTATTTGATCCTTAATATATGTAAATTTACAGTGTTTCTTTGTATTATACATCCTTTACCTTTGTAAAGTTTGATATTAATCATTCTCAAAATCAATAAAAAACAAACATCTGGCAACTTAACAAAGGTTGGTAATCAATACTAAATTCTTAAGAAAATATATTCCTGAATAATTCATTTCCTAACCTAAGAATGTGAAGTTAATTTTATTTATAATAATTACAGTTAATTTTCCAAACTGTTGCCCTTTGGTTTATGATGCAAAAATTATATCTTTGAAATATTATATGGCTCTAGGAAAAACCACTAAAAAAATATTAAAACCTTTTCATATTATGCCTAATAATTTGCTTATGCGAATTACTGGTAAAAAATCTATTTTTCCGTTCTATCATGCTATTTCAAATGAAAAACCTAAACATATAAAAAACTTATATACCGTAAAAACTACTAAACAGTTTATTAAAGATCTAGACTATATACTAAATCTTTATAAACCCGTTTCTATTGATGATTTGCACAATCATATTACAAAAAAAACTATAATTAAGAAACCATTTTTTCATCTTTCTTTAGATGATGGTTTAAGAGAAATAAAAGATTATGTTGCTCCAATTTTAAAGGCTAAAGGAATACCAGCAAGCATATTTATAAATTCCAATTTTGTAGATAATAAAGACCTATTTCATAGATTTAAAGCAAGTTTAATAGTTGAGAAAATTAGAGCTACTTCTAATATAAACATATTGTTACGAATAGACTTATTATTACATCAGAATAATATTAATGGCGAATTTTTAGAAGAAAGAATATTAAAACTTAAATATAAAGACAATAATCTGTTTGATGATATTGCAGAAATTCTAGAATTAGATTATACATATTTCTTAAAAAATGAGAAACCATACTTAAGTAAAAATGAACTTATAGAATTAACAAAACAAGGTTTTAGTATTGGTGCCCATTCGGCAAGTCACCCAGAATATTATTTATTAACCGAATATGAACAAATAAAACAGACATTAGAAAGCATTAATTATGTTAAAGTTAACTTTAAACAAAATGTAAACACTTTTGCTTTTCCGTTTACCGACAATAATGTTTCTAAAAGATTTTTCGAAGAAATTTACAAAAATGATATTGATATTTCGTTTGGTACAGCAGGGTTAAAAAATGATGTATTTAAAAAAAATATTCAAAGAATTCCGTTCGAAGAAAAATCATCTGCAATAGAAATTATTAAAAATGAATATTTATACTATTGCGCTAAAAGTATTATTGGCAAAAACACTTTAAAACGATAATTAATTTTGACAGAAGTAAAAAAGATAAAGATATCAGAACTATTAGATTTTGTAAACTCTAATGAATACTTGCAATTAGAAAACAAACCTATAAGTAAGTTACGTGCATTATCGTATATAAACAATCCCAGAGCTAATAAAAATGATGTTGTTATATTTATTGCTTTTGAAGAAAACGAGTTGGTTGGATACAGAACCGTTTTTGCTGACAAGTTATTTATCAATAATACAGAATATAAATTTGCCTGGTTTAGTGGAAATTGGGTTATACCAAGAAAACGAAGAACAGGAATTTCTAAACTTTTATTAAACGAAGTTCTTAAAGATTGGAACGAACAATTAATGTTTACAAATTATGCACAGGCTTCTAAGAACATATATTTAAAGTCAGGGAAATTTAGCGAACTTGTTTCCAAATCAGGTTTACGAATGTATCTAAATTTAAACTTATCATACATTTTACCTCCAAAAAATAATTTATTTAAAATTCTTAAACCTTGTCTTACCTGCGTTGATCTTTGTTTTAATACCTTTAATAATTTTAGATTTAAAGCACTTAATAAATTTATATATAAACCTAATTTAGATTATATAGAAATTAAAAGTATAGATGGCGAAACTTCAGAATACATTTCTAATAATCATAGTAATATATCCTTTAAACGAAATACTGTGGAATACAATTGGATAGAGCAATACCCATGGATTACAGAAACAAAACAAAAAACAAATTACAACTTTTCGCAATATGCAAGAAATATTAAACGAACATATATAATCGTAAAACTAAATAATAAATTGGTTGGATTTTTAATTCTTTTTAAGCGAAATAATATTCTTACAATTCCGTATTTCTATTTAGAAACAGAATATATTAGTGACTTTACACTTTATCTAAAAAAATATATGATAAAAAATAAAATTGCATATTTTACAACCTACACTCCACAGTTAGTAACAGAACTTAGCAAACCTCAAAAATTATTTCTTAAAAAGAAACAACAAAAAACAAGCTATTATGCTTGTAATAACATGCTTAATAATATTCCTGATTTAAAAGACATTGAGCTCCAAGATGGTGATAGCGATATGAGTTTTGTTTAATTACTACTTAATAATCTTAACCTCAACTCTACGGTTCTGTTTTCTTCCTTCTTCTGTGTCATTTGATGCTATTGGCTTGTGGTAAGCATATCCTTCGTATTTTAATCTACGTTTAGCAATCCCTTTAGACACCATATATGCATATACAACCTTTGCTCTTGATAAAGATAATCTTTCATTGGTTAATAATGAGCTAACGTTATCTGTGTGACCAGAAATTTCTAATTTAATGTTTTCACTTTCTTTCATTAACTTAATAACTCTATCTATTTCTGAATAAGATTCATCATAAAGAGAATCACTTGCATAATCAAAGAATATATTTCTTAAGACTATTTTAGAACCTACATTTATTGGTGATAAATTTATGTTCATAATAACCTCTTCAAATTTACTATTATCATTTAAAGAAAAGTTTTCTGAGTAAAATAAATAATTATCAGCATTAACATTTATTCCATAATCTTCACCAGCAGGTAATGAAAATAAGAACTCACCAGTATTCTTATTCGAAGTAAAAGTAGCAATTACTTCACCGGTTGAATTATTTGTTATTTCTACATTTGCAAAAATTGGAGTATTTAATTTTTGACTCTTAATAACTCCTTTTACAACTGTTAAAGAAATCTCAGATTCAACACCTTCTACTTCTGGGAAATTAATCATATAAATATCCTTACCACCTTTACCACCTGTTTTCGAAGATGTAAAATAACCTCTCTCTCCATCTGCAGACAAAACAAAGAATATATCATCATTTGGTGAATTTATAGGATATCCTAAATTTTTTGGCTCAGACCATTCTCCTTCTTTATTTAACTTTGAAACAAAAATATCATAGCCTCCCATTGTACCCAGCCCTTTAGAACTAAAATACAGAAACTTTCCGTTTGGATGAATAAATACAGCATCTTCGTCATACTTGGTATTAATACTTCTTATATTTTTTGGTGTTCCCCAATCCCCATTAGCCGATTTTACAGAAACATATATATCTTTATTTCCTTTACCACCTTCTCTGTCACTAACAAAATAAAGAGTTCTTCCATCATAAGACAATGCAGCTGAAGTTTCGTTAAATTTAGTATTTATTGGCTCAGGAAACCTTTCTGGTTTTGACCATTTAGTACCATTCAATACACAGAAAAATAAATCTCCTTTATTAGCTTTATCAAATTTATACAAGAATAATTTTTGACCATCTTGCGAAAAACCTACAGCAGCTTCATGTAACAAAGAATTTACTGGTGCGCCAAAGTTATCTGGTTCTTGCCATCCATCAACATTGGTAGAATAATAAACATCTTCGTAATACAATAAGTCATAAGGATCTTTTTGCCCACCAATAGTACCTTTTCTACGAGATGTAAAAATCATCAAAGATTCATCAGCATTTATTAATGGACTGTATTCTGAATACTCAGTATTAATTTTATTTAATCCTACCACCATTCCGCTTGTAGGATTAAACATTAATTCAATCCCATTTTCGCATTCTTCAATATGTTTTTTTACAATTATTTTTCGTTTTTCATCATATTTACTATCTCCTAACTTTTCTTGATACTCAATAAATTGTTTTTTTGCTCTCTTAAACTTTGAAGTTAATTGAGAAGTATATGCTAAATTAAACAATATGTCTTTTGAAACATTAGGATTTAAGGAATAAGCTTTACTAAAAAAAGCCTCTGCTTTCCCTTTAGTTGAAGAGTGAAGGTAACATATGCCGATTTTATAATTTAGTTCAGCATTATTAGAATTATACTCATTAGCCTTTAAAAAATATTCATTTGCTTTTACATAAAGCTCGTCTTCAAAGTTATCTTCCCCATCATAAATATTATCAATTGCTCTATTTAATCTTGCCTTATCGTCTGGAAAATTACTTTTTGTAAATTCAATATTCTGAGAAAATACGAGGTTTACAGAAAACATTATTACAATTATGTTTAATATTTTTTTCATAGCGACTCTTAGTAATTTATTAAATTAAAATTCGAGCAATGTACAAATATTTTGTATATACTTTTGTCATAACTCAAATTTATTTAATATAAAATGAATAAATTGCTATTTATTAAATATTATTTATTTAAATTTGTGAATAATAAGAAAAATTAAGAAAATATTAATAAACTATATAATTACAAGCTTGTTAACTATTTATTTATTTGTTTAACGGAGTAAAATTAAAAAAAAACAAATACAATAAATTATTTAAATGTTGTATCTTTAGTTTAGATTATACAAAACTTTATAAATCTATGAAAAAATTATTATTAGGAGATGAAGCTATTGCTCAAGCAGGAATAGATGCTGGAATATCTGGTATGTATGCGTATCCAGGCACTCCATCAACAGAAATAATGGAGTACATTCGTGCTTCTAAAACTGCAAAAGAAGAGAATATACATATGACTTGGTCAACCAACGAAAAAACTTCTATGGAAGGTGCACTTGGAATGTCATATGCTGGTAAACGTGCAATGGTTGCAATGAAACACGTTGGATTAAATGTTGCTGCTGATGCTTTTGTAAATTCTGCTATTACTGGAGTAAATGGTGGGATTGTTGTTGTAGTTGCAGATGATCCATCTATGCACTCGTCGCAAAACGAACAAGATAGTAGATATTATGGTAAATTTGCTCAAATTCCTATTTTAGAGCCCTCGAATCAACAAGAAGCATATCATGCAATTATTAATGCTTTCGATTTATCAGAAAAACTTAACGTACCTATTCTTGTGAGAATAACAACACGTTTAGCTCACTCTCGTTCTGGTGTTGAATTAATAGACACAAAACGTGAACAAAACAAACTAGAGTTACCAAAAAATCCTAATCAGTTTATTTTGTTACCTTCTATCGCTAGAGTTCAATATAGAGCTTTATTAGATAATTATCCTACATTCATTAAAGAATCAGAGGAATCTATTTTAAATAAATATACTGACGGATCAAACAAAAAATTAGGTGTTGTAGCTTGTGGTATTGCTTACAATTATTTAATGGAGAACTTTATTGATAAAGATATAGATTTCCCAATATTAAAAGTGTCGCAATATCCTTTACCAAAGAAATATATTGCGAAGATAGTTGCCGAATGCGATGCAATTTTAGTCGTTGAAGATGGATATCCATTTGTTGAAGAACAAATTAAAGGTTTCCTTGATAATGATAAAGTTCACGGTAGATTAGACGGTTTCTTGCCTAGAGATGGCGAGTTAAACCCAAATATCGTAGCTGCTGCTTTAAAAGGCGAGAAATTTGAAAAAACTGCAGATCCAGAAATTGTACAACCACGTATGCCTTCTATGTGTGTAGGTTGTGGACATATTGATGCTTACAATGCATTAAACGAAGCACTTGAGCAATATGGAAAAGGACGTGTTTTCTCTGATATTGGTTGCTATACTCTTGGAGCTTACGAACCATTTACTGCAATTAATACCTGTGTAGACATGGGAGCTTCTATAACTATGGCAAAAGGTGCTGCTGATGCAGGTTTAACACCAGCAATTGCTGTAATTGGAGATTCTACATTTACTCATTCCGGAATTACATCGTTAATAGATGCAGTTGTTGATAAATCTAAGATTATGGTATTAATTTCTGATAATTTTACGACAGGAATGACCGGTCAGCAAGATTCTAATGCATTAGGTAGAATAGAAAAAATATGCGAAGGCATTGGAGTTCATCCAGACCATATTAGAGTTTTTGTTCCAATCGCAAAAAATCACGACGAAATGGTTAAAATAATGAACGAAGAATTAGCTTACGATGGCGTTTCTGTAATTATTCCTCGTCGTCAGTGCGTTAGAACATTAAAAGATTTAGAACTTAATGCACAAATTAAAGAGTTAGGTTTAGCTTAAATAAGTTATAGGTTGTAATAATTTACAGTCCAAATATAATTTAACAATTAAAAATAAAAAAAATGAAATCAGATATAATAATCTCAGGTGTTGGCGGACAAGGTACTATCACTATTGCTGCAACAATTGGAGGAGCTGCTTTAAATAATAATCTAAACCTTAAACAATCGGAAGTTCACGGAATGAGCCAAAGAGGAGGCTCTGTAGTTTCTAACCTTAGAATCTCAGATAAAGAAGTTTTTTCAGACCTAATTCCTTTTGGTGGAGCTGATATAATATTATCTATTGAGCCAATGGAATCGTTACGATACACAAGCTATTTATCAGAGAATGGATGGTTGGTTACTAACGTTACAGCTTACGATAATATTGATAATTATCCAGAAATAGAAGCTTTAAAATCGGAAATAAAAAAAGTAAAGAACAGTATTATTCTTGACGCAAATAAAATTGCTAAAGAATCTGGGTCTTCTCGTTCTAACAATATTGTAATGCTTGGTGCAGCTTCGCATTTTATTGATATTCCAACTGATGAACTAGAAAAATCAATAAGTCAATTTTTTAACGCAAAAGGCGATAAAATAGTAAATGCAAATATTAAGGCATTTAGAGCCGGTAGAGAATTTGTTAGTGGTTTGATATAATAGAAATTAAATTACATATAAAAGAAGACCTATAGATACCTATAGGTCTTCTTTATTTTACAGCATTAACTAATATAGTTACAACTATTAGATATTAATTACACCTTTTATTCATTTATTTAGTATTTTTTTTTGCTATTACATTTAGTTTTACTATCATTGCATTGAATTACCAAACAAAATACACTTTAATTAGATTCCTTTAGAAAAAATCATATTAATTATTTAATAATCATATTACCATATTTATGTACGATATTATTGAGTTAAATCAAAAATTACTTGCTGATTTAAAACAAATTGCAAAAGAATTAAAAATAAAAAAAATTGATTCTTTTAAGAAACAAGATTTAATATATAAAATATTAGATCAACAAGCTATAGATGCAGCAAGCTTAATAGCTTCAAAACCTAAACCGAAAAGGCAAAGACTGAATAAGCCTTACAAAAAAACAGAGAAAGTTGATTATAAAAAAGATAGTGTTGAGCTAAAAAATAAATCAGCAGAAAAAGTTGAGGAGAATAAAGAAAAGATCGTAAAACATAAACAAAAATCTTTATTTGATGAAAAGCCTAAACCTATGATTAACAAAGAGAAACCTTTTGTAGAAAAGAATACAGTTCAACCTAAATTAAATTCTACGAAAGAACAAAAGATTAATGTTACATCAGAAACAAAGAAGACCGAAGATAACAAAGAGAATAAAATTATTATAGAAAAACCTGTAGAACAAAAGGATAATAAACAACCTCTAAAGAAAGAAGAAGAGACTAATATCAACAAAAATAATAATAAACAAGATAATCAAGGCTCGGACGAAAAACAGCCCGTTAAACAACATAAATATCACGATAACAAAAGAGATAAATACGAGTTTAACGGAATAATTTCAGGGACAGGAGTATTGGAAATAATATCAGATGGATATGGCTTCTTACGCTCTTCAGATTATAATTATTTAAGTTCTCCTGATGACGTTTATGTTTCTCAATCACAAATAAAATTATTTGGACTAAAAACAGGAGATACAGTTAAAGGTCAGATTAGGCCTCCTAAAGAAGGAGAAAAATTCTTTCCTTTAATTAAAGTTGAACACATTAATGGTAAACAGCCAGATGTGGTTAGAGATAGAGTTCATTTTGATCATTTAACTCCATTATTTCCAGACGAAAAGTTTAATATCACAGGAAAGAGCAGTTCATTATCTACTAGAATTATAGACTTGATTGCACCTATCGGCAAAGGGCAAAGAGGGTTAATTGTTGCACAACCTAAGACTGGTAAAACAATGCTTTTACAAGAGATTGCAAATGCTGTTGCTGCTAATCATCCAGAAGTTTATTTAATAATCTTACTTATTGATGAACGACCAGAAGAGGTAACTGAAATGGCAAGAAATGTAAATGCAGAAGTTGTTTCTTCTACATTTGACGAACCTGCTGATAGACATGTAAGAGTAGCAAATATTGTTTTAGAAAAAGCAAAAAGATTAGTAGAAAGTGGCCATGATGTAATGATTCTTTTAGATTCTATTACAAGATTAGCAAGAGCATATAATACAGTTTCACCAGCTTCTGGAAAAATACTTTCTGGTGGAGTTGATGCTAATGCATTACACAAACCTAAAAGATTCTTTGGTGCTGCACGTAATATTGAAGATGGTGGTTCATTAACAATTATCTCTACAGCATTAACTGAAACTGGTTCTAAAATGGATGAAGTTATATTCGAAGAATTTAAAGGAACTGGTAACATGGAACTTCAGTTAGATAGAAAATTATCTAACAAACGTATTTACCCTGCTGTTGATATCATTTCTTCTAGCACACGTAGAGAAGATCTTCTTATGGAAGAAAGCTACTTACGAAGAATGTGGGTACTTAGAAACTTCTTGGCTGATATGAATCCTTTAGAAGCAATGGAATTCATTAAGGCTAGACTACCTCAAACAAAATCTAATGAAGAATTCTTAATCTCTATGAATAGTAATTAAGAAAACTGCTTAAATAATTCAAGGCTATCTATTTTTAGGTAGCCTTTTTTTGTAATTCTAAAAGAATCTTAAATTCCAAGATTAATAAATTCATAAGAATTTCCTATATTATCTAAATACTTAAAAAAATCCTGAATCTTTATTACAATACTTGCATCACTAACATTAGGATGAAAACTTAACTGTTTAGCATTTTTTAGAGTTTCATCAATAAATATATGTGTATTGTTTTCTTTATCGTAAATTAATCCTAGAGGAGAGACTGCACCCTGCTTTACGTTTAGATATTTTGTTAACCTTTTATCTGATGCAAAACTAAGCTTACCTTGTTTTAAAAGGAGCTCTAATTGACGAATATTAACTTTTAAATTCTGTTCTAGCACCACAAAGAAGTGCTTTTTTCCTTTATGATTTCTTAAAAATATATTCTTACAATGAGTTGCTTCAATATTTTTTTTATGAATTAATGCAAGCTCAATTGTTGGTATGGCAGGATGCTCGTAATACTCAAAATCAATATTTAGTTCATTTAATTTATTGTATATATTTTTATCGCCTCTCATAATTAGATAATTATATTTTCAGATATATCTGTTAAGAACTTTCTTTTATCCAATTTACAAGACCTTTTTTTTCTATAATTTGCATTAATTTCTCTGGCAATGGAGCAAATTTAAAATCTTTATTATTAATGGTAATGATACCATTCGCAAAATCAACATCTACTTTATCACCTACACTGTATGCCTCTACAATTTCTCTGTTTACTATCAATAATAAACCTTGATTTATTGATGATCTATAGAAAATTCTATTTATAGATTTTACAATTACAGCTTTTACACCAGCGTGTGCTAAACCAACTGCTGGATGTTCTCTAGAGCTTCCACAACCAAAATTATCGCCTGCAATTAGAATGTCACCAGAGGAAATATTCTCGGAAAAATTCTTGTCGAAACCTGCAAATAAATATGGCATTATGCTTTCTGCATCGGAACTTAAAACTTGATATGTTAAATTCCCTGCAAACATTTGATCGGTGTTTAAATCGTCTATGTCCGAGTAATTCCATACGCCTTGTGATTTTCTGTTATCTGTTTCAGCAATATCAACAACAGAAGCGCCTTGCTCCTTTTTGTATGGATATTTATCGTTGTACTCCTTCCCTCTTGGGTCGGTAATAACGCCTGTAATTGCAGAAGCAGCAACCGCAGCAGGAGAAGCCAAATATATTTCAGAGTTAGGGTTTCCCATTCTACCTTTAAAATTTCTATTTGAAGTAGAAATTACTGTATATCCATCGGCTGGTATCCCTTGTCCTGTTCCTAAACAGGGGCCGCACGATGGCGAAAGGACATTTGCTCCTGCATCTAAGAAAATTTCTATTATTCCCTCTTTTATTGCTTGCTGATAAATCTCGCGCGAAGCTGGAGTTACTAATAATTGGAATCCTGGTTTTACAGTTTTACCTTTTAAAATTTCTGCTGCAATTTGCAAATCTTCAAATCTTCCATTTGTGCAAGTTCCTATTAAACCTTCGTGCACTGGTGTTCCTTGCACTTCTGATAATGCTTTTACATTATCTACATGATGTGGAGCAGCTACTAACGGATAAAGTTCATCTAAATTAATTTCAATTTCTTTAAAATATTTAGCGTCTGCATCAGCCCAAACTCCATCAACTGAATTTTTACCGTAGAAATCTGCTAAAACCTTATCAGCAGGAAAAACTGCATTTTTAGCTCCCATTTCTGACGCTAAATTTGCAAGTGTCATTCTTTGAGCTATTGATAAAGTTTTAACTCCACCGCCGTGATACTCAATTGACATGTAATTTGCTCCATCAGAGCCAATCATACCAATTATCCAAAGTGATATATCTTTTGCAAATACGTTTGGTTTTAACTTCCCAGTTAATGAAATTTTAATTGATTCAGGAACACGAAACCAAGTTTCGCCTCTTTTCCATAAACCTGCAGCTTCGGTTCTGTCTATTCCTGCGGCTAGTGCGTTAAATGCTCCAGCAGTACATGTATGACTATCACTACCAACAATTAACATTTTTGGTTGTGCGTGATACGACATTATTTGATGACAAATTCCTCTGCCTGCATCATAAAATTTATTTACCCCTTGCTCGATTACAATATCTCTAATTGTTTGATACTGAGTTGCTAACTTTGCAGTTGTTGGCGGTGCATTATGGTCTAAAACAATTAATAATTGCTCTGGATTGGCAACTTTTTTGCCACCCATTTTTTCGAATGTATTTTTAATACTTGCGGTATTGTCGTGAGTAAGTACAATATCTGGCTTTGCAAAAACTATTGCTCCTGTTTCTGCTTTTAATATTTTTTCTACGAATGTTTTTCCCATCTTTCTTATTAGTTTAAGAGTTATAAAGTTGAAAGGTTATAAAGTTTTTTTATTTAAGCTCCCAATAGCATCGTTTTGGCGAAATTATTGATTCTTCTTTTTTTAGTTCTTTCATTGCTTTATCAACTTCTTTTTTGTCTAAACCTGATAATTCTGCTATTTCACCTGCTTTTAAAGGTTTGCCAGCACTACTTAGTGCTTCCATTACTTTTTCTTTGCTCATTTTCTTCTATTTTAATATTTAAAACAATCCGCCACTTTTATAAATCTCTAATTGAA
>DAOVTE010000061.1 GCA_030627705.1 Bacteroidales bacterium
AGCTCCAGTTATAAAACCTATTAACATTTACGAAGGTGCAAATATTAATAAGAATATTAAATTTAAGATAAGCGATAATTTGTCTGGAATAACAAAAATTAATGGTTTTATTGATAACAGATGGGTTTGTTTTGAATATGATCCCAAATATGAAAATATTGTGTACTATTTAGGTGAAAATATTGATTTATCTAAGACATCGCATAAATTAAGATTGGAAATAGAAGATGAGCGTAAGAATATTTCGATATATGAGGTTGGATTTTTTACTAAGTAAGTTTATTTATTTAAAACTATTATGATATATAAAAAAAATATTTATTTTTACATTAAAACATTAAAACATGAAAACTACATTTATTCTAACATTAGCAATAGTTTTATTTATTCACAATACATATTCACAAACATATACCTATAAACTATTAAGTAACGACCCATTAAAAAACTCGAAAAATTTAAATTTAGGCATTATTCCAGTTTACACGAATATGAGTTCTAACAATTTGCTTCTTGCGGGGTATGGTGTATACGGAAAGTACAGATACAAAGATGTTTTCTCAACAAATATAGAGTACAAAGGAGTATATTATGACAAAGGTGGGCATCTAATATCCCCTGTATATAATTCTGTGAATGAATATAAAAGTGGAAATAGCATTATTGTTAGAGGTCAATATTATATTTTTAAGTATAAGAAAAAATCAATTCATAATATTAAAGTTAAACAAAGTGGAAACACTACATATCTCATGAAAATTGAAGATAATGTTGAAGATTTGAGGCTAATTGGTTTAAGAGCAGGATTTGAAAACTCATCAACAAATATTTATATGATTAAAGATTATGGTGAGTATCAAATATACGATATAACTGATGCAGACAAAACAATTACAAATATTGATGCGACTACCTGTTTTGGAGTTATGAACAAAAGTAATGTTATTTCGTTTGGAATAGGTCAAAGTATTATTAAGGATGTTGTTGTTCATATTGAAGGTTATGGAGACAAAGAGCTTAAAAAAGTTACTGAATTATATGTAGACTTTCTTTTAGCTCAGAAAATGACTCTAGATAATATTTATCAAATATCAACTAATAAAGAATACAATATTGATGAATTTTCTGATAAAACTAAATATGGCTTTAAAATAGGGTATCAAAATCAAATAAGTGGCGTAAAAAGTAGTGATTATTATTATGGAATTGAAGCAGGCATTAGTCCTGGAGTGGTAGAATCCTCTTACTTTTTATTATTAAAATTTGGTTTGCAATTTTCTTTTGGAATATAATAAAAAAGAGGTAGAGAATTACTCTACCTCTTTTTCTAAATTAGATTTTCTACAACTCTAACTTAGTAATTGAATAATATCCCTCTTTTTTATTGTCTTTGCCATTAGCTTTTTTATAATTTTCGGTACCGTGCGAGATATAATTATCATCGTACCAAAAGTTTACATTGTTGTAGTATTCGCCTTCGTCGTCGCCAGTTTCGTTAAGAATAATTCTTGATTCTTCTAGAACTTCTCCATCTGAAATGGCTTTAAACATAAGGCTGTTTCCATAAGGATAAGTGATATTAATCTCATCTATTTCTGTGCTTGGGTTTACTTTTACGTGTTTTTCTAGCATCCATGTTTTTCCTACAGATAAATCAAAAGCTTTGCTCCAGTTCATACCTCCATCTTCGTTTAGGCTAGCAACTAATGCATGAGTGTATTGAAATCCATCAAAAACTTTTCTTGTTTTGTATGTTGTTTGCCCTGTACTAGCATTATAGCTAGACGTAGTAACGTAATAATAAGTTGGGTAATACGCCTCTGCAATCATAATGTATTCGTCTTCAATCTTTTTAATATTATGAACATCTATTAAATATGAACCTGTTTCATCTTCTTCTCCCTTTAACTTTGTTCTTTTATTTAACCCAAAATCTTTTAGTTTGAAATAATTAATGAAATTTTGCTTATCATTTGTAAATTTAGATAAATATAACCCTGAAGATTCTATAGCATATAAACTAGCATCAAAACCAATAAACCTATCCATAAATTTTCGCTTAAAATCTTTTGTGTAAGATCCAATCATTAAATATTCATTTTCATTAATCCCAGATATTTGCCCATCTATTGGAACCTTATTTGATTTTGATTTAACTTTAAAACTCTTAATTTCTTTTCCTTTATTATTAAGCTTATAAATGTAAGGTATCAATATCTTTCCCTTTGGCATATTTAACACAAAAGAATACATATTATCATTCAATAACGAAGTGTTTTTTAACGTTGATGATTTAGGCAAGTCGAAACCTTTCTTTGTATTTACACCAGAATTTAAACTTATATTGTGTATAATTGGTTTAAAACGAACCATAGAAGTACCAGTTATTAAAGGAAAACAGGTGTAAGCGCAACACATTTGCAGAACAACCATTCCTTTATTATAATTATCTGTAAAGATAAAAGCCCTATTATCTTTCGCTAAGAGATCGTTTATTAAATAGCTTCCGCCAAATGAACTTTCTTTAATATTTACTTTTTGTTTTTTTAAATTTATTGTCATAATCAACAATTTTCCTTTAGCGGTTTCAAGACCTTTCTCTGATAAAGTTTTTCCGAATAAAACATAAAATATTTCACCCTCTTTATCAAAATAATCTTTTATTACAGATAGTTTTTTGGGAATTAAATTACTAGACGCCCAAGTCTTATTCAAATCATTATCGTATTGAGTAATTAACCATTTTTGGCTTCCTTTTTCTTTAGCGTTAGTTCTATGTAATGTTAAAACTCCTTCTTCGCCCAAACTAATAACTTTCATTTGGTCCTTTTTAATATTATATTTTATTTGTATTTCCTCTTTAATGTCTATTTGCGAAACAGAAACCATATAAAATGATAACAAAACTAATGTTAATGCAATTTTAATACTCTTCATAATTGTAGTTATTGGTTAATATATGTTTGATGTTATTAGTAAATTCAAAGTTAATATTATTATTATATTCATTTGCTAAGTTTGTGGCATTTTTTCCTCCACCAATCCAAACTTGAAAGAATGTTGCAGTACTAAATGCAGCAGCAGAATATTGCTGTGTTGTTATATTGTAAGCTGTATAAGTTATTATTGCAGCAATTATTATTGTATTTGTAATTCCTGTAAGAAAATTACCTGTGTAAATTTGTCCTAACCCAGGAAATATGTAAGATAAATTTTTAGCTAATTTAGGATTCTTTAGTTTTTTTAGCTTAAACTCTGTATATATTGAATCTGAGTTTATTTTTATATTAGAAACTTCACAATATTTATCGAAATATCTTTTTGATTCTTCAAAGTTTTCGGTTGAGTTATAAATTAATGTTTTTAAAAGCAAGTATTCTAAATTAAGGCTATCGTAAAACTGTTGATTAAATTGGAAAAGGTAATTTGTAGATTTGTAATAATTAGCAGCAATAAAAGCTAGAAATGCTTTTTTAAGATACAAATTAGATTTTAAAGAATCTGTAATCACATTATAGTTTATTCTATCAAGTGTATAGAATGCTTCATCTATTTTATTTTGATATTTTAGACAGTCTGATTTTTTTTCTAATAAAATAGCCTTTTCATTTACATTATCGCTTAAAAAATATGACTTTTCGTACATTAATGCAGCTTCTGTAAAATTTTCATTTACAAAATAATTATTTGCTTTTTGCACTAAATCTATTTGACTAAAACTAAAATTATTAGTCAATAGGAATATTAATATTATTAAATAATTCTTCATTTATTTCGTAAACTCTTTCTTCATTTCTGTTTTTTGCTGTAAAAACACTACCCCAAATATTTCCAATATAAAATATGGTAAATAAACTGCTAAATATATAAAAGTTGGGGCTATTAAAACCATTATTGTTATAACCTTCGTAAGCAGAATACCCAAACCAGGTTACTGGCACAAACGAAACTAAGCCGTGTAATGGTTTATTTGCATACACCCTTCCTAAACCAGGTATTACAGATGATAATACGCCAGCTAATACAGGAGATTTTCGTTTAAACAACTTATATTTTTCATAAGTTAAATCTAATATTTCTTGTTTATACACAGCCTTAGGATTAATTGTTAGCTTAGCTTCGTAATTTGAAATTCTATTATTTAAAAGCAAAATACCCCTTGCATAAAATTCTTTTTTATGATTATCATTTAAGTTTATTTTAGATAATGATTTTTCTGCTTCTGTAAATTTATAATTATCAACAAAATAGTTAAAGTTTAATATATTTGATTTTGAGATTAATTCTTGCGAAAGTTTTATTTTATCGAAGAATATTGTTGATGTATCTATAATATTTAATTTGTAATATGCCTTGCCAACATAATAGTTTAAAGAGTCTTGCTCATAAATAGTTAGTTTAGCGAAATCAATATATTTTGAATTTGCAATAATATCGCCAAAAAGCAAATTTTTATTTAAGTGCTTTACAAACTTTAATTCGTAAATATACTGCTCTTGTGCAAGAGATATTTTTGTAAAAAAAATTAATATAAATATGTATATTATGTACTTTTTCAATGTTTATGTTTTTTGCATCTATACATATCAGGAGTATCTATCATTTTACCAGTTTCTTGATTAATCTTATAAAACGGGACTTCTTTTTGTAGCGTGTGCTGACAGCGCATAAGTCTATCTGAACTTAAGAAAACACCTTTTACATAACCATATTCTTTAATTACATGTTTACTATAATTTGAGCAAGATAAATCGTACGCACAATCTGAGCTCATAATTGGCGATATTAAATTTTGGTACGAATACATACTTATTCTTAAAACAAAAGCTATTGGATTAATCTTTCTTTTTTTATCGGAAATAAATATTTTTGTGTTGGAGTATTTATCTTCAAGCTCTACCTTTTTGTAATTATTTAATAGTTTGATATCATTACTCGAAAACTGAGCTCTAACTAAATTATTAAAAAAAAATGTAATTGTAAATATTAGAACTATACTCTTCATTATTATTAAATTATTATTCCTAATCTTAAATATACACCAAGTAAATAATTATAAGCAACTCTTTTTTTTGCTGGAAAAATAACAAATTCAATTGGTTCTGTTTCACCAACATCATTTATGTCCATTCCTGTTGTCAAACCTAATTGCGTTCCAATATCTAGTGTTAATGTATTGAAAAGTATTTTTTCGATACCAATACTATAATAGTACCCTATAGACTTTCCTTTTGTTTCGTAATCTTTTACAAACCCTATGTTATAAAGGCTATTAACCTCTGCAGTATCTACCGAAAATGCCAACAATTTAATACTATGTCTAGAATATACTCCAAGTGGAGCTATCCAATCGCCATGATATTGAAAAAAGTCTATTCCAAAAGATTTTACTTTCGTAGTATAAATATCATTAATAATTTCAATATTACAATTATATCCACAACCTTCAAACATATCCTGTAACGAAGAACTAGTTTTTGGAGTAAACACCTTTAAACTGGTTGCATCAAAACTAAATCCTAGTTTATGTTTAGATGTAATTACATAATTATAAGAAAAGCTATTCCAACGATTTAGAAAATCCCTTTGCGAACTTATATTATTATTAAAATTTTCATCTAATGGTAAAATATTAGGGAATGCATTAATAGAGTATGATATTTCATGCTTTTTTCCAATATAGCCAGACACTTGACTAAAGACTGAATTCGATATAATTATTACTAATATTAATAATGCTATTTTTCTCATATACTTATTTGTTTTCAAGCTATTTATTTCTTAAATTATTTTTGTTTAATCTGGTTTAGATTATCATAAATTACCGAGTTTAAAACCGCATTATTTAGTTTAGCACCATAACTCTTATAGTTAGAGAAGATTACTTTATTTTCTTCTAAATCCATTAATAAAAAATAATATTCTGTATTGTATTCTGGCGTTACAGCATAATATATCCCTAAAGGTAATAAAGGGAAATATATAGCGGTATAAATTAATACATAACCTATTCCTTCTTTTTTTGTTCTTGCAAGCCTAGTACCAACCCAAGCAAAATATTTGGTGCCGTATTCAGCAATTAATTCTTCTGAATACTTTTTATTCATCAATTCAAAACTGTAAGTTGTTTCATTATTAATTAGGTCTTCAATATCATAAGTATTAATAAACTCTCCAAACCATTTATTATACTTTACATAAAAATTAAACTTGTCGTGTTCATTATTCTTAAGATTTCTGATATCAAGAAGTTGTACATCAAGATTTATTTTTTTTGCATGTTTTTGGTAAAGTTCAATTATTTCTTCTTGAGTTTCTTCAGAATCAATATATTTCATAGAACTTTCTTTTCTATAATCATGTTCTGAGTATATAGGGTTAGTTAGAACTATTTTATCTACACCTATTTTTTTTCCGTATAATTTGTCTTTTCGCTTTAACTTTTCTGCTTCTTCGTAAGATAATTTTTCTTTATCGTCTTCCTCTTTTTTAATATTTTCAGAATATATTTTTTTGTAAGTATTTTTAAAATCAGCCTGTTTAACAAGGTCTATAAGGGCATATTTAATTTGCACATCACTTATTTTATTTTTTGATCTTTCTTTTTTGTAATCTATTTTCTCATACTTACTTAATTTATTGTATTCTGCTTTAGATAATTCAACAAATGTACTTACTGTTTCTTTTGGCTCGGTTTTAAAAAATGAATATCTTGTATCGTGATACGAAACCAAATCTTCAATTAAATCATTTGCTATATTTGTAATTTCTTTGTCGTTTGGATAATCAATTTGTAAATTCCATGCATAATTTAGAGAAATAACATTTAATTCTTTTTTAGAAATTTTCCTGAAATAATAAAATACTTGTTGCCAATTTCCTTCTTTCTTTTTATAAGAACTTAATACATCCGATGACTTTCCTAAATTTTTATATTTGGTCAAACCATAAAGTATTTGAGCCATGTTTTTTCTCAAGAATTTACTGTTTGGATATTTCTTAAGCATTACAAAAGTATTGTAAAATGCTTCTCCATAGTTTTTTGTTTCTGCTTGAATTCTGCAAATTTCGAATCTTGCAATTTTTTGAATTTCCTTAAATTTATCTTCACCAACGATAAACTTCTTATTATTTTCATTAGAAATATTTTCTAATTCAGTGTAAATGTTTTCTCTACGGCTTTTAATGCTTGGGTGTGTGCTTTCGCTATCGTCATAATCTTCTACAGCAGATATTTCTTTAAGCTCATCAAGTAAATATTTTTCTGAAAGATTAAAATACTCATTTTCTAAAAATGACTTTTCAAAAAGCACTTCGTCAAAAGGCAAATACGAATAAAGTAATACATCAAAAACTCTTTCTACTTCCTGAGGTGAATATTCTGTTTTTAAATAAAAATCAGTTAAGCCTTCTACATCAGCTTCAGTTTCGTTGTCTTTAGAATAATTATAAAATGCTTCAATTTTCTGAGAATAAGAATACTTATTATAATCTCCTTCACCTCTTTTTATTTCTTGTGTTTCGGTATAACCATCCATTACGTGTTTATTCTTATAATGAATAACTTCGTGAGCTAATACAAAAGCTAGTTGAGCTTCATTTTCTACTTGAGCAAGCAATCCTAAATTTACAAATACAATTCCCTGATTTGTAGAGAAAGCATTTACGGTAGTTGATTTTAAAGTGTAAAACCTTAATTCTTCACGCAATTCTGGAGTAGATTCAAAAACAACATCGGCAACATCATTAATATAGTTTGTAACCTTATCTCCAAATAAAACATTTCCGCTTCTTAAAATTCTATCAATGTTATAATTACTTTTTAATAAAAATTCCGTTTTAGTTTTTTCTTCTCTATTTCTGAGATTTTCCTTTTTAAGTTCAGCCTTTGCCTTATCATATTTTATATACGATGAACTTAAAAATTCATTAGGAATTGTACCCTTACTCATTAATGGTTGATGATCAATATCTTGAGCTACAATAATAAAGCTTGTAAAAAGCCATAGTGATATTAGTAATATTCTTTTCATAACAACATAATAATATAATAATCTACTAAAGTATATATAAAAATACGTATTAGAATGTTTATATTTATCTTAAACAACATAAAAAATCAAGAAAACTTATATTATATTTAGTATGATAAATCATATATTTTTTTAATTTTGCTCAGCGAATAAGTATATTTTAAATTGACTTATTTGTTTTTCAAATACTAAACAAACATTTAAACTACATAAATATGAAACGATTATTAATTACGAGTTTTGCATTATTTTTTGGAATAATATTTCATCTAAACTTAAGTGCATGTACAAACTTCTTAATTACAAAAGGCGCATCAACTGATGGTTCTACAATGATTTCTTATGCAGCTGATTCGCATGTTTTATTTGGCGAATTATATAATTGGCCAGCAAAAGATTATAAAGCAGGAGAAATGCTAAAAGTTTACGAATGGGACACAGGAAAATTTCTAGGAGAAATTCCTCAAGTAGAACATACATATTCTGTGGTTGGAAATATGAATGAATTTCAAGTAGCTATTGGTGAAACTACTTATGGTGGCAAAAAAGAATTAGCTAAACAAAGCGGTGCAATAATGGATTATGGTAGCTTAATTTACATAACCTTACAACGAGCAAAAACTGCACGCGAAGCTATAAAAGTTATGACTGATTTAGTTAAAAATTATGGTTATGCAAGCTCTGGTGAATCTTTCTCAATTGCTGATAAAGACGAGGTTTGGATAATGGAAATGATTGGCAAAGGCGAAGGACAAAAAGGAGCAGTTTGGGTAGCTCTTAAAATTCCAGATGGTTATGTTTCGGGTCATGCAAACCAAGCTAGAATTACAACTTTCCCATTAAAAGATACAGAAAATTGTTTATATGCTGATGACGTTATTTCTTTTGCAAAAGAAAAAGGATGGTTTAGCGGAAAAGACAAAGAATTTAGTTTTTCTGATACTTATGCTCCAGTAGACTTTGGTGGCGCACGTTTTTGCGAAGGTAGAGTCTGGTCTATGTTTAGAAAAGTTAACAAAGAAATGGAACAGTATGCAGGTTATGCAAGTGGACACGAATTATCTAATCGTATGCCTCTATGGATTAAACCTGATCATAAAATATCTGTAAACGAGATGATGGATTTTATGAGAGATCATTTCGAAGGTACAGATTTAGATATGTCTAAAGACATAGGAGCAGGACCTTTTGCTAATCCTTACAGATGGAGACCATTAACTTGGAAAGTAGACGAAAAAACATATTGCAACGAAAGAGCAGTTGCAACTCAACAAACAGGATTTTCATTTATAACACAATCTAGATCTTGGTTACCTGATGCAATTGGCGGAATTAATTGGTTTAGTGTAGACGATGCAGCTTCTGCTGTTTATGTTCCAATTTATTGTGGATCTACAAGAATACCAAAAACATTTGCCGTTGGTAATGGAGATATGATGACATATTCAGAAACATCAGCATTTTGGATTTTTAATCAAGTTTCTAATTTAGCTTACACAAGATATAATGCTATACATCCAGAAATTGATAAAAAACAAAAGAAACTAGAAAAAGAAGCTATTACCTTTGTAAAGGCAATAGATATTGCTGCTGCAGAACTTTACAAAACAAATAAAGATATGGCAATAGATTACATTACAGATTTTTCTGTAAATAGAGCTGATAAAACAACCATGATTTGGAAAGAGTTTTATCAATATCTTTTTGTAAAATATATGGATGGAAACATCAAAGAAAAAGCAGAACCAAAAGAAAATTATTTATACGTAACACCAAATATGACACAACCTGGCTACGGCGATGCCACATACAGAAAAATAATAAAAGAAACTGGTGAACATTTCTTAATGCCTTCTGGTGGAGGTCATTAATTTGTAGTAAATTAAAGATGTTTTAGTTTTGTTAATAAAAATGTTCATTAAATTCATTATTTATTGAGTATTTCTAAAAATAATTACTAAATTTGCATCCGTTTTAGAAATAGATAAACAACATTTAACCATAATAAGCGATGGATATTTTAAAAGAAATAGAACAAGAATTTTTAACAGAGAACAATTTTCCTGATTTTAAAAGTGGAGATACAATTTCTGTTCACTATAAGATTAAAGAAGGAAATAAAGAAAGAATACAGATATTCAAAGGTGTAGTTATCCAACGTAAAGGTAGTAGTATTACAGAAACTTTCACTGTAAGAAAAATGTCTAATAATGTTGGTGTAGAAAGAATTTTTCCAATAAACTCTCCTTTTATTGATAAAATTGAAGTAAATAAATTTGGTAGAGTTCGTAGAGCTAGAATTTATTACTTACGTGAGTTAACAGGTAAAAAAGCAAGAATCAAAGAAAAGAGATTCTAGTCATAAATATACTATACAGAAAGCTGCTGAAAATAATTTCAGCAGCTTTTTTTATTTTCTTACTTTATCCCATTTAATTCTATAGCCAATATTAAACTCTAGAAATTCTGCTAACATAAAATTTAAAGCCCTAATATTAACTCCTACAGAAATATCTTTGTAGATTTCGTAGTTTACTCCTAGTCGTTGATATGTTTGCTTAAAATTACCATAATTTAAATGTTTGGCATATATTCCAAATCCACTAACTAACGTTAACTTATCAATAATTAGTTCTGGTTGCACTAATAATCCTACAGTAAAATTTTCTGATGTTCGTGGCCCTATTGTTCCGTTAGGATATGCATTTAATCCCCACCAATAATTTAGATCGGTACCATAACCTAACCTAAAAGCATTTGAAAATTGCGTAAAATATATTACACTTAATCCTCCTATTGCAAAGTAATTTGAATCTAGTTCGTGATCATTAAGCTGATGATCTCCGTAGCCTATCATAAAAAATAAATCATTTGTGCGTTCTAATTTTCCTGGAGAATTTACAGACCTAACATTTGGTCTTTCTGCTAAATGATATTTAAGTTCTATAGATGGAGCGTATATGTTAAATCCTTTGTTTGGACGCTCGAATCCACCATTTGAGAAATGTATAAAACTAATGCCTGCACCTAAATCTAGGTTTTTAGTAATAGGGTAAAAAGCATTTACTCCTATGTTAAGATGTACAGTTAAACCTCCACCAATTACAAGGTTTTTTGGGTTAGTAATAGAATCGTAGTGTGTCCAATTATATGCCATACCAAATTGAAATTCGGAATAAAGTTCTAATTTCTTCCATCGTTTTATAGGTAATCCTAAAATTCCATAAGTAGAAATAGGATAGCCAACTTCATTAGGATTAAAGAAGTCTCCAACAGATTGACCAATGCCATAATATGGTGCGCGGTAGATTTTCTGCCAATCTGTATATCCTGGGTTTTGCCAAAGTAATTTTAATGTATAAGATTGGTAATATTTCAAGGGTTTACCCATTAAATTATCTCCTCTTACAAAATCTGTAGTAGGAATAATATTTCCGTATTGATAATTAGCAGAAAAGCTAGGGTAGTTCTTTTGTTTTACCTTAATAGAATCTGTTTGCGAAAAGCTATTTAACGATAAAACAGCTAAAAGAATAATTATGAATATTCTCATTTTATATTGTATAGTTTTTTTTATTACAAATACTTATCCAAAAGTTCAGCCATTTCTTCTTGAATCTCTTTGGCCTTTTCACCTGCAATGTTTGCATAATCTTTAGAGTTGTCTGCGTAAATAATTCCACGCGATGAGTTTACAATTAATCCGCAAGATTTATTCATTCCATTTTTTGCTACTTCGCTTAAACTTCCACCTTGTGCGCCTACTCCAGGAACAAGTAAAAAGTGTTCTGGAACAATTTCTCTAATTTCTTTAAGCATTTCTGCTTTTGTAGCTCCAATTACGTACATCATTTGATTTTTATTCGACCAAGTTTTAGATATGCGAATAACCTTTTTGAATAACTCTTCTTCGTTTTCTTTATGAAATTGAAAATCGAAAGCTCCTTTGTTCGAGGTTAAACCAAGTAAAATAACCCATTTATTTTCGTACGATAAAAAAGGAGTAACAGAATCTTCGCCCATATATGGAGCAACGGTAATTGCATCGGAATTTAGATTCTCGAAAAATGCTTTTGCATACATTTTAGATGTGTTTCCTATATCGCCACGCTTTGCATCAGAAATCACAAAAACATCTGGATAATTTGTTTTAATATAATCTATTGTTTTTGCTAATGCTTGCCAACCTTGTATTCCATAGCTTTCGTAAAAAGCTGTGTTTGGTTTGTAAGCAATTGTATATTTGTGTGTACTATCAATTATTTGTTTATTAAACTCGAAAATAGGATCTTCTGTTTCTAATAAGAATTGTGGAATTTTATCTAAATCGGTGTCTAAACCAACGCATAAAAAGCTTTTCTTTTTCTTAATATTTTCGAATAATTGATTGTAGTTCATCTCTTTAGTTAGTAAAGTTAAAAAGTATAAAGTTAAAAGTGCTGCTACTGTTGCTTAACCTTCATTTTCTTTTAATCTTTCTGCGTTCTCAGCAACTTGTAATTTATCAATAATCTCGGTAATATTTCCATCCATAACTGAAGGTAAATTATACATTGTAAGATTTATTCTATGATCTGTAACTCTACCTTGTGGATAGTTGTATGTTCTAATTTTAGCCGATCTATCGCCAGAAGAAACCATAGTTTTACGTTTAGAAGAAATTTTATCTAGATATTTTTGATACTCTAAATTGTAAAGTCTAGTTCTAAGTTCTTTCATCGCTTTATCGAAGTTCTTTAATTGCGATTTTTGGTCTTGGCAAGTAACTACTAAACCCGAAGGCTCATGAGTTAATCTAATTGCAGAGTAAGTTGTGTTTACCGATTGTCCGCCAGGTCCCGAAGAACAATATGTATCTTTTCTTACATCAGCAGGTTTAATTTCTATATCGAACTCGCCAGCCTCTGGTAAAACAGCAATAGATGCCGCCGAAGTATGAACTCTACCTTGTGTTTCTGTTTGTGGAACTCTTTGTACCCTGTGTACACCAGATTCGTATTTTAAAATACCATAAACGCCATCGCCTTCTATGTTTATAACGATTTCTTTGTATCCACCAGAAGTTCCCTCAGAAATATTTGCAATAGAAACTTTCCATTTTTTTGCTTCGGAAAATTTTGTGTAAAGTCTATATAAATCACCTGCAAAAATACTTGCTTCGTCGCCACCAGCACCAGCTCTAATTTCCATTACAGCATTTTTGTCATCTTCTGGGTCTTTAGGTATAAGAAGCACTTTAATTTCTTCTTCCATTGGTGCAACTTTACCAGAAAGCTCGTCTAGTTCCATTTTTGCCATTTCTCGCATTTCTGGATCTTTTTCTAAAGACAGTAATTCTTTGGTAGATTCTATATTTTCTAATGTGTTTTTATAACCTTTATATGCATCAATAATTGGCTCTAAAGCTTTATACTCCTTATTTAAAGCAATATATCTCTTCATATCAGATATAATAT
>DAOVTE010000069.1 GCA_030627705.1 Bacteroidales bacterium
ACTAGCATTTCTATTACATTCTTGACCAATAAACCCTTCTTGAGAGCCATAAGATTTAATAATAACTTTTCCTTTTTTGTTGTATACAGAAACATCTAATACATCAATACCTTTATCTGTTCCAATATATAAATTATTATTTTCATCAAATTGTAATAGGTATATATTATTTGATGTTAAGCCTCGTTTTTTATTTATGTTTTTGAATTCTTTTCCGTCATATACAAACAAACCATCTTTAGATGCAAACCAAACTTTCCCTTGTTTGTCTTCAGCTATTGCATAAATTCTTAAACTAGTAAGACCCTCTTTTTTTGAATAATGTTTAATTTTATTATTAGAAAAACTGTAAACTCCATTTGTTTCGGTTGCAAACCAGTAAACTCCATCTTTTGTTTGTGTGATATAATTTACCTCTACAATGGGAAGTTCCGGGAATTTTTTATTAAAGTTAATAAATTTATCATTTTTATAAATGGATACTCCTTTGCTTGTTCCGATCCATAACAGACCGTTGTTGTCTTTATATATATGATTTGTTTTTTCTGATGCTAAATTAGAATCAATAACTGTTTCTGTAAGGTCAAAACCTTCAAATTTAGATTCTTGATCTTCAGGATAATACTTAGTATACACGTTAGATTCTTTGTTGTATTTTATTAACCTTGTAGTAGATCCGTACCATATGTTTCCTCTATTATCTTCATTAATTGTTGTTACTAAACTGCCTGTTGGTTTTCCGTTTTCGTTATAAATAGTAGGAGTGCCAGTTTCTTCAATTCTAATTTTTGAAACACCTTTTTGAGTTCCTACATAAATTAAAGAATCTGTTGACTTAAATATTGCATAAACATTATCATTTATTAGGTCGTCTTTAGTACTATAATTTCTAATACCAAACGATGGATATTTTATAAGTCCATTTTGCGAACCAAACCAAAAATTGTTCTCTCTATCAACAATAACAGACCAAAATTGTTCTTCCTTAAATCGTTTAGCATTTAGTCCTTTTAATTTAATTTCGTTATCAGATGAAGAGTGTTTTTCTAACCAACCATGATAACCAACAAACCAAACTTCTCCTTTATTATCTTTAGTAACGGAAGTGTATGTTTGGCGTTGTGTATGTGTGTGTATAGAGTCACCTCTGAGAAAACTAATTTTTGAATCTGTTCCAATCCAAATATCCCCATTTACATCTTCTGATATTGCTCTAACATTATTGTTATGTAAATTGTCTTTTTTTGTGTAATTAATAAATGTGCTTTTATTTAGCTTAAAAACACCAAAACCTAGTGTCCCAAACCATTTGTTGTTATTATTATCAATGAAAATTGTGTAAACAAATGCATTCTCTAAAATTTTATTACCTTCCAATAAAATAATTGAATCATTTTTTAATATCGCGACGCCCTTCTTTGTTCCAATCCAAATATTACCATCTTCATCTTCTGATAACGAATATACCCATTCGTGAGGAAGTCCATCATTTATTCCGTAAGATACTATTTTATCTCCAGTAATTTTAGCTAACCCATTGTGAGTTCCTGCCCATATATTATTATTCTTATCTTTGAATAATTTGTGAACAATATTGTCAGGCAAACCATCGTCTGTAGTAATGTTTGTGAATTTGTTTCCGTCGAATATACTTATTCCTCCTCCGTTTGTGCCGCACCAGATTCTTCCTTTTTCGTCGTCAATAATTGTGAGTACTTGTGATTGAGCTAATCCATCTTCTACAGTATATTTTTTATAGTAATAAGTTTGTGAAAAACTTATTTCTGCAATAAATAGCAATAATGCTAGTAGTATGTATATTGTTTTTTTCAAAATCTATAATTTTAATTCAGTAAACTTACAAAAATATGTAATTAATTAACAGAACTATTAATAATAAATTCGCAAGTAATTGGATAATGATCAGAATATTCTTCTTTAATTCTATTGTAATTAAAGCTTTTTAGTTCTTTAGAGTGCAAAATATAGTCTATTCTGAATGAAGGAAATTTTCCTACATAAGTATTGCTAATTGAGTTGCCAGATTCGCAAAAAGCATCTTTAAGTCCGGTGTTTGTAATTGTATTGTATGTGTAGGAAATAGGAGTGTCGTTAAAATCTCCTACAACTATTGTTTTGTATGGAGATTTTGAAATATGTTCTGCTAATTGCTCGGCTTGTACTGCTCGTTTCTCGAAAGCTGTTCTTAGAAGTTTAGTAATATTTTTTGCAGAATTAATTTTTGCGGAATTAATTTTTAAGTCTAAGCTATCCATCATTTCGTAATCTGAGTAGTTAAACTTAATAGATTGTAAATGGTTATTATATACTCTAATTGTGTCGTTTTTTATTACAATATCAGCAAATGATGTAAGATTACTGCTATTACCATAACGCACATCTCCTTTATTAATAATAGGATATTTAGAAAAAATTATCATTCCAAAATGATATTTGTTTTTTTTGAATTGCGAGTCGGAAACGTAATAATTTTTAGCACTCTGAGATTTAATTAACGTATCTAAGGTTGTAAATTTACCAGTAATATCATAGTAAAATTCCTGCAAGCAAATAATGTCTGCTTTTTCGCTTTTTATAAGATCTAAAATATTATTTCTATTTGTAAATTGGTTATCCCAAGAATATAAATCGAATAATTTTACGTTATAAGAGAGAACTTTATAGTTTTCTTGTTTAGGCTTTGAATTTGAAAATTTATTTATTTGAAAAAAATCGGTGATGTGCGAAGCTCCCACTATTATAATGACTAATGAAATAATATATAGTTTGTGTTTTTTTCGGAATATCCAATATAATAAAAATACTAGATTAATAATTATGATTATAGGGAAAGCTAGACCAAAAAATGCGAATATCCAGAATGTATTAGGATTGATATAAACAGATAAATAGGAAGCAATTAACGACGTTATTGCTATTGCAAAGAAAAAGATTAATATTTTATTTAATAGTTTTTTCATTTTTTGCTTGCAGAAAACAATATTTCTTTTTCTTCTTTGGTTAAACTACTGTAACCAGATTTAGAGATTTTCTCTAGTATTTTATCTATTTGCACTTGATTTTTAGCCTTATTTACATTATATGTTTGGTCGTTTTTTGGAATATTTTTGTGTGTAACTCGCACTTTCTTTTTTCGCTTAAATGGATTTGCAAAGCCATTAGAAGACCTCTTCTTTGTTCTTAATTGCAAAGCAAATAGATATCCAAATAATGCTCCGCCTAAGTGTGCAATATGTCCACCAACGTTACCACCTGAAATGCTTAATATGTCTAAGATGATAGAAAACATTGCAATATACTTTATTTTTACTGCGCCAATAAACATTAGGTTTATAGTGTAATTTGGAACGTAGGTAGAAATAGCAATTACTATTGCAAGTACAGAAGCAGATGCTCCAAGTGCCACAGAATAATGTTTTATAGGATCGAATACAGGAAAAAGATTGTACGCAATAATAAAAAATATAGCTCCAAATATTCCTCCGTATATGTATAGAGATAAGAGCTTCTTATAATCTAAGAATTCTAAGAATATTCGCCCAAACCAAAAGAGCCAAAGTAAATTAAATAGTATATGCATAAAACCTTCGTGCAAGAACATATATGTAAAAATACTCCAAGGTTGTAATGCAAGAGCGTTAATATCTGCAGGAACAGAAAGATAATCTACTAATAAATTATTTTCTTGACCAGAAAGAAAGAATATAAGTCCTGCAATTTGTACTAACAGAAAAACACCTAGATTAATGTATATTAATTTAGTAAAAATATTATTGCTTTTAAAAACTTGCTTTATTTCTTCTATTATGTACATTAATACAAATGTTTATTAAACTGATTTCTTTTCCAGATTTTAAGCAGTATAAAACCAAAAAGCATACCTCCAAGATGCGCAAAATGTGCTATATTATCGTTGCTTTGGAAACCCATATAAAGTTCTAGTGCACCATAAATTACCACAAACCATTTAGCTTTTACAGGAATTGCGAAATATACGTAAATCATAGAATTAGGAAACATCATTCCAAATGCTAGAAGTAAGCCAAATACTGCGCCAGATGCACCAATTACAACTGGAGCATTAAGGAAATCTATTTTGTATTGCTGCATAAAACTTACAGACTCGCTAAGTGCTTGACTAGGATGGGTATTTATTAAATTATTGTATTTAGGTAAGAAAGCGTTTATATTATCT
This sequence comes from Bacteroidales bacterium, assembly GCA_030627705.1. Classification (GTDB taxonomy): domain Bacteria; phylum Bacteroidota; class Bacteroidia; order Bacteroidales; family JAFGXI01; genus DAOVTE01. The sequence goes on from DAOVTE010000069.1 coordinate 4,217, forward strand.
TGAATTTCGTACGAAATTACTTGAAAATTACCTGATTCAATAAAATTTTTAAAATCAACAATAGATGGGTTATTTATGTAATTATCTATAAGTGAAACAGTTGGAGCAACTTGAAAATAGAAAACTGTATAATGCACAATTGCTGCACCTACACCAGTTACAAGATAATAAATTAAAAAGCGTTTTGCTCCCCAAAAGTTTTCTAGAACTTTACCAAACATCCATAAAGCAAACATATTGAATAGTAGGTGCGAAAAATCTAACATACTATGTAGAAACATGTAAGTTATAAATTGAAAAGGCATGAATTTTTCGGCGGAGAAATAATGCAATCCAAGGTAATCGGCTAAATCTATATTTAGAGCTTGTTTTAAAGTATATTGGGCAAGAAATAATAATCCATTAATAATTAATAAATTTTTAATTACTGTTGGTAATGTTTTAAATCCTGTTGGTTGGTATTGATTCATTTTGTTACAAAATTCAGAATAATTTTAATTTTCAAAGTTAAAAATTATAAACCAAATGCATAATTAGCTGATAGTTTATAAAGTTAAAAGTTCATAATATAGAATTTTAAAGTAGTTCCATTCTGTGAGCATCTAGTTTTATAAAAATAAATAGCAAAATTGTAAACGACCATAAAGATGAGCCTCCATAAGAAAAGAAAGGTAATGGAATTCCAATTACAGGAGCTAAACCTATTGTCATACCTATATTAATTACAACATGAAAGAATAATATCCCTATTACGCTATATCCGTATATTCTGCTAAATGCAGATCTTTGTCGCTCTGCTAAAAATATTAACCTCAATAACAATAATGCAAATAAAAATAATACCGAGCTTGTTCCAATAAAACCCCACTCTTCGCCTACTGTGCAGAAAATAAAATCTGTACTTTGTTCTGGAACAAAATTGTATTTAGTCTGTGTGCCATTTAAAAAACCCTTGCCCAAGAAACCGCCAGAACCAATTGCAATTTTAGATTGATTTACATTATAGCCTGCTCCTAGCGGATCGAACTCTATACCTAATAAGTTATTTATTCTGCTTTGGTGATGTTTTTCTAAGATATTATTGAAGATATAATCTACAGATAAAACAAAAGAAATTGATATTATTGCAAACCCAATAATCAATAATGTTTTGTGAAGATTATTTCTTATTAACCAGAGGGTGTAAAAAGCAGAGCTTAATAAAACTGCTAATAATATTTGTAATGATTCTAATAAATTAATCTCAAATAATAATGTTATTCCCCATATTAATAGTCCTGATAAAATAAAAATACCTACTCCTATTAAAGTTTGTTTAATGTTTCTATTGCTTATCCAAAAAATGATAAATGATAATAAAGTTATACCAATTATTAGGTTTAATACATTAAGAAATAATGCAAGAATAAACAGTACGATAAGCAGAAGTCCAATTAATAAGATGTTGCCAGACAAACCCTCTCTAAAAAGCACAAAAATAAATGAAACATACACTAATGCAGAACCTGTATCATTTTGTAAAAGAATTAATATAAATGGGATTAGTAATAAAGCAGTTATTGTAATAATATTTTTGAACTTATAAATTTTAAAATTGTATATGCTTAAAAGCTTTGCCAGTACTAGGCTAGTTGCAAATTTAGCAAACTCAGCAGGTTGAAATTTAAAGCTACCAATCTCGAACCAAGATTTTGCTCCGTTTACTTCTCTACCAAAAATTATTACAAAAATTAACATAAATATTGTTAACAAGTACACAGGAAACGGAATAAATGAATAAAATTTATGATTGATAATAAAAATCCCAATAATAAGAAATAATGATGCGCCTATCCAAATTAATTGTTTTCCGTATCGTTGCGATATATCAAAAATACTTTGGTGATTATCGTCATATACTGCGGCATATATATTTATCCATCCGAAAAAAACTAGCAAAATGTAAATAAATACTGTTACCCAGTCTATTTGTTTTAATATGTTTGAGTTCCTTCTCAAGTTATTCTGATTTTAATAAATTACCATCTAACATTCGTTTTTCTAGGTAGGTTCGCTTTATTGTGTCGGTTAAATATTTCTCTATCATTAAACTAGCAATAGGCGCTGCCCAACTTGAACCAAATCCGCCATTTTCTATAAAAACCACTAATGCTATTTCAGGATTTTCTTTTGGTGCAAATGCTATAAAAATTGAGTGGTCTTTTCCGTGTGGATTCTCTGCTGTTCCTGTTTTTCCGCACACTGTAATATCTTGTATTTTAGCTATTCGTGCAGTACTTCCTATACCACCATTTACAACTAACTCCATTCCGTTTATAACATCTGTAAAGTGTTTTTCATCTATTTTAGTATAATGATGAATTGTATATTTAGGATTTATATCTTTTCTTCCTTCTATTTTTTTAACGATATGCGGAATATAATATCGACCTTTATTTGCAATAGTTGCTGTCATGTTTGCCATTTGTAGGGGAGTTATACCTAGCTCTCCTTGCCCTATTGCTAAAGAAATTATGTTTAGTGCTTTCCAGTTTTCTGTTTGGTGAACTTTATCGTAATAACTTGCTTTTGGTACAAACCCCGATATTTCGTTATAAAAATCACTACCAAGTTTATTTCCTAAACCAAAAGAAACTACCAAATTTCTCCAATGAGTATATGCATCTGCGTGTTTAATATAATCTTTATTCTCTACTATCGTTCTGAAAACGTTGCAATAATATGAGTTACACGAATGCTGTATAGATTCTAGTAAGTTAAGTGGCGATTTGTGTGAATGACAACCTACGGTTAAACCTCCTGCATGATAGCCGTTACTACAGCCAAAATGTGTTTTCTTCGAAATTAATTTATCTTGCAAGCCTATTAATGCATTAATAAGTTTAAATGTAGAACCAGGAGGGTATTTCGCCATTAATGCACGATTAAATAGTGGCTTTAATGTATCTGTAACAAGTTTCTGATAATTTTCGGATCTAACTCTGCCTACTAATAAATTAGGGTCGAATGTAGGACTTGAAATCTGTGCTAATATTTCACCAGATTTAGGTTCAATTGCTACAATACTACCAATCTTGTTTTGCATTAACATTTCGCCGTAGAGTTGTAGATTTGCATCAATTGTAGCAGTTATGTTTTTGCCAACTACAGATGTTGTGTCATATTTGCCATTAGCAAAGCTACCTTTTATTCTGTTGTGTACATCAACTAGGAATAATTCAACTCCTTTTCTTCCACGTAATTCTTTTTCGTAAAATTTCTCAATTCCGTTAAGACCGATATAATCGCCAGATTTATAATAATTATCTTTTTCTATTGTTTTTTTGTTTACCTCACCAACATCACCTAGTACATTTGAGGCAATCTTCATAGGATATTTTCTTAAAGTTCTGGGTTGTACAAAAAATCCTTTATATTTATGTATATGCTCTTGAAAATTAGCATAGGTTTTTGCAGAAACTTGTTTTAAAAAAATTGATGGTTTACGAGCAGAATAATTTCTGGCTTTTATAATATTTTTATTAATGTTGTTTTGTGTTATCCCTAATATATCAGAAAGTGTTATGGTGTCGAAATTTTCTATTTGATTTGGGATAATCATAATATCGTAAGCTGCTTCGTTGTATACTAATAGCTTATTGTTTCTGTCGAATATTAATCCTCTTGCAGAGTGTTTTATGACAATCCTTTTTGAATTATTCTCGGCAGATAATTTATATTTATCATCAATAACTTGTATAGCAAAAAGCTTAATAAAATAAATAAATAAAATAAAAATAACAATCCCACCTATTATGTACTTTCTATTTATGTATGGATTTATCACTTTTTTAGATTATTTTCTGATAAAAAACAATTGTGAGATTAATATTAATATACTTGTAAAAATAAAGCTCAATAATATTCTCCATATTGTATAAAAGAAGTTGCTAAATGTAAATACTTCTATAAAAAATAAGAAAAGATGATGAGCTAATATTAAAGACAGAGAATATTGTAAATACCATTTTATTCCGTAATTTGAAAAGTGTAATTGCTTTTCTGTATCGTATCCTTCTCTTGCGGAAATTATTTCTAAAACAATAGGTCTTGCAAAAGCCATAAAAACTGTAGCTGATGTGTTTATCCCTAATGTATTATTTCCAATACCTATACTAAGTCCTAAAAGAAATCCAATAATTAGTAAAGCCCAATTTGGAGTATTATAGGGTAATATTAGTATCAAAAGAATATACATATATGGATTTACGTATCCGCTAAATTGTATATTGTTAAGTATTAGTAATTGAAAAATTACAAGAACAATAAACCAAACTGCATATTTTAATAAATCTTTAATCATCGCTGCTAAGTTCTTCTAAGTTATTTTGTTCTATTTTATATAAATTCTTTATTACATAAACATATTTAATGTTCTTAAAATCAGTAGATAAGTCAACATAAATATTAAAGAAATCACCACCTTTTACAGTATCAATATTATGCACAGTACCAATCATTTCTCCTTCTGGAAAAATACTAGAATAACCACTTGTTATTATTGTATCACCAATTAATACATTAACATGAAAAGGTATTTCGGTAAGTACTGTTCTATTATACAGTTTTCCATTCCAATGTAATGAGCCGTAATACAGGTTTTTTTTAATTTTCGAACTAATATAAATATTAGTATTTAAAACAGACAGAACAGTGCAATAATTATCAGATACATCTTTTACTATTCCAACAATACCTGTAGATGATACAACAGCACATGATTCTGTAATACCTTGATTTTTGCCTTTGTTTAAGGTAAGGTAATTATGCTGTTTGTTTGTAGAGTTATTAATTACTTTTGCGGGAATATAACTAAATTGCTGTTTGTAGATTGAGTCTTTTATCTCCTCAACTATTATTTTGTTAGATTTATATGATGATAATAATTTGTTTTTAAGATTTGCATTCTCTGATGCTAGAACTTTATTTGTATTGCTTAAAGAAAAAAAACTTGTAATATTTTCGTACTTGTTGTAAACCGAAGAGTAAATGGAATTTGAAGAATTAAGAAACGATTTCTTTTGTAAATCGTTATAATTTATAACCATGTATATAGAAAGAACTTCTAGAATTACAAACAGTAAAAATAAATGATGTTGTAATAGAAATCTTAAAAGTCCTTTCACGATTTTACTTATATTATCAAATTATTTCATTAAGAATTGAAATTTATCAATGTTATTTAGAGCTATTCCTGTTCCTTTAGCAACTGCTAAAAGCGGATCTTCTGCTACTTGAACAGGTATTTGATGTTTATCAGCCAAGCGTTTATCTAATCCTCTAAGTAGTGCTCCACCACCTGCTAAATATATACCTTTGTTGTATATGTCGGCATATAATTCTGGTGGTGTTTGTTCAAGAACACGTAGTATTGCAGTTTCTATTTTAGTTAATGATTTATCTAAACTATGTGCAATCTCTTGATACGATACGGGAATTTCAACAGGTAAAGATGTCATTTGATGAGGGCCCTTTACGATAAAATCTGGTGGAGGATTTTCTAAGTCTGAAATTGCAGCTCCAACGGTTATTTTAATATCTTCAGCAGTTCTTTCACCAATTCTGATATTATGTTGATGTCTCATATATTCTTGAATATCATCAGTAAATACATCACCAGCAGTTCTTATAGATTCTCTGCAAACAATACCTCCAAGCGAGATAACCGCAATTTCTGTAGTTCCACCTCCAATATCAACAACCATGCTTCCTTCTGGAGCTTCCACGTCTATTCCTATACCTAAAGCTGCAGCCATTGGCTCATAAATCATAAATACTTCGCGCGCACCAGCATGCTCAGAAGAATCTCGTACTGCACGAATTTCTACTTCTGTACTTCCCGATGGAATACAAACAACCATTTTTAATGATGGAGAGAATAATTTAGATTTTGTGTTAATTATCTTAATCATTCCTCTAATCATAAGTTCAGCGGCATTAAAATCGGCAATTACACCATCGCGCAAAGGCCTAATGGTTTTTATGTTTTCGTGAGTTTTACCGTGCATTTGTCTAGCTTTTGTGCCAATTGCGACAAGCTTTCCGGTTTTGATATCCATAGCAACAATAGATGGCTCATCAACAACAATTTTACCATTCTGGATAATTAGAGTGTTTGCTGTTCCTAAATCTATTGCAATTTCTTGAGTTAAAAATGAAAATAATCCCATTAAAGTGTAAGGTGTTTAAAGTGTTTTAATTAAAGACAAAATTAATAAATTATATTGGATATTTTTATTCTTGAATAATAAAATTACGTTATTCTTATTTATATTACAAAGATTGTAGAAAAATCTAAAGATTTTTTATCTAAATACCAGATTATTTATGAAGGTAACACTATATTCCTAAAATATTCTTAGTAGATTTTATTGCTATAAAACTTTTTAGGTAGAATGGTTTAAAGTATGCTAAATCTTCGAATTTTTTGTTGTTAAATTTATTTTCAGAAATTTGAATCATATTTCTTGCAGAACAAAAATAATTGTCTACAAAAATAGCATTTTTATGTGAGATTGTAGTTTTACATTTTTCTTCTCCATTACCAAAAAATATTAGCTTATGTTTGTTTAATTGTTCTAAAAAAGAATGCTCATCAATAACAATTGCTTTAGTTTCTTGCAGTTCGTTATTTTCGAAATTGTAAATTGCAGAATAAACTTCCATTCTTCTTGCATCTATCATTGGAACAGCTAATGTATTTAATATAGGTGTTTTTGTATCAGTAAAAATATTCTTAGCAAGGGCTTGCAAACTGTTTATTGCAATTAAAGGTATTTCCTGCCCGTAACAAATGCCTTTTGCAACAGAAATGCCAATGCGCAAACCAGTATATGAACCTGGGCCCTTGCTAACAGAAACAGCGTCAAGTTTAGAGATTTCTATATTATTTTTAGAAAATATTTCTTGAATAAAAACAGTTAATACCTCGGCGTGTGACTTATCATCGTTTATTTCTTTATAATCAATTAATTTACCATCTTTTGCAAGTGCAATAGAGCATACAGATGTAGATGTTTCAATATTTAGTATTAATGCCATTAAAATTTAAGTTTAATCTTTAATTACTGCAAATCTACATTAATTAATTATTTTTCTTGTGCAACAAAGTAAATGTTGTAAAAGTCAAATTTATATAATTGCATTAACAGCTTGTGCATTGGAACACGAAATATGAAAATATTTTAAGTATGGCTGTGTAGCTTTTGTATCAAAATTGTTTTTAACAGAGAGACTTTTTAAAATTATTGAAATAAATACAAAAAAAATACGATACGTTAAATGATTAAGCGTTACAGCGTTATATGCGAATTGATTATTTTTTTCATTTTTTAGTGATTACCTTTTTTATTTTTTTACTTCTTATATGTGTAAGGGCAATAAAGCAAGGTATAATACATAAAATAAAGGACAAGAAAATAAATAATACTAATTTTTTTTATTAATTTTTTCCTAAAAGCACAACGAGTGTAATTTATTAAATATAAATAAACCAAATGAAATGAATTTTGATAATCAAAAAAATAAAACAATTTTTATAAATACAGAAACAAACTTTATTCTTACTATCTTTATACAATAACTATATTATCTATAAATTATGAAGAAAATATTTATATCAATAATTATTATTTTATTTGCACAACAAATATTTGCACAAACATTTAAGACTATAATAGAAGATACTGCAAATTATAATTATTGGCCTAATTCTGAGGTATATGTAAAAAACAATAATAATTATTATTGTTTTCTTTCACATAATAAAAAAGACTCTTTATATAATTCAAAAGTGAATATTCATTATATAGAATTTAATAATAATGGCGATCTTATTAAAGATACTATTTTGTTTCCAAATCTTAAACGTAATGGATACAGAGTCTTAAAAGCTAGTAACAATAATTATTATTTATTAACTCGTTCGGATGATAAAACTAGTAGTTCAAATGGTTTAATATTAAAGTTAGATAGTAACTTTAATATTATTGCTCAAAGGAAACTAAATTGTGTAGGTGATTCCACTTTTGGGTATAGTGGTATAATAACAGAAGATAAAGATAATAATATTATATTTTGTTTTGTACAAGGTGTGAACTCTACAACATTTAAACCGGTTTCATATTTTTACAAAATTAATCAGAATTTAGATTCATTAAATTCTTCAAGGGTTTCGCTTTATGCTAACTCTATTACAGAAGATACTTTACGCAATTGCTATATAGCAACAATTATGGAAGGATTAGATACTAATCTGCTTTATTTAGATTACAATCTAAATTTAGATTCTGTTGCTTTGGTGCCAACATATAGTTCAACTTCTGGGTACTTATTTTCTCGTTATCAGAATTCTATTTTATTATTAAAAAATAATATAATTTATTCAAATACTGTTATAGTTCCTAATACAAATGATCATGCTATGGGAATATTCTTATTAAATACAGATGGTAGTATCGTTAAAAGTAAATATATTCATAGTGGCAGTAACCCTGCTCAGGGTCAAAATTTAGCTTTTATACCTAATACCCCTTATTTGTATTTTGTTGGTAAAACAAGTTATATACCTATTGCAGGCGATACAAACTCTATAGTTATTTGTAAATTAGATACAAA
>DAOVTE010000193.1 GCA_030627705.1 Bacteroidales bacterium
AAAAATGAATAATACTTTAGTTTACGATAAAAATATTATTGATAACATACCAAATAATGCGACAGGATATTTATACAGAAAAAGGGAGGCCGAAGACAATTTTTTGAACGGTGTAGTTGGAGATAAAGGAGTTTTTTCTACTGTAGGCGATTTATACAAATGGGAAACAGGATTATACACAGGTACAATCATTAATAAAGACACGTTAAATTTAGCATTTAAACCACACGGTAAAAAAAAGGCAAGAAAAACAAATTATGGTTACGGGTGGCGAATGTATAATCTTAAAAATAACGAACAAGTATTGTTTCATGCAGGTTGGTGGCAAGGTTTCCAGAGTCTAATAATTAGAATAGAGCAAGATTCTTCTTCTGTAATAATTCTAAAAAACAGAAAAAATAGATACGTGTTTAATCATAACGATTTCTTAAAAATACTTTACCCAAACGACTCGCTCAAAAGAAGATAATTCCCATGTCATTTCTGCCGTAGTGGAGAAATCTATCTATTCTCGAATAAAGACTATCATATACTCTACTATTATTTCCGCAAAATATTCTTTAAATTAACCATACAAATTCATGCTTTTTTGGTGCAATTCTGTGAATCTATTGCGAAACTTTGTGTAATATCTTGTTCATTGCTGTTACAAAAAAAAAGGTAGTCTCAAAACCTTATAAAAATTACGATATAAAAATATAGTCATGGCAAACGTATACTTTTATCTTTATGGTATATATGGATACTCACCTCAGTTGGTATGATTAGGTATTATGTGTCTATAAAATAACAATTCTTGTACTCATTCCCGCGTAGGCGGGAAACCAGAAAAGTCTAATATATTGAATATTTACGCAATGTAGTGCGAAAACACATCAAATTTACAAACTATGCGTTTGCCCTATAAAAAAGTAATATATTAATTTGTAAATTACTATTACTGTTAATCAATTTATTTTATTAAATTTGTAAGATGAGTCAATTGATAAAAGATTTAATACTAAAAAACAGATCTTACCGTAGATTCTTTCAAAATCATAAAATTAAAATTGAAACGCTAATTTCTTTTATTGACTTAGCACGTTTGTCTCCGTCTGCAAAAAATCAACAGCCTCTAAAGTATATTCTAGTAAACAGCGAAATAGAAAACAAAAAAGTTTACGAAACACTTTCGTGGGCAGGGTTTTTAAAAGATTGGGCAGGACCAACCGAAGGAGAAAAACCATCGGCATATATAATTATGTTGTTAGATACAGAAATTACCGATAATAATTATTGCGACCACGGAATAGCAACACAAAGTATTTTATTAGGAGCTGTAGAACAAGAATTAGGAGGTTGCATAATTGCAGCAATAGATAAAAAGAAATTAGCAACAAGTTTTAAAATACCAGAAAAATATAAAATAATACAAGCAATTGCTCTTGGTAAACCCAAAGAAAATATTATACTAACAGAAATTAAGAACAACGATTATAAATATTATAGAGATAGTGAACAAAACCACTATGTTCCAAAAAGAAATTTAGATGAAATTATTATAAAATGATAAAGATAAAAAAATACATATTACTATTTATTGCAATTTTAAGCCTTAATTATGTTAATGCACAAACTACTTGCAATACTTTAATGTATGCAAACGGACAACATCCAACAAACGATACCGTAAATATTTGTGTTGGAGATTTTGTTACGCTTTCTTCTTTTGATTCCTGTAGTGTAATGTTTTTTGATGATTTTAATACAGCAACTTTAGGTACAGGATGGTCATCAAATTGTAATCCGCAGTTTAATAACCCATGTGATCCAAGTCCAAATACACCTGCAGATCCATATTGTTGGATAGGAAATACAGTAACTCAACCTAGACGTTTATCAACAGTAGCATATAATACAGGCCCTAATAATTCTGTTTCTAATTTATGTACAATTTGTTTTGATATGGATTATTCTACACAAGGACAATCTGCTCCTTGCGAAGGTCCAGATTTACCAACCGTAGGAGTGCATTTACAATATTCTATTAATCTAGGAGTTACTTGGACTGATATAAATTATTGGGACCCTAATGGAGGTTACGATACAGTAATGACAACTTGGAATACTTATTGCGAAAATGTTCCTGTTAACCCAACTACTCCTATAAAATTTTCTTGGTTTCAAAATGTACCCAGTGGAAATAATTATGATCATTGGGGAATTGATAATGTTAAAATTACTTGTCCTACTAGTACAGGTGTTTTCTGGTCGCACGGCCCTTTTATAGAAAACCCTCCAACAATATATCCAACTATTAGCAATTGGTATGTTGTAAGTTATTATGATAGTATTGCAGGAGTATTTTCTAGCGATTCATTATATATAAATATTGTATCGCAGCAAACTGCCGAAATCGTTGTAAATGGTCAGCTTACAAACAATGACACGCTTGGAGTTTGTTTTGGAGATTCTCTACAATTATCCTCAATAGGAGATTGTAGTATTTGTAGCGGAACAAGTATTCTTTGGTCAACAGGTGATACTGTAAGTTATTTACCTGTGTTTTATGCAACTAGTAATCAATGGTATAGTGTTCTTTATTCTGACTCGAATTCATTTGATACAGATTCAGTTTTTATTGAAATTAATCAAAGTTATACTGCAGACTTTACTGTAAATTCACCAATATATTCAAATCAAAGTTCAGTAATTACTTATACAGGAAATGGAGATTCACTATTAAATTATTATTGGGACTTTGATGGTGGTATAGGTATACCAGGTACTGGAATAGGTCCTCATTCTGTATCATGGAATAATAATGGAACTTATTATATCAAATTATTTGTGAATAATAACGGATGTGTGACTTCAGATATTATGCAAATTGCAGTAGATAGTTTTCCTTGCTCAGCAACAATATTTGCAAATGGACAACATCCAACAAACGATACATTGATTATTTGTGTCGGAGATTCCATTAATTTTACATCTGACGGTTCTTGTCCGCAAATGAATAATAGTTTTAATGGAGGAGCAATGGGTGATGGTTGGTCTAGTACTAATGCTAATCCAGTTTTTAGTAACCCTTGTGGTGTAGGTCCAGCTGGTATACATTTGTGGGTTGGAACTACACCTTCAGCTATAAGAAGCTTAGAAACAATTACTTACGATTTCTCTTCTGGAGGATGTGAAGTGCAATGGTGGATGCGATATGGAAGAGTACAAGGTAGTGGTCCTTGCGAAGATCCAGATGCCTCAAATGAAGGTGTACATCTTCAATACTCAACAAACGGAGGAACTACTTGGATAAATTTCCCTGGTATAGATTATCGCCCTTGGGGAACCAATTCAATAGCAGGCCCTTTTATGAATCCATCAGTAACAACAATAAAAGGGTCGGGAGGATATTGGACACCATCATCTAATCCTACTGCACAAGCTAATAGTTCATTTTATTTTTGGCATGAATATCAAAGCAATGTACCTGTAGCAGCATCTACAGCTAATACAAAATTACGTTGGGCTCAGTTAGCAAATTCTTCTGCAGGTTGGGATGCTTGGGGTATTGATGAAGTAAATGTTTCTTGTCCATCTAGCACAGATGTTATATGGTCTCATGGACCAACAGTATCTAATCCTCCAACAGTAAGCCTAATACTTAGTGATTGGTATATCGTAACATATTATGATAGTATTGCAGGATTGTCTTTTAGCGATTCATTATATATAAATATTGTATCGCAGCAAACTACTGAGATTATTATAAATGGTCAAATAACAAATTATGATACTCTCTTTACTTGTTTTAATGAACCTCTTTTGTTTTCTTCTATTGGAAGCTGTAGTATGAGTAATGGCACTAGTATATTATGGTCTACAGATAATATTAGTATTAGTTTGCCAATTATTTATCCTTTAACTGGTCAATGGTATTCTGTTATGTATTATGATACTGTATCATCAGAATTTGATTCTGTATATGTTGAAATTATCAATCAACAAATATTATCTATGGAAGCAAACGGCTTTAATTTAATTAACGATACACTAGCAATTAATATTGGCGATTCTATATTATTTACATCTAGTGGCAATTGTAATTCGGCAAGTGTTTTATGGTCTTTTGGAGCAACTGTGAGTAATCCTATAAACTATGTTTATCCAATAAATAGTCAATGGTATAGTGTACTTTATCATGATACTAATTCATTAGATAAAGATTCAATATTTATACTAATGAATCCTATTGGAGTTGAGGAGTATTACACAAGCGAATCAGATAAGTTTTATGCACCAACTGCTATCACACCTGATGGCGATGGGGTAAACGATATTTTTAAAATTTATGGCACAGGAATTAATAAAGAAAATTTCGAGTTATACATCTACGATAGAAAAGGAAATTTAGTTTTCTTTTCAAACAAAATTGATAAAGGATGGAATGGTACTATTCAAGAATCAAAATCAAAAGGAACATATACATGGATATGCAAGTATAAAGATTCAAACAATAAATATAATACAAAATCAGGTAATCTAATCTTATTAAAGTAAATTAGCAACCAAATATTTAAAACTACGTCTAACTATTAAATTTAGAAATTATGAAAGTATTAAAATTAGCAATTATTTTTACAGTGGTATTAAGCATAAATGCTTTTTCTCAAAAAGACTCAAAAGAATTTACAGATTTTAATGTATCTGAATGGACAATTATCGAACAAGTAAATGGTGTTGATATATCTTATAAAGTAGAAGATATTCACGATTTACATAATGGTATTCATGCCCAGTTTATTTTTATTCAGGCTACAAATACAACAACCGAGAAAATGAGTATACATTGGAGTAATGTTGTTTGGGTAGATAATAATAAAATCGTAAATAATTCTTCGGAGAATGATGTTAACCTAACAATAGAGGCAGGAAATTCAATAGAAGGTACTTATGACAGCAGATCTAAAAATCCTAATTTATTATTTCAAATAAAATTTTTAAACTATACCGATAAAGCAGAGCTTACAAAATTTGTTTTAAAGCAAATTACTGTTAATCCTCTTTAATATCTAATTTTTATACTGTAAACAACTCACAAAGTTTATTTTAAATTATATAATATGAAAAATTTAAAAATATACACGTTATTAATTCTTTTTACTATTGCTGCTCATAGCTCTGTTATGGCGCAATGTACTGTTAATTTTATTGATGCAAATGGGCAAGGCTTAGCAACTGGAGATACATTA
>DAOVTE010000014.1 GCA_030627705.1 Bacteroidales bacterium
ATAGACGCCAACGTATATTTTATTCAAGAAGGAGAAGAGTTTTGCGTAAGAAGAGAGGTTGAGAAAATGTCCAAATCTAAATATAACGTTGTAAATCCAGATGATATTATTGAAAGATATGGCGCTGATACTTTGCGACTTTACGAAATGTTTTTAGGTCCGTTAGAGCAATCAAAACCTTGGGATACAAACGGAATAGATGGTGTTTTTAAATTCTTCCGTAAAGTTTGGAATTTATTCTACGACCAAGATGGAAACTTAAAAATTACAGAAGAAAAAGCTACAAAAGACGAGCTTAAAATTCTACACAGAACCATAAATAAAATACAAACTGATATAGAGAATTTCTCGTTTAATACATCGGTAAGTGCATTTATGATATTTGTAAACGAAATTTCGCAATTAAAATCAAACAAGAAAGAAGTATTAGAGCCTTTCTTAATTCTTTTATCATCGTTTGCTCCACATATTACAGAAGAGCTGTGGTCAGCATTAGGAAATAACGAAAGCATAATAGAAGCAAAATTCCCAATATTTAACGAGGACTTTTTAAAAGAATCTTCTCACGAATATCCTGTTTCGTTCAACGGAAAAATGCGATTTAAAATAAATCTATCGTTAGATATTAAAGATCCTAAACAAGTAGAGGAATTAATTAAGAATCACGAATCTGCACAAAAATGGTTAGAAGGCAAACAAATACGAAAATTAATATTTGTTCCTAAAAAAATTATTAATGTTGTAATTGGGTAATTTAAAATGTGATGAGGTTTTAAAAAGTCAGAACCTTATCGCATTCTACAGTCCATTTAGAAAATTCTTTCATATTGCTGAGTTGCACACCTTCTATAAAAGAGATTTGTGCAATTCCTCGTGCTTCTGAACAGCCTCCACAAGATTTAACTTCTGCACCTTTTTGTATTACAGATTTAAGCATTCGTTCAATATTGTAATACCCGTTAGGTGTGTTTTGGTTAGGTAAACCACAAAAAACGGCATCTGCAAGTAAGAATATTTTCATTTCAACTTCTTCAGTATGTTCTTTTTGTAATGTCATTGCCATTCTTAGAGCATTGTATGCTTTTTCTGTTCCGTAAGGAGCGTCATTTATTATGATTAATATTTTTTGCATAATCATTATTTTTTAGAAACTATTTCGAAAGCTTCTTACCAACTTCCCTAAGCATAAGTTCTGTCATTTTATCTAGGTCATATTTATGTTTCCAACCCCAATCTTTGTTGGCAACGCTATCATTAATACTTTGTGGCCACGATTCTGCTATTGCTTGTCTAAAATCTGGTTTGTAAGTTATCTCAAATTCAGGAATATGTTTCTTTATTGATTCTGCAATAGTTTTAGGGTCGAAGCTAATTCCTGCTAAATTATAAGAAGAACGTATCTTAACTTTTTCTATATCTGCTTCCATAATTCCTATGGTTGCATCAATAGCATCTTCCATAAACATCATTGGTAGAGCAGTGTTTTCGCTTAAAAAACATTCGTATTTTTTATTTTTAATTGCTTCGTAGTAAATTTCTACAGCGTAATCGGTTGTTCCACCACCAGCTTCGGCTTTATACGAAATTAGTCCTGGATATCTTAACCCACGAACATCAACACCGTATTTCTCGAAAAAATATTCGCACCATCTTTCGCCTGCAAGTTTACTTATTCCGTATACTGTGTTAGGATCCATAATGTCGAATTGCGGAGTATTTGTTTTTGCTGTTGACGGACCAAAAACAGCAATAGAACTTGGCCAGAATATTTTATTTAGTTTTAATTCTTTAGCTAATTCTAAGATATTAAATAATCCTTGCATATTTATATCCCACGATTTTGCAGGTTCTTTTTCTGCATTGCCTGATAATATTGCTGCAAGATGATATATCTCTGTAATATTATGTCTTTCTATAATATCTTTTACACCATCTTTATCTAAAACATTTAAGATTTCGAAAACTCCAGACTTCATAACTTCGTCGGAAGCATTTCTTAAATCTGACGCAATTACATTTTGGTTACCAAATCTATTTCTTAACTCAATAGTTAAATCTGTTCCTATTTGTCCTGATGCACCAATTACTAGAATCTTTTTCATAGCTGAAATATTAAATGTTATTATTTTTTCGTGTTGATAAATTTTCATTGCAAATTAACAATACCTATCTATAAAAAAAACTGATTTACGACATATTTTTTAATATTTTAGCTTAATTTAATTATTGAGAACTTATTTTTTGTTATTTATGTGCATTAAATATTCTAAAATAGCTTAATTTAACACATTAATTAGTTTTGTAATAAATGAAATTAGAGTTTTATAAATATCACGGTACAGGTAATGATTTTGTTATTTTAGATAATAGAAATAATTTATATAATAATTTATCTTCTCTGCAAATAAATTTTATTTGTGATAGACATCTTGGAATTGGTGCAGATGGCTTGATGATGTTGAGTAATTCGCAAAATAGCGATTTTAAAATGACTTATTATAATTCTGATGGAAAAGAAGGAACTATGTGTGGGAATGGGGGTAGGTGTATTGTTGCATTTGCAAAAAAACTTAATATCATAAAAGATTACACGAATTTTATTGCTATTGATGGAATACACGAAGCATTTATTAGTGATAAAAACATTATTAAACTTAAGATGAATGATGTTGATAATATAAATAATTATTCAGACGATTTTATTCTAGATACTGGTTCTCCTCATTTTGTTCGTTTTGTAGATTCTGTAAATAATACAGATGTTTATAATATTGGAAAACAAATAAGGTTAGATAAAAATATTAGCAAAAATGGACTTAATGTAAATTTTGTTGAAAGTATTAATTCAAATACTATAAAGGTTGCAACATACGAAAGAGGTGTAGAAGATGAAACCTTATCTTGTGGAACTGGAGTTACAGCAGCAGCAATAAGTTTTGCAATAAAAAATAACTTAGAAAAACCAAAAGTAAAAATAAATACTAAAGGGGGAGAGCTAACGGTTTTTTTAACAAATTATGAAAATAAATTTATAGATATTTGGCTACAAGGGCCAAGTATGTTTGTGTATAAAGGAAATATCGACTTATAATTTTAGGAACTAATGATTTACATTAAAGTATTTTTCTGGGTTTTATTATTTGTAGTTTTTTACTCGTATATTGGGTATGGAATGCTAATATTTCTTATTGTTAAAATTAGAAAAATAATTAATGGAAATAATAAGCAAATAATTGCAGAAAATTACGAACCAAATGTTACTCTTTTTGTTGCAGCTTATAACGAAAAAGATTATGTGCACCAAAAGGTTAAGAATTCATTTAGCTTAAATTATCCTAAAGAAAAAGTAAAACATTTGTGGATTACCGATGGATCTACTGATGGTACACCTGATTTGCTTAAAGAATACGAAGGAATAGAAGTTTTTCACGAGCATGCAAGGGGAGGAAAGATAGGAGCAATAAATAGAGGCATGAAATTCGTTGATACCTCTATTGTAATTTTTTCTGATGGAAATACTATTCTTGGTAAGGAATCAATACAGGAAATAGTTAATTGCTTTAAGAACCCGAAAGTTGGCTGTGTTTCTGGCGAGAAAAGAATTATTTCTAAAGATAAAGATAGTGCAGCTGGTTCTGGCGAAGGAATTTATTGGAAGTATGAGTCTTTTCTTAAAAATTATGATTCTGAGTTATATTCTGCAGTTGGTGCTGCTGGCGAGTTATTTGCTATTAGAACGGAACTATTCGAAGAAGTAGAGAATAACATTTTATTAGACGATTTTATTATTTCGCTTAGAATTGCAATGCAAGGATATGTTATTAAATATGCGCCAAATGCCTATGCCGAAGAGACATCATCGGCAAATGTAAAAGAGGAATTAAAGCGAAAAATAAGAATATCTGCAGGGGCAATTCAATCTATAGTTAAATTAAAGAATTTGCTAAATCCTTTTAAATTTGGAATCTTATCTTTTCAATATATTTCGCATAAGGTTCTTAGGTGGCTAATAGTTCCATTTGCGCTTATTATCATACTAGTAATTAATTTTTTTATTTGCCAGCAATATGGTAGCTTTCTGGAAGTAAATATTTACTCAGGTATTTTTTGGCTACAAACGCTTATCTATACACTTGCATTTTTTGGGTATATTCTAGAAAATCTTAAAATACGATTTAAGTTACTTTTTATACCTTATTATATTGTGATAATGAATATTTCTGTATTTCTTGGATTAATTAGATATATAAAAGGAAATCAATCAGTAAATTGGGAAAGAGCAAAAAGAGCTAAATAAAGTGTTTTTTGTAAATTACATTTTGTAAACTTTCATCAAATCATCAGCAAGCTTCTTATTGCTAAATTTTTGAACAAACTCATGTCCTTTGCTTGCAACTGTTTTACTAAACTCTGTGTTAGATATTAATTTATTGATGCTTTCTGCAATTTCGTTAGTATTGTTTGGATTTATGTACAAACTATTTTTGCCTCCAGCTTCAGTAAAGCAACCTATTTTAGTTGTAATTACAGGAGTTTTAGAATATAGTGCTTCTATAATCGGAATTCCAAATCCCTCGAAAACCGATGGGTAAATAAAAACTGATGCTGCTTGATATATTGCAGGTAAGTCTTCGGTTTCTACATTATTTATAATTTGCACCTTAGATTTAAGATTGTTTTTAGATATGTAATTATCAATTTCTGATGTGTATTTTGTTCGTCTGCCAACAATTACTAATGGATAATCAATATTATTTTCGTTAATAGCTTTTACAATAGACAAAGCATTTTTTCTGCTTTCGATTGTGCCAACATTTAATAAATAATTATTTGGTAAATTATATTTTGCTTTTACTGTTGATATTTCTACTTCAGTTTTTGCAATTTTAAAAATATCGTTACAAGATTGATATACAACTTCTATTTTGTTATCTGCAATATTATAAAACTCAATAATATCCTGTTTTGTTTGCTCGCTTATAGCGATAATTGTGTCAGCTACTTCAGAAGAAAATTTAAACTTCTTATTGTAAATTGTTCTGTCAATTAATTTATACCAATTTGGGTATCTAATAAAAATTAAATCGTGTATAGTTACTATTTTCTTAACAGAAGTTTTATTTATAGTAAATGGTAACTCGTTGCTTAATCCGTGAAATATGTCTAGATTATTTGCCTTAATTTCTTTATATACTTCTCTGTTACGCCAATTGCTCTGAAGGATTTTGTTTCTATGTTCGGGATAAATTACCTTATTCCCCTGCGAAACGAAGCCTGAATTTTTGCTTTTAGCTTTTTTAGGAGTATATAATACATAATTATTTTCTTTATAATAATTGTTCAGCGAAGCCAAAACATTTCTGCTATAATTACCCAACCCGCTTTTATTAAAAAAAGCACGCTTAGCATCAAATCCTATATTTAAAACTTTATTTAACATATTAATAAGTGTAAAAGTATTAAATATCTTTTATTTTATGTAAAATTTTAAATTTTACTAAAGAAAACATTTCATTAAAATTAATTTTACTACTTTAGTATTCTATTTCTAAAAAATAAAAGCACTATGCATATTGCTGTAGCAGGAAACATTGGGTCAGGTAAAACTACATTAACTAAATTATTAGCAAAACACTATAGGTGGCAATCTCATTTTGAGGATGTAGATGATAATCCATACCTTAATGATTTCTATGAGGATATGCAGCGCTGGTCGTTTAATTTACAGATTTATTTTCTAAATAGTAGGTTTAGTCAGGTTTCAGAATTTAGAAAATCAGGAAAAACAGTCATTCAGGATAGAACTATTTATGAAGATGCTTTTATTTTTGCTCCCAACCTGCATGCAATGGGGTTAATGAGTACTAGAGATTTCGAAAATTATTTTAGTCTTTTTAATTTAATGAGTACATTAATTTCACCACCAGATTTGCTTATTTATTTACGTGCATCTGTTCCTACTCTTGTGAATCAAATAGGAAAAAGAGGGCGTAAATATGAAAATTCTATTAGAATGGATTATCTTAAACGCTTAAACGAAAGGTACGAAGCTTGGATTAGTTCGTATGATTTAGGAAATGTAATTATTGTTGATGTTGATTCTACAAACTTTATAGAAAGACCTGAAGATTTAAGTGTAATTATTGATAAGGTTGATGCTAAAATTAATGGATTATTCTAATTTTTTGGCACCGTCTTCTTTTTTATTATTGGTATGATAAACGTCTATTGCAACTATCATAGCAATAAATCCCCAAAATAACGATGATACTTTGTCTGTGTCTAAAAAGTTATTTAAGAATCCATGAACTAAATAAGTAAATAAACCGAGTGTAATAGCTAACGACATTACTTTAATTTCTTGATCTCGGGCTTTTGTATAAACTTTAACTCCAGTGTACATTGCGTATATTGCTATTAATAGAAATGTTAACGAGCCCAAAACCCCAGACTCAGATAAAGGGCCTATATACTCACTATGTGCATTACCCATGTCACCTGAATTTGTACTAATAATAGTTTTCTCTGAGGATAGTTGAAAAGGTGCGTACTTAAACATATATGTGCCTGGACCCCAACCAAAAATAGGTTTTTCTTCAAACATCCTAAATGCACTTTGCCATCTGTTTATACGCTCAAGATTAGACGCATCTGACGATATATTATATATCGATTCTAAATGTTTAGATATATTTGCTGATGAATCTTGATTATTGCTTTCTAAATAAATAATGATATCTGTTCTAAAGACTAGAAAAAGCGTCAAAATTGATGCGCCAACCACAAAAACTAATCGGAATTTAATCTTAAAGTACATTATTATAAACACAATTATTGCAGCAACAAGACTAACCCATGCTGCTCTAGTATAAGATAAAATTAATGCTGTGAAAATTATTACTAGGGCTGTCCACGCAAAGGACCTTTTAATTAAAGATTTATTTTTTAAAAATAAATATCCAACAATAACAGGAATTAACATAGCTAGAACTGCACCATACGAGGTGTGATCAGTGTAAAACGGGTTGCAAACAAAATTTGCAGCCTCTTGATCATATAGTCCAAAAGACAAATGTCTGTTAATTGTATATGCTATCACAATTATTAATGTTGGAACATACAACCAATAATATTTATGTATATTTTGTTTGTTGATAAAAATTTGTGTTGCAATAAAATAGAATGTTGCTATAAACCACATTCGGGATAATAAAAATTTAAAAGAAACCAAAGGCATTGTACTAGTAATACTTGTAATAAAAATCCAAAAGATATTTATGTATATTAATATTGATATTGGGTGGTACAATATCTTTTTATCAAACTTTTTATCTAAAACAAGCTTGAAAATAAAAATTATTAATATACCTGCTAATAATGGTTCTGTTGGTATAGAAAAATTAAAATCTAATCCTGGAATTAACTCTTTTAATTGTATTGATATAGGAGTTAAAAAAACTATTGCAAGCACTAATTTATCAAGGGCAAAGATTGCGAAAAATATTACTAATAAGCCAAAAGGTAAAAGCGTAAATAAGTATTTCTCATTTATTAAAAAATAAGCATTTAACACAATAAAAAGTATTGTGAAGAAATAAACCCAAATTATTTTTTTTAATTTCAGAAAAGTAAATAATTTAATTTGTTATTCTTTTTTGCTTTCAATCATTCCTATTGCAATAATAGATAGAAGTAATGCTGAAAGTACTGATAATAAAACGATTATCCACCTAACAGGATATGATTTTTTATCTGCAGCATAAGGATATGATACTACCTGAGCATATGTAATTTTTTTATTATATGCAGATATATGATCTTCCAATACCTTTGTTATTGAATCTGCTCTAATCCTTTCGTATTTAATTTTAACATCAAGCCCTTTTAATTCTTCACCTTTAGTTTTTAGGTTGTCAATAAGGTTTAATATCTCTTTAGATGTACTAGATTTCCCTTCTGCTAGTACCTTAACCTGACCTCGTGTAAGTTCTTTAGATTGAATCTCAAAATCTAATAATCCATATTTAATTCTTAATTCGGTAATATCATTTTCTAATAATGAAATATCTTCTTCTTTTGACTTTAAATCGGTGCTACTTATTTCAACAACCTCTTTATGTTTAATTCTATGTAAAATAGAAACTTTTTTATTAAAATACACAATAATAGAATCTACAATATTACTAGCAATTAATGGGTTTATATCTAGAACTTTAATTTCTATAGATTCATATTCGGTTTTTCTAAAACTAATGTTTTCGTTAATTTCTGCTAACAAATATGTATAGGCAAATTTATCTTTTGGATTAATTTTATAATGTTCATATAATGAGAAGTCGCTTTCTAGTCTTGTAATAATATCTCTAGATTGAAACATTTGCAACATTTGTTCTGCTTCAGATTCGTCAGAATATAAGTATAGATTTATAGGATATACTACTCCAATAGATTTGAATTTTGGCTTAATAAATATCTCAGAAGAAAAGAAAGCAGACAAAACAATAGACAAAATCATTATTATTAATAAGTGAATTCTCCACTTCCTAATAATTGTTAATAAACTTTTATTCTTAAAATAGTTCTCCATAATTTCATATTTATATTCTCCGAAAATATTTTCTAAATTAAAAGTTAATCTATTATTATGATTAATTTTTAGTTTTTTTTTTTGAGCAATATATTATCATATATCATTAATGCCATAAGTGATATAATAAATGCTCCTATAGTAAAAATAACCACAATAAGCCATCTTATTGGGTAGGATTTTTTTTCAGCAACTTCTGCTTTGTTTACAATAAAAATATTTGATAGAACTTGTCTAGCATCAACTTCAGACTCAACTAATTTTGTTTCAAGTTTACTTATTTTTTCAACCTCATAAACATGTCTATCTCTAAGCATTACGTATGCTCCACCATATTTTGATAATATATCTAGTTGTTCTGTTATTGCTTTTACTGCAGTTTTATTCCCATCTATTATTGCAATTCCAAGAGCTTCGTTCATGGCTCTAGACTGTGATTCGTAATCGTTTATTCCAAGCTTTCTTAAAATTGTTAGCGAATCGTTTGTTGCTTTATGAATATTTACTAAATTTTTATATTCATTTTTAACAATTTGTAATGCTTTTCTTGCTCTTTTTCCGCGCATTCTATTCATCACAGAATCAATCATTAGAGCAATATCATTTGCTATATTAGCAGCAATACCAGGGATTTTATCTAAAACTTCAATTTCAACAGACATGTATTCTGTCCTTCGAAACGAAACATTATCATTAAAAGTTTCATGTAATTTTGTTAATGGAAATTTTGAGTTATTTTCTATTTCGTAATGATTTATTAAATCATATTCATTAACAATGTAATCTCTAATTTCGTAAGAATTTAGAATTTGTAAAAGCTGTTCGGTTTCTTCTTCTTCTCCAAATTTTAGAATATCTTTAGTAGAAGCAGAATGCTCAGCAAGCAACGATTCTGAGACTGAAGCGCTAGATGCAGGAAATAAAATAACTGTTGATTTATATTTTTCGTCTATTAATAATGAAATTATAATAGAAATTATAATACTTAAAAAAACTAAAATAGCCAACTGCTTTTTCCATTTATATATAAACTCTACTAAATTAATAGAGTCGAAATTATATTGTTCCTTTTCGTGCTGTTTATTCATGAGTTTCCAAAAGTATAATAAATTTATCAATCATAAAAACAATTAATGCAATTATGATATATTTATTAGTTAGTTCTTTTTCTTATGTTGTAATTTGGGGTATTAATAATGTGTATAAATAGTAAGATATTAGTAATTATTGTAAAATAGTACTAATGTTTTTTTCGAAGAAGGCTGTTTGTTTTTTGCAGATTTCTATAATGTTAAAGTTATTATTGCTAAATTCTATTGCTCTAGTTCCAATTTCATTATATAATTGCTTATTGTTAGATAGATTGATAATGCTTTTAGCAAATATGCTTGCTTCATCAGTAATAATAATATTATTATTGTTTGTTGTTTCTAAGCCCTCCGTACCGATTGTTGTTGAAACTATTGTTTTTCCTAATGACATTCCTTCTATAATTTTTACACGCAAACCGCTGCCAGAAAGCAAAGGTACAATCATTATTGCTTTTTTGTTCATAAATTTATATGCATCATCAATTTCGCCCAAGAATATAAGGTTGGGCTGTTTCTTTAAGTATAAGATCATAGATTGTGGAGCATTTCTGCCTGCTATGTATATTTTTATATTTGGTAATAATTCTACAACTTGTTTCCAAACATTCTCGAAAAACCATTTTAAACCTTCTTGGTTTGGAGCCCAATCTAATGCTCCTATATGAAATACAGAAGGGTATTCTACTTCGCTTGTATCTGGTTTAATATGATTTAAATAAACTCCTGTTTGTATTACTAACGAAGGCTTAATATTTCCCATTTCGTCTAGTTTTTTATTGTCTCGCTTGGTTACAGGAACTAACACATCATAATTGTTTAAACTCTCTTTTTCAAACCTCTTTAGGCGTTTAGTCAAGATTTCTAAATACTTTCTTTTAATAAAACTGCCTTCTTGCTTCGAAACTCTATCCCAAATCTCGTATTCTACATTATGCGAGCGCAAAGATATTAATGCTTTAGAGTATTTTCGTGCTATTTTCTCGTAAGGATAAAGATATAATCCCTCTAATTGAATTACATCATAATCATTTTTTTTAAGATGATTAGTTAATTGTTCTTTAAAATTATCATCAATAAAACGTTCGGCATTGTATGGTAATTTTGAGAATAGCAGGTTTATAAACGCACCGTATGCAGTTATTTTTGCAGGAACATCTATAATAATAAAGTTTATTTTTGTTTTTAACTCTTTAGGCACACAATTAATATCGCAATAATGTTTGTTTGTATTCATTGCAAAAACTGTAACCTTATGTCCAATATCTGCAAATCCCTTTGTAAAGTTTAATATACCAATTGCTCCACCGTCGCTTGGTGGATAAGGTACTTTATTACATATTTGCAGGATTCTCATTTTGTGTTTTTTATTATATCTTAGATTTAAAAACCTTGTTTAATATTTTTTTAACTGGTTCAAGATATGTTGTTATGTCAAAAATAACAGAGTCTGTAGTAGCTTTGTATGTTAAAAATATTCCTAAAGGTAATAAAATGGCTGTAGACATCCACATTCCTTCAGCAGGAAGTAATACTCCTTCTTTAGAAAATTTTTCTCCAGTAATTGATATTATGTAGTAGAGAATAAAAAACAGTACAGAGACAACGGCTGGCATTCCTAATCCACCTTTACGAATAATTGCTCCAAGTGGTGCACCTATAAAAAATAGAATTATACATGATATTGATAGCGTAAATTTTCTATGCCATTCAATAAAAAACTTACTAATCCATTCTTTCCTATATTGAATATCGTCTGTTGAGGTATATATGTAGCTTTTAGTAGCTCTAGCATAATTTAGCGCCATCTCTACAATACGTTGTTTTTTTGATACTTCTAAACTATTATAAAGGCTATCTGTGTTTACATAAATATTTTTTAATTTTAATAGGGAGTCTGTTTTTAGAGAATCGACTTTTATTTCTCGTCTAAAGTAATGCGAAATAAATACGTTTTTTGTAAAGCTCATTTTCTTATCAACCAATGCTAGTTTTAAAGAATCTATTGTGAATTGTAGTTGCTTAACATTAAGCATTTCGTAATTATCTTTCCATAATGATTCGTCAGATCTTTCAAATCCAAAACCAGAAAGTTCGAAAAGTATAATTTCCTCTTTAAAATAATCTCTCTGAAAAGGATATGTTTTTTGTCTTCTATTTTTTGCGGGTTCCTCTAAACGTTCGTATTTTTTACCATCATAAAGCTTAAGAATCATATATCTGCTACTATCAATAAGGTGCATGTTTCCAGAGTCTGCAACGGTAACATTTGTGTTCCCTTCTTTTTTTGTATGATCATAAATCATTAAATCATACATCATGTTTGTTTTTTTATTCTTTTTGCCAACTCTTATGCTGTAACCATCTATTCCGTTGTAAAATTGCCCTTCTTTTATGCTTAATTCGGGTCTTTGCTTTCTTACATCGTGCAATATGGATCTAAACTTTAAATTTGTAATTGGCATAATATTGTTGGAGAAATAGAATGCTCCAACACTTATAAGCATTGAAACAATAATTAGTGGAAGCATTATTCTTTGGAGTGATATTCCAGAAGATTTAAGGGCAACTAATTCATAATTCTCGCCAAGATTACCAAATGTCATTATTGATGAAAGTAAGATTGCCAATGGTAACGCCATTGGAATTAGGTTTACTGCAGCATACATCATTAATTCTAGAATGACTATACCTTCTAGTCCTTTACCAACTAAATCGTCTATATATTTCCAAAGAAACTGCATTAGTAGCAAGAATAATGAGATGAAGAATGTCATTACAAATGGTCCTATATATGATTTTAACAAAAATATATGCAGTTTTTTCACTTTCTAACGTTTATCTTTTTGCAAATTTAATAATTATACTTGTAGTTTAAGCAAAAAAAAACTTTGTATATGATACAAAGTTTTAATTTTATGTTTTTTTTTAATTATTTTATATTCCTAAAATATGTTTTAGTTCAGAAACTTGCTGATTCCATAGTTCAATTCCGTCTTGTTCTTCTCCTTCTTCGGCAAAATCAGTAATTATTAGGGCTACATCACCTGTTAGTTCGTCAACATTCATTTTAAATTCAAAATAAGTTTCTTCATCTTCATCATCAATCCAATGAAATCTAACATACTTTAAGTCTTTTCTGCCTAGTAACTCGGCTTCTTGCTCGGATCCATCCCATACAAATGTAAATATTTTTCCTCTTAATTTTACATCGTCTGCAAACCATTCCGTTAGACCACTGGCAGTACTTAATCTATTAAAAAGCACTTTAGGTGATGAATTAAATGAATATTCAATAACGTATTTTTCCATCTGATTACTTTTGTTATTTTTATAATAATGCAATATAATTAAAAATACCACAAATAAAAATTTAGAACTAATATTACTTTATTGTATTAATTATAAATACCTTGTTTTAGCTTATTATATGCTTACACACTTTAATTTATTAATAATTATTCGATTGATATAATTTATGATTTTTGTACATCAATAAAGAAGTCATCATCAGGCTCTTGAATATCTATGTATCTTGATATTAGAAATTTAATATAATTTATATTTTCTCCTTGATCTAAAAATTTTTGCTCGTAGTATGTTTTAATTGTTAGCTCAAATGGTATTTCGGGATTATTATAAATATTATTATTTACTGTTATAGCTTTAAAGTTATTTTTTTCTACTAACGCTTTTGTATAATCAAAAAGTAGGTTACTATCTGTTTTAAGATTAATAAAACCATTTTCTTTTAAAATATTTGTGTAAGAACTTAGGAACCTAGATCCTGTTAGTCGTTTTTTTGTTCTACGTTTTCTTGCTTGTGGATCTGGAAAAGTAATCCATATTTCGCTAACTTCATCTTTTGCAAAATAATTTTCTATCATCTCTATTCTTGATCTAACAAAAGCAACATTTTGCATTTTATTTTTAGTAGCTGTTTTAGCTCCTCGCCATATTCTGGCACCCTTTACATCTATGCCAATATAATTGATATTTGGGTTTTTTTGTGCTAAGCCTAATGTATACTCGCCTTTGCCGCAGCCTAGTTCTAAAATAATTGGATTATTGTTTTTAAAGTAATTTTTATGCCAATTTCCTTTTAGAGAAAAGCCATTTGCAATTATTTCTTTATAAGAATGCTGAAAAAAATTCAAGAAAGTTTTACTTTCTTCGAAACGTGCTAGTTTATTTTTACCCACTTTATTTTGTGTTTTCTACACTAAGACCAATTTCTTTAATCTCGAGTAGGTTATTTAGTCGCATTGCTTGTTCAATTTCGAAAGTGTAAACTCCTTTTATTGGAAAAGCTATATTCTTTCTGAAATTTAATTTATTATAATATAGTTCTGATTGTTTATTACCATACCATTTACCATTATTATCGGCAATTACACATTCTATGGTATCTGTAATTATTTTTCCTTTTGGAGAAATAATTTTTGTGAATAAAAATAAATTACTATACTGATAGCTATCTGTATTTTTTAATTTAATAAATATATCGTAGCCTTCATTTGTGTTTTCAATATTAACCAAGAAAATAGCTATGGAATCTTTATTCCATCCAGCATTATTAAACTTATAACTATTATCAAATACGGAATTATTGCAAGAAATAAATAAAATAAATGCTAGAGTAAAAAGAAAAATTATTTTTTTTCTCGTGGTCGCCATTTTTTTTTCTTCTTTTTAGGTTTCTTTTTGCTAAATCTGTCTATGCTATCAAAACCAACTGCGTCAACAAATTCTGATTTTATAGCTACTATTTCTTTTTCGATTAAAGACTCAACTTTATTCCCTGATTTATTGATTTCAATAATCTCTTTAACCCTGTCAACGGGTATTTCTGTAAATTTAATTATACCATCAATTTTCTGTGTATACCACATTATTCGTTTATATACATCTGTTTTTTGATAGAACGCTCTGCCACTTTCTGTTTCTAATGGTTTATCAGTTTTAGGAAAATCTTTTTTAGCATCTTTATAACTATCAGCCTCAAAATTAAGACAGCATTTTAGTTTACCACATTGTCCAGCTAATTTTTGAGGATTAAGAGATAATTCTTGAACACGTGCAGAGTTAGTACTCACGGAGTTAAAATTAGACATCCATTTGCTGCAACATAGTTCCATTCCGCAAGACCCGATTCCTCCAATTTTTCCTGCTTCTTGCCTGGCTCCAATTTGGCGCATCTCAATTCTAACATTAAACTCTTCGGCTAATATTTTAATTAATTCTCTAAAATCTACTCTTTCTTCGGCTAAATAGTAGAATATTGCTTTTGTTTTATCACCTTGATATTCTACATCTCCAATTTTCATATCTAGATTTAGCTTTTTTGCTAATTGTCTAGATTTAAGCATTGTAGAGCTCTCTAGAGCAATTGCTTCATTCCATTTCTCAATATCTGAAGGTTTTGCTTTGCGATATATTTTTTTAAATTCGGTTTTGTTCCAATTGATATTTTTTTTTCGTAATTGCTCAAAAACCAACTCTCCAACTAATGATACGATACCAATATCATGCCCAGGAGACGCTTCAACTGCAATGGTATCTCCTTTCTTTAATTTAAGTTTATTTACATTAATATAGTACTCTTTTAATGTATTTTTAAACCTAACTTCAACAATATCGTGATTTTTTTTATAGCTATTTAGCCCTAATAACCAATCGTTTACATCAAGTTTGTTTAAACTGCATCCAGTATTTTCAGATGTTGGATTGTTATCAACGGTAAAGCAACCTCTTGTGTCTGTTCCACAACAACTCATTTCTTATGTTTTAAGATTAAAAAGAATGTATAAAAAAATTATATTATCTTATGATAATAGTTTCTTTATAGTCTTCGTCTTCTGTAAGAATTATTGCTCCGTCGCCTACGTAAGATAGTTTGCTATTTATGATTTTTTCTGCCCTTACGTTAAGAATAGCTTCGTTGTTAAATTCGAAACTTACTCTTCCATTATCATCGGTAAAATTTGTAGTATCTAGTATCCTGTTTTCGATATCAATATACCCATTTTGTTCAATCGAATAAACAGTAACAATTGCTTCTCCAACAGGCTGGTTAGCTAGGTCTAAAACGGTTATTGTAGCTGTAGGCTTTGCTGGTTCTTTACAAGATGTAAAAAATGTTGTCCCAAATATTAGAAAGATTATTATTATTTTAGTATTATTTTTCATAGTCATATGCTTTACCATTGTTTATTATAACAAGCAAAAGTACTAAAATATTATGTTTTTTGCAATTAATTATAATTAAAACTTGCAGTATGTATATCAAAAAAAATCTCCCTAATAATTTAGGGAGATTTATAAGTTTAAAACAAATATTATTTTACATACCAAACATCATCCAGTATGTAGCTGCACCTGCTAAATAACCAGCTAATGCAAGAAGACTAATTTTTTTAACATACCATATGAAATCTATTTTTTCTAATCCCATTGCGGCAACACCAGCAGCAGAACCAATAATTAAGATAGAACCACCTGTTCCTGCGCAGAATGCTAAGAATTTCCAGAAGTTACCATCTTGAGCAAATTCTGCAGCGTAACCACCAGCTGAGATCACAGCTTCGCTAGTTTCTACTCCGTACATTCCCATTGCGCCTGCTACTAATGGTACATTATCTACTATTGATGATAGTACACCAATTGCTAAATCGATAAGGTAAATATTTCCTAAATTATCATCTAAGTAGCCTGCTAATAATGATAAGTGACCTGCAGATTGTAAACTTGCTACAGCTGATAAAATACCTAAAAAGAAGAAAATTGTTGCTACATCAACGTGTTTTAAAATTCCAATAACATTATATTTCTTTTTAAAACCAGCAGATTTGCTTCTGTGCATAATTTCTGTTACTAACCAGATGGTTCCTAAACCGAATAGCATTCCAATGAATGGAGGCAGGTGAGTTACTGTTTTAAATACTGGAACAAATAATAATAAACCTACTCCTAAAAAGAATAATAAATTACTTTCGCCTTTAGTTACCTTTTCTAGTCCATCATCATCTTCTTTAAGTTCTGCTGGAGTAACATTCCCTTTTAACGTAAAAGTTAATATTATTACTGGAACAATCATAGTAACAAAACTAGGAATAATTGTATCTATAATAATTCTTTGAGCTGTAATTTGTTCGCCAATCCAAAGCATAATTGTAGTTACATCGCCAATTGGAGACCAAGCTCCACCAGCATTAGAGGCTAATACAACCATTGATGCATAAAACCATTTTGTTTTTTGATCTGACATTACTTTTCTGATTAAAGCAACCATTACAATTGTAGTTGTAAGGTTATCTAAAGCAGCAGACATAAAGAATGTAAGAATAGAGAAAATCCAAAGTAATTTTACTTTGTCGGTTGTTTTAATTTTATCTGTAATAAGTCTGAAACCATTATGTCTATCAACAACTTCTACAATTGTCATTGCACCAAGTAAGAAGAATAGAATCTCAGCAATATCAACAAGATGATGAGATAATTCGTGCTTAATAAAATGAGTAGATTCGTATGCTAAATCGTGTGCATTTAAAGCTATCTCGTTCCAAGCTACATTATGACCTAAGCTAAGTATTCCTACTCCGTTTAATACATAAACCGCCCATGTTATTGTTCCAATTAATAAAGCAGAAGCTGCTTTGTCTACCTTAATTGGGTGTTCTAAAGCTATCATTGCATAGCCAAGAACAAAAATTACTATCATTACTATAAACATAATCGTTTGATTTTAGTTAATTAATATTTTTTATAATTTTTTAAGATTTGCAAATATAGATATGTTCAAACATATACAAAAATATTTATGTAAATATTTTTCATATTTAAAAACAGTATAAATAAGCGATTTAGGTTTGCACCGAAAACATAAACGTTTTGTTCTTAATCTATTGAATAAGAAAGGCTGTTGAAAATCAACAGCCTTGTGATATAAAATACAAATATTATTATTCTATAATAGTATTATCTTGTTTTTCTTTACAACCAAATAACAGATTGATTCCTGCTCTATAGTTTACAGTTCTTGTTGACTGTGGGAAAGCAGCTAATACATTGTCGGTTACTATATAGAATTGCGCAAAACCTGCTCTTGCCATCAAACCTATACCTAAATTATTAAAACTATTATTCATTATAGAATAACTCATAGTTGCAGAAAACCATTTTTTAAAATTTGTATTCCCTGTTATTGTTACTGATGAATAGAACTTATTTTGGAAGAACTCACCTCTACCTAAAACACCAATATTTATTTTTTCGTTGATATTATATGTGCCTCCTAAGAAAATTTTAGGAGTTAAATAAGAATTGTATGGATCTCCATTAAATTGTGGCATAAAAATATTTATTACAGAGTCTGTAGTGTTACTTGTATTTTCCTCAATTATTGAGTCGTTTTCTGAAAATAATGGTTGTATATCAAATCCATCGTAAGTGTATTGTCCATTTATTTGAAATGTTGCAGTATTTGTTTTCCATTTAATATATCCTAAATCTGCAACGCTTGCATAAAATGTAAATTTATCGTTGTATTTGTATACAGCTCCTAAATCTATACCAAACCCAACATTACTATTGTTTAGTACAACATCTTTTATAGGGTCTAGATCGGAGTAAGTTGAGTCTTCGAAAATTAATGAATCGTTAACATAGTCGTACTCAAACTTTTCTATTTCGTACAATGGTTGCGACATTCTAAGATCTATATCAGCATTAAAATTATATGCAAAATCTTGAGAATTTGTATTCCATGTTAAATCATTAGTTTTTGTCCATAGGTTTTCTTTTCCGAATAATAATTTTACGGTTGCTCCAACAGTAATCTTAGAATTTATTTTTTTTGAAACTCCAAGATCATATTCTCTAAAGTGAGTTGCTGTTACTCCAAAATTACCTAATTGTACATCTTTGTCTATTAATGATTTTCCATTGCCTTCGGTTAATAATTGCACTAAATCTTGAGAAAAACTAGCACGTGCTTCGAATCTTTCTCTTATTGCAAAAGAGAAGTCGTAATCTTTATATTTGTATCCTACAGAGAGTAAATTGATATCAAGTTCTGTTCGAATAAAGTTTACAGGTCTTAAACCTTCTACAAATTTTTGTCCATCTTCTAGAGAGTGAAAAGCAGTAACTAATGAATCAGACATAGATCCTGAACCTTGGTAAATAAAGTCATCAAGGGACATAAAATTGTTGTCGTAAGAAAAATGTGTAGAAGAAAATAAAAGGAATCCGTTAATGTGCAACTTACAATCGTTTTGATATGCAGGATTCATATATTTAGCTTGTGGAATTTTAGACATATAATACAAAGTATTATTTACTTGCGCATAACTTTTCCCTACTGTAATAGTTAATATTAATATTATTGCTATTGACTTATATATTTGTTTCATAATATTCTTTTGTTAAATTTGAATTTATCTTATAATAAAAGCTTGTGCTTGTACTCCCATTTTGAAACTAACATAATCTCCTTCATAAAACCTAACTAGTTTTGTAGCTTCGTCTGTTGTATTTATGTAACCTCTAGTAAAAATATATCTTACGTCATGCAGGCCTGATAACCTTTCGCTTGAAAATTTAAAATCTGAGATTTTATTTGTTGGTTGAACTACTTTACCAGAGCCATCTATTACACCAGACTCTAGAATATTCATTTGTCCATTGTCGTATAAAGAATCAATAATAGAAAATTCTTGATCTACGAAATAAATTTGTATTCCAACTTCTAAAGGCATGGCATTATCTGCATTAATTCTAAAAAGCATCCATTCTAAACTATCAATATCTTGATAGAAATTGCTCATATCTAAATCGAAAGTATCCTGCAAAACAAAGTATTTTGCTCTACCCCAGATTGGCAATTCTATTTTAAGGTTCACATCAAATTTACTTGTATCTAAAACAAAATTATCGTTTGTTCCTGGGTCTGTTGGGTTTATTTTACCATCTACACCAAATATTATAAATTTAGGATTATAACTAATAATATCCCTAATAGCAGGGAAACTTAAAGTATCCATAACAAAATTTGTAGCTCTAGAAGTTCCTATATTTGATAGTGTAGGATAGTCAATTGTAAGCGGATTATGAGCTATAGGGAATTGATAATTTGCATAAGTTTCATTCACAGCGTTGTATAGTTTAAACGAATCAAATTCGAATTGCATAGGTATTCCAAACGAATTATTAATAAATATCTTAAACTTGGGATCCATAAAGAAGATGTCACCATCAAACGCTTTGTCAAAAATATCTAGGTGAACGGAATCGCTAGGAATACTAATTATGTCTTGCCCAATAAATCCAATAATAGTTTTATACTCTATATTGTTTAAGGATATAGTTGCGGCAAACATTTCGTCGCCTGTATTAAAGCTTGCATTAGAATTAGTTAGGTTAATGTTATAGTTAACGGGTAATTTATTATAGGCAGGGTTATCTGTAGTTAAATCAATTGTGTATTCATTTAAGTCGTTGTATGTGGTGTCGCCACCTGTAGACAAATTAATTATCTTGGTGTATGATGTTCCATTCTTTTTTATTGATGGAAATTCGAGTTCTACAGTTCCGTTTAAATTTTGCGAAGAAGTAATGTTAATTGAAAGTAGAGCAGATTTGATGATTATTGTTTCTAGCCTACTTGAGTTATTTACCGAAAAATCTTCTATGGTGTTGTCTGTATATGTATAAGTTACAGAATTTAAATCTATATTTGTTGGTGCTATATACGAATTTGTAAAAGATTGAGTTGGTATTTTCACAACATCCTTAGCTGTTTTTGAGAAAATATGTTTACTATACATTAAGTATAAAAAACCTGTTGAATCTTCTTCAAAAAGCTCGTTATCGTCCCAATCACGAACTAAATCACGTAAAGTAAGTTTAGAGTTTATAAGAGGTACAGCAATATTAGGGTTAAATACCATATCAGTTGATAATTTATCAAAATCAAAACTGTCTTTTACACAAGATTGAGTAATAAACCCTATCGTTATTGCCGTAATTATGCTAATTACAATTATTTTATTTTTCATATTTTATTTTTTTTATTTAATAAAAATAAACATTAGTTACTTCAGAGACAAAAATATTGTCAAATAGTTGTGTAAAATATATTATTCAACTTCGTAATTATATAAAAAGCTATCGTTACTACCAACAATTAAGTTAAATTTATTGTTATTTTTATACAAATGCCCTATACTAAACATAGTATTTCCATTTAAAGGAAATCCATCGTATAAGCTTGCATCACTATTTATTAAATATATTTTGTTTTCTTTTTGCGATACTATTCCTATTTTGCGTTCGTTGTTTGGAAAAACATATATTGTAGGTTTATCCTCAATCTCACTGCTAAACTTATACGACATTATTTCTTTTTTTGTTTGCGAATAAACATAAACAGATTTATTGTCAGCAATTACATAATCGTTTTTATTATCACCATTTATGTCTTTAAGTTCGAAATAATGATCTTCTGAGAATTCTTTAATTTTTTGTTTGCTAACCTTACCATCGAAATATATCGATACTATTTCCCCAGAATTAGTTGTTGTAACTAATCTTGCTTTTTCTGGAGTTGAATTATTTTCTAAGTAAAATATATTATTAGCAGATTTAATAAATTGATTTTTTATATCTACTCTAATTTTCCCTTTCCTATCTAAAACATAAGTATTTAGTGTATCTGAAAACACTATATAATCTTTGTCTTTTATTCTAAAATGTTGAATCTTACTTTTCACAATATGTTCGGTTTTATTAAATTCCCAGCCAGGAATAATATTGCCCTCTTTATCGTACAGATACACGCTTTTATTGTTTGTTGCTACTAATATTCTATAGTTCTTATTATTGTCGTAATCTACTAATGAAATACCGTTTGTGGTATGTTCTTTTAGCTTTATTGGATATCGCTCAACATAATTTCCATTTCTATCAAGTAAATGAATTTGGCTTTTAGTGCTAAATAAGATTTGTAATTTATTATTGTTATAATAGTCTATTTGATAAATATCGCTTGTTATTTTTTCTGATAGTTGGTTTCTCCAAAGAATTCGGCCTTCTTGATTAATTAAATAAATATTGTTGTTTATATCTTGAATGAATATTTCACTCTTGTTATTATTATGATTTATTAAGAATTTGGGCTTTATATTAATTTTATTTTCAACGTGGCTTTCCCAAACGGTATGTGGTTTTTCTTTATATATTGGATTGTATTTTAATAAAATATTATTATAAATCATATTATTATTGGTGCTAAATTGTATACCTAATGATTGATATTTTTTATAGCTTTCGATATTTTTTTCGAAACTTGAACTAAAATCTTCACTAAAATAATAATCTACTAAAGCTTTTGCTGGAGTAACATTTGCAAAGAAGAAAAAATTTGATTTAGATGACAAATCATCTATGAAATTATTATAATCAATGTCGTTATTTAGCGTTTTTTCAAGAACGTTATCGTATAAGAAATTTGATAATGTTTTAATTGATTTACCAAATATTAAGTAATTATCGTAAAAAGTAAAATAATTAGTTTCTACCTTAGAAAATACATCTCCAAAAACTTTCCAAGTGAAATATGGTATTGGCATTTTATAAATAGAAAATTCTGTATCTTCATCAATTTTGTATGTATACGTTAATGATTCTACAGAAGTATTATTTTTATTAGAATAACGTTCTAGAATCGATAATAATTTTTCTCTTGCTTTGCTCTTGCTTATTGTTTTTATTACAGAAAAAGTATACTCATCGATATCTAAATTATTAATTTTAGTATATGCAATTGCTATTTGATTATCTAAAATAGAATACATAGTTTCTTCAATATCAATCTCGTAATCTTTTTTAATATCATTTATTTTTTCTTCGAAAGGTTTTAAAGTTCCATTTCTACTATAATAGTTATGACAATCTGCTTTATATTTAAGGGCATCGCTAATACCAAAAACTAATAAAACTGTTGTGCTTGCGGGCAATACTTCATCAATATCTATACTTATGGGCTCTTGTTGCAAAAATATATTTAAAAAATTATTCACAGAATCGTTAGTATAAGTAAAGCCATTTAGAAGAACTTTCTCATCACTTATGTTTAAATCTAATTCTGTCCAGTTTGCAAAATTTGTAAATGAATTTATATTATTTCTGTAATTATTATTTAAGAATATTGATGCAAGTTTAGGAAAATATTTATAATTTAAATATAAATTAGCATCTACATTTTTTCCAGCAGTTTTGCTGACATTAGTAAATCCTCTATCTTTTAGTAGTGATATATTAGTTTGTTGTTGTCTAATTGCATCTTCAATTAATATAGACGATTCTGAAAAGCACAGATTATTATTTATTATTGAGTATGAATAATTTTCATTTTTTATGTCGATATCATAAATAGTTCTGCTATTATATTCTCTAGTTTTTATAATACCCTTGCTGGCGATAATATTTTCTAATTTTCTTTTTATTTTATCTTGGGTAATAGCTGGGGATAAAGCAATTGTATATATAAAGTTATACCTAGTCTTTCCTGTTAGATGTAATGATATTATTAATGAATTACGCTTTATTAGCTCTTCTATTTCAATGTCAGTTTTTATTATTGAATCGATGAAAGTCATTTGGGAATTTAGTTCAGATATATCTTTTATCTCATATATATCTTGCCAAAATTGATTACCATCTTTGACAGTTGTAATAAATTCTGATAAATCTTCTATTTCTAAAATCATTGCAGCATTTACAGGAATTATACTAATACTAGAAGAAATTTGCTGAGTAGATTTATCAAAATAAAAGAATACATATGCAGCTACGCCTATAATAGTTAATATGGAGACAAATATTATTATTTTTCTTAACATTAGATTCGTTATTTATTTATAAAACCTGACTTTTTGAAAGCAGGAATAAAGTATAAAGATATTTATATAGAACTACACGGTTTTATATATGATTATTCAAAATTATAAAATTATTATTATGGATTTATGTAAAATTTGGATAGTAATTAACATTTTAATGTTATAAAAGTGGTGGACACCATCTATATCTAAATTTAATATATTTAGGATTAGTTAAAATAGTTTAAACAAAAAATCCTCTACAATTAATTTTGTAGAGGATTTTTTTAAGTTAACAAGTAGTTTTACTCGTTAACCATACTCAAACGTTTAGGTCCAGCTCGTTTAACTTCATCTGGTGTGCCTTCAGTGAATAATTTAAAGTTCTCAATATAACGAGAGACTAGTGCATCGTATTTTTTCCAATAATCGCCTTTATTACCCCAAGCATTTGATGGTTCGAAAACATCATCAGGAACACCTGGACAAGACAAAGGAATATCAAAACCAAATAATTTATCTTTACGGAATTCAATATTATCTAGTTTCCCATCTAAGGCTGCATTAAGCATATTTCGTGTATGTCGGATAGAAATACGTTTCCCAACTCCAAATTTTCCGCCTACCCAACCTGTATTCACAAGCCA